>JAKOWL010000006.1 GCA_029781535.1 Pseudomonadota bacterium
ATGTGGAAACCTCCTGACGACTATCAGCTTGAGGAATAAGAATATATCTTCACTTTTTCAGTAGTCAGCGCATAATTAAATGGCTAACCCATCATTCCCTGGATCTATGTTGGTAAGTCTCGCAAGACGGTGATTTTGAAAGTTAGAGTGCTTGAACAGATATACTTGTTCCTACTTGGGAGGCAGGCTGCTATGCAGAAACAGAAATAAGAAGAAGCTGACAAAACGGCAGTACGGGTCGCGCTGTGGCGGGCTATGCATGTTCAAATCGATCCATCGCCCCATGTGCTTCAGGACGAAATAGGGCTTCAAATTATTGCTCCAGACGATGGATGGCAACACCGACCAGATATGAATCCACGCGCTACAGCCCGCTCACGCGCTTCCATCGTTGCTCGCGCCCGCTTCATCGAAGATCTGGTCATAGAACATGCAAATAAGGGTGTAAGTCAGTACGTCATACTTGGAGCTGGACTGGACAGTTTCGCTCAACGCAGACCAGATATTGCCTCCCGATTGCGAATCTTTGAGATTGACCAACCGGGCCCACAAGCCTGGAAACGGCTACGCCTCATGGGGCTTGGCTGGGGAATCCCGGATTGGTTGCGGTTTGTTCCTGTGGACTTCGAGAAAGGAGACTCGTGGTGGGAGCAATTATTGGCTGCAGGATTTGACCAGAAGCAGCCCGCTGTAGTGGCTTCTTCGGGAGTTTCCATGTACCTTACCCGAAATGCCATTACGGCTACCATGCACCTTGTTGCGCAAATTGCTTCCGGTTCTGTGCTGGCCATAACATTCCAGCTGCCCCTTGGGTTGATAGAACCGGAAGAGCGTCCGGGACGTGAGGCGACGGAAAAGTTTGCAAGTATGGCTGGAACGCCTTTCATCAGCCTGTTTAGTCCTTCAGAGATAACACAACTGGCTCATGAGGCAGGTTTTCGGGAAATCAAACACATATCTGCAACCGAACTTAGCCAGCGTTATTTTGCAAATAGAGCAGACCATCTACATCCATCCAGCGCTGAAGAACTGCTGCTTGCCATAACCTAGGCTCGATGGAGATGTCGTGCACTTTAATAATTTGTTCCTGCGGACTGCCTAAAGTACGATAGCCACCACAATCTGTGGTAAAAAATTTACTCAGTTCACTTCAGTTATACCAAGCCTTTCTCAACCATATCAAGAAGTCGCTGGCTAACTATCTGCCGTTGTGCGGGCGATAATTGACGTAATGGCCCATCGATAAACAACATTGATAAGCCATGCACTGCAGACCAGGCCAGGTATTCGGCGCCCATACGGCGTTCATTCGGCAATACTCCGGTATCAACAAGCCTATCCAATGCCACGGATAATAACTGGTATGGGTTCAGGCCACTGTTGCCAGCCTTTTCAGGTACGGCGGTACCCTGTAAGTCGTCAGGTACGGAGAATGCTGTGAGAAACAGTCCAGGCTCATCTTGCGCGAACTTGAGGTATCCCATGCCAACGGCGCGTAAATTTGCACGGGCAAAATCGGCTGGGTCGTTAATGCTAGGCAGCTTAGCAAGCTCAGACTCAATCGCATTGGCCAGGGCAGACATGGCGGCAGATCTTACCGCCTGTAATAGGTCATGTTGATTGGCGTAGTGCCTGTAGGCAGCATTTGGCACCACACCTACTTGCCGGGTAACCTCCCGCAGCAAGACGGCATTCGGCCCCCCTTGTCTTGCAAGCGCTAGGCCTGCACCAAGCAAAGCTTTCTTCAAATCGCCATGACGATAAGCGCCACTTGTCTTTTTGTGTGGTTGAGTAGTACTCATGTAATTAATATGTGGACAACGTCCACTATGTCTGATATCTTTATGTGAACATTGTACACATAAAGATTGTTTACGAGTTTTAAAATTGCATTTACCAAATAAAGAAATGATTAACATGCAATTCGATGACAGGTGAGAACGAATTTTATACGAGAACTGAAAGTGAAAGGGATGCCGAATGAAAACTTTTCTTGCCGTTTATACCGGGTCACCTACCTCTATGCAAAATGCCAGGTTTGACGCATTGAATAATGATGAAAAGCAGAAGCGTGTAGCCGAAGGTATCGGCGCATGGCATGCTTGGGTTGATAAGTATCGAGATTTCATAGTAGACAAGGGAACCCCTTTGGGCCGAACCAAGAGCGTTTCGCCTTCTGGCATAGTGGATATCAGGAACAATTTGACAGCTTATACTGTAGTACGGTCCTCATCACATGAGGAGGCTGCAAAGATGTTCGAGAATCACCCGCATTTCATGATCTTTCCAGGGGATACCGTTGAGATTATGGAGTGTTTGCCCATTCCAGATTAGTAAAACCATTCATCCGGAATACCTGTCATGATTACTAATGATCCTGCAACACCAATTAACAACTAATAATGAAGGAACAAGCCATGATTAAAGCAATATTTATCATCATTACACTCGCGATCGCTGTTTTACTCATTTATGCAGCTACGCTCCCTGATACATTTCATGTCGCTCGATCAATGAAGATGCGGGCATCCCCGGAGAGAATATTCTCGAATATCAACAACTTTCACAAATGGGAGGCATGGACTCCATATAATCGTGATCCTCACATGAAAACGAATTACAGCGGGCCTGATGCTGGTGTTGGTGCCAATTATGCCTGGAAAGGGGACAGCAAGGTCGGAGAGGGTAGCGTGACCATCACCGAATCCGATCCTTCCAATAAGATAGTCATCAGCCTCGATATGATCAAGCCGTTCCGAGCGACAAACAAAGTTACGTTCACATTGCTTCCGATTGGACCCGAAACCCAAGTGACGTGGGCGCTGGAAGGCAAAAGTCCGTATTTTGCCAAGGTGATCGGACTAATTTTTGACTGCGAGAAGATGACTACGGATGATTTTGAACTCGGACTGAGCAGCCTGAAAAATGTAGTGGAAAAAAGTTGATCTTGCAAATGGTTGCATAACTATAGGACTGATGCGCCAGGTGAATCATGGAAACTTATCCACTAACATACGTCGACACCGAGTGACTATCAATCTACAAGGGCCTTACATAAAGATATTGGAGAGGTTCAGTCATGAGAAGAGTTATCGTGCTTGAACACATTACCATGGATGGTGTCATACAAGCTCCTGGCGGAGTAACCGAGGATATTAGCGGCGACTTCGCGTATGGTGGGTGGATTGCGCCATATTCCGATCCGATTCTTGGAACGGCCTTGAGAAGCCAGATGAACAAGTCGTTCGACCTGTTGTTGGGGCGCAAGACCTACGACATTTGGGCTCCGTACTGGCCACACCATGCGGATATCTGGCCTGGAGTCAATTCGGCGACCAAGTATGTCGTCTCGAACAGCATGACATTGGGCGAATGGAATCCCTCTGTGTTTTTAAACGGAGATGTTGCGGAAAAGGTTGCAAAAATCAAGCAGCAGAGAGGGCCGGATTTGCATGTTTGGGGAAGTAGCAACCTCATTCAAACGCTTATCAAGCACGATTTGATCGACGAGTTCTGGTTGATGATATATCCGATAACGTTGGGCGTTGGAAAGCGGTTGTTTACTGATGGGACGATCCCGGCGACATTCAAGGTGACGGAAAGCAAAGTTACCCCGAAAGGTGTAATTATCGTGAATTACGAGCGGGAGAGGCAATCACAATCAAAAATAGATGAACCCCTATCACATGCAAAATGAGAGTAAGTATGACGCCCAATCCGTCAATTGAGAGGGACGATGCGAGTCACGTAGATCAGACACAAATTCAGGTACAAGGAGAATCATATGCTCTACAAAGGTAGCTGCCATTGCGGCAAAGTCGCATTCGAAGTTGAAGGAGAAATAAATGGTGCGGTTGCATGCAATTGCTCGATTTGTTCTCGTAAGGGGTCACTTCTTTGGTTTGTTCCTCATGAGAAACTGCAGCTGAAAACTCCAGAGGATGCCGCAAGCACATACGAATTCAATAAGCACATCATCAAGCATCGTTTCTGTCCAATATGTGGGATACATCCCTATGCAGAGGGCGTTGATTCAAAGGGGAATCGCATGGCCGCCGTGAATCTACGGTGCATTGAAGAAATTGATCTTGCATCGATTCCAGTACAAAACTTCGACGGGCGTTCCATGTGAGCTCGGCAACGCCCAGTCCTCAGTCAAGCGGGACGCAACACTCAGGCATCGCTCCCTTACTTTTGACGTTAGATTACAGTATTAGCATCATCACAATTCAAGGAAAAGCTAATGAGTACACATGTGGAAATCGTAAAAAAATACATCGATGGTTTTCGTGAGGGCGATAGTCAGAAGACCCTGTCGTGCCTAACAGATGACGTAACCTGGAACATCTATGGGCATAAGTCACTGAGAGGGTTAGACCAGTTCGCCGCAGAACTGAAGAATGATGCCTTTGAGGGCAATCCAGAACTACAAATCCTCAACTTTGTGGAGAATGCCAACACGGTGGCAATACAAGGTTCCGGGCGCGTCAAACAACGCGGCGGAGATTGGCTGCCGTTTGTTTTTAGTGAGTTCTTCGTGTTCACGAGTGGCAAAGTTGAAACGCTCGATACCTATCATATTTTTTTATCTACGTCGGCGGGCCCAGAGGTGAAATTGGTTGGCTATTAATAACCCAATTGATTTTTTACTTGAAAGTCCAACAGTCTTAAGAACTGGAATAATCGCCAACGTATATAAACCATCATTAAGCAATACCTAATTTTGAGGAGAAATAACGTGACAACCCCAGCAAAGAACACGATTTGCCTTTGGTTTGACCGTGACGCCGAGGAAGCGGCTCGATTTTACGCCAAGACCTTTCCCAACTCATCCGTTGGCGCGGTTCTTCGCGCTCCGGGAGACAATCCATCATGCAAAGAAGGGGAGGTATTGACGGTCGAGTTTACCGTGATGGGTGTTCCCTGTCTTGGACTCAATGGTGGGCCGGCGGTCAAGCACAATTGGGCATTCTCGTTCCAGGTTGCAACCACAGACCAAGCTGAGACGGATAAATATTGGAGCGCGATTGTTGGCACCGGTGGCGAAGAAAGCCAGTGTGGCTGGTGCAAGGATAAGTGGGGCTTGTTCTGGCAGATCACCCCTATTGCCCTGACGCAAGCGATTGCTGATTCGGATCCTGCTGCTGCCAAACGCGCTTTCGATGCGATGATGACAATGCGAAAGATTGACATTGCCACAATCGAAGCTGCGCGGCGCGGCTGAGATGTTGGCTATCTGATATTCCGCTAACCTTGGGTAGTGAAAAGCGGTCGATTGGCGTTGGCGCGATTTCGATTTTATTCAAAGTGACGGAATGTAAAGTCATCCAGAATGGTGTCATTATCATGAATTGCGAACGTGCGTGGGCAATCACAATTGGAAATTGATGTATGTGCATCAAAAGAACCAAGGATTGCCACTAATTTTTAAGCGCTTACTGTTTGAGTGGTGATTCATTCTATCCATCCTAAATCTACAGACTATCTACATTAACCATAAAACACTCAATATATATAACTATTTAGAATAAACATATCATTACAAATTCTTTATTGTTATTTTGAATCTTTGTTAAAGTGCCAATCATTCTTTGAATGGAGCATGAGATGGCTTTAACGAAATCTGGATTATTGACAGAAGTAGATAGTGAATTGCTGGAAGCGATTATTCGCGCTATCACTTTTGTACAAAAACAGACTGGATATGGCTCGATTGAGATCACAGTTCATGATGGAAGGGTGACTCAGATCGAGCGCCGCGAGAAAGTCCGTTTTGAATCCAAGCCAATCACTTCAAAGAGATAATAAAGCAACCAGTAATCTGGAGCTAGACCAAACACAATCTATAAAACTCTGACCAGTCATCTGGAAGAAGGAAAAAATATGGGGTTTTATGATGCCAAAGAAAATTTTATTCTCCCTTTTTTTAGCGGGAGTTATTACATATCCTGAGATCAGTTTTGCTAACGACAGCCCGGAGCTAGAAGAGCTTCGCGCATTGGTGCAAGAGCTTAATCAAAAAGTGAAAGTGCTGGAGCGCAAGGGCGAACTGGCCGAGGAAGACAGCGCAAAAGCGAAAAAAGAAACACCCGTGGTAAAGGCCAGTTCAAATGGTTTTTCGTTTAGCTCTGCAGACGGCCAGAACGAGATCAAATTCCGCGGTATCGTGCAGGCGGACCACCGCAACTATTTTGATGGCGCGAATGATGTGCGCGGCAGAACGAACAACCGGGCTGGCTCGCTGAATCCGGCAACAGGTTTCCATGATGCAGAAGATAGCTCATTGTTGCGTCGCGTGCGGCCAACGATCGAAGGGAAAGTGGCTGGCAAATATGGTTTCAGGTTCACACCTGATTTTGGCAACGGTAATGCAACGGTAGTAGATGCCTATGTTGAAGCATACCTTGCGCCGGAATTCAATATCCGCGCAGGTAAATTCAAAAGTTTCGTTGGCCTGGAACGCTTGCAGAGCGCGGCAGACACCAAATTTATCGAACGCAGTTACGTTACCAATGCCATTTTGCCAAACCGCGATTTAGGCTTTTCGGTGTACGGCGACGTGCTGGGTAAAAAACTCAATTATGCAGTAGGTATCGTAAACGGGGTGGCGGATGGCGGTAATATCGCTACCGGGACAGAGTTCAATGGTGAGCGTGAATATACCGCACGCCTATTTACCACGCCTTTCTTAGATCAGGCCAATGCACTTTCCGGCCTTGGGTTTGGTTTAGGCGCAACTTATACCGACTTTACCGGTGAGCGCAACCTCGATTTCACCAACACTTCTGCCGCGGATGCAACCAGAAACGGCCTGCCAAGCTACGTGACCGAAGGACAGAACACTTTCTTCAGATACGGCTCAGCGGCAGTGGCTGACGGCAAACGTTTCCGCATTTCCCCACAAGCTTATTATTACTTTGGCCCATTTGGTGTGTTGGCAGAATATGCCCGCGTTGACCAGAATGTGAGCCTGCTGACCACAGCCACAGGAAACGACAGCACCATTGTTCGTGCCGGCACCAATAAAAAGCTTTCGCATGATGCCTGGGAGATCGCTGCATCTTACTTATTGACCGGGGAAGACGCCTCTTTTAAAGGCGTAAAACCGAACCGGGATTTCGACCTGGACAAAGGCGGCTGGGGTGCATGGGAGCTTGTAGCGCGATATAGCGAAATTAACCTCGATAGCGACACCTTCAAGAATCAGGCTGGGCAATATGCCGCGGAAGGTACAGCCATTACAAGTGCCTATGCCGATCTTACCAAGAGCGCAAAATCGGCCAAATCCTGGGTGGCTGGTGTCAACTGGTATCTCAACCAGAACGCCAAAATCTCTCTCAATTATGCGCATACCTCGTTTGACGGTGGCGCATTGGCTAAAGGATTGCCACAGGCGACCAATAACAATGCCAGCGGGAGCAATGTACGCGACCGCGAAGATGAAAACGCTCTGTTAGCGCGCTTTCAGGTGGCATTCTAATTCGCCTGTTTAAGAAACAAGGAGGAGCAGGATATGCGATGTCACTGTTCAACACCAATTAGCCAATTTTAAACATTATGAATTTTGAAGGATTAGACATGAAAAAAACATTACTCACTCTGGCTTTGTTTGCTGCAGCGCAGCTTGCAAGCCAGCAAGCATTAGCAAAAGAAGTTACGCTGTTAAACGTTTCTTATGACCCGACCCGCGAGCTTTACGTGGATTACAACGCGGTTTTCAGCAAATATTGGCAAGGCAAAACTGGTGACACGGTAAAAGTCAGCCAATCGCACGGTGGCTCCGGCAAACAGGCACGTGCGGTTATTGATGGCCTGCAAGCCGATGTTGCAACTCTGGCGCTGGCATATGATGTGGATCAGCTTAGCGAGAAAGGTAAGTTGATCCCAAAAGACTGGCAAAAGCGTTTGCCGAATAACAGCGCGCCTTACACATCCACTATCGTGTTTCTGGTGCGCAAAGGCAACCCCAAACATATCAAGGATTGGGATGATATTGTAAAACCAGGCGTTTCTGTGATTACCCCTAATCCGAAAACCTCCGGTGGTGCGCGCTGGAATTATCTGGCAGCCTTGGCTTACGCACTCAAGCAAAACAACGGTGATGAGGCCAAAGCCAAGGAATTTGTAGGCAAGCTTTACAAAAACGTCCCTGTGCTCGATAGCGGCGCACGTGGCGCAACTACCACTTTTGTCGAGCGCGGCATTGGTGATGTATTACTTGCTTGGGAAAACGAAGCTTTCTTAGCGCAAAAAGAGCTAGGTGCCGGCAAGGTCGAGATTGTTGTGCCGTCGCTTTCTATTCTGGCTGAACCGCCTGTGACCGTGGTGGATAAGTTTGCCAAAAAGCATAACAACGAAGCAGTGGCTAAGGCCTATCTGGATTACCTCTACTCTGATGAAGCACAGGACATCATCGGCAAGAACTTCTACCGTCCAGTTTCCGAAACTGCTGCCAAGAAATATGAAGCACAGTTTCCAAAGCTTAATCTAGTGAAGATCGATGAAACATTTGGGGGCTGGCAGAAAGCGCAGAAAACGCATTTTGCAGATGGCGGTATATTCGACCAGATATATCAAAAATAAATTCCAAAAAATCATGGGGTGCAGGATTCTATTCCTGCACAGTCTTTAGGTGATGAAAGGCGTAATATGGAATACGCATTACATGCACAGGAGATAGTTATGGCAATTAGTGCAATCAATGTACGCAATCAGTTCAGGGGTAGAATCAAGGAAATTATCAACGGTCCGGTCGTATCAGAAGTTGATGTTGAAACGGCAATAGGTATCGTGACTGCAGTGATTACGACTCGCTCAGTGACTGATTTGAGACTACAGGTTGGCAGCGAAGTGCTGGCTCTTGTAAAATCTACTGAAGTCTCTAATGCTAAAATCTAGTTTATTGGAATAAATATATATGGCAAATTGGTTTGAAGATAACGCACAATCCATTGGCAATACTCCCTTAGTAAGACTGAATCGTATCGGGGATGGCACCAAGGCCACCATACTGGCAAAAATTGAAGGCCGCAATCCAGCGTATTCAGTCAAATGCCGCATAGGGGCAGCAATGGTATGGGATGCGGAACAACGTGGCTTGCTAGGCTCTGGCAAGGAGATTGTAGAGCCTACGAGCGGTAACACCGGGATTGCGCTGGCTTTTGTAGCAGCGGCGCGCGGGATCCCATTAACTTTGACCATGCCGGAAACCATGAGTATCGAGCGGCGCAAGCTACTGGCTGCGTATGGCGCGAAACTGGTTCTGACAGAGGGGGCGAAGGGGATGAGCGGTGCGATTGCCAAGGCGGAAGAAATTGCAGCATCAGACCCGTCTAGATATGTGCTATTACAGCAATTCAAGAACCCTGCAAATCCAGCGATTCATGAAAAGACCACTGGCCCGGAAATTTGGAATGCTACAGATGGCAATGTGGATATTTTCATCTCCGGCGTCGGTACTGGCGGTACTATCACAGGGGTGACCCGTTACATCAAAAACATAAAAAGGAAACCAATCCTTAGTGTTGCGGTAGAGCCGGAGGCTAGCCCAGTATTGACGCAAAAAAGAGCTGGCCAGGAATTAAAACCGGCACCACATAAAATTCAGGGTATAGGTGCAGGCTTTGTTCCTGATGTGCTGGATTTGGACATCGTGGATGAAGTCGCTCAAGTTAGTAACGATGAAGCGATTCTTTATGCGAAGCGGCTGGCGCGCGAAGAAGGTATTTTGTCAGGCATATCGTGTGGCGCAGCAGTAGCTGTTGCAGTGCGTTACGCTCAAAAGTCCGAAAACTCCGGCAAGACCATTGTAGTTGTATTGCCGGATTCCGGTGAACGTTATCTGAGCACGGCTTTGTTTGAAGGTGTGTTCGACACGCAAGGACTTGCAGTTGGATAAGCCGGACTTAAATGCTATGGTGGTGGCTACTTAACACTTGAAACTAAGTAGTGATGTTAGCATTTACGAGCATGCTAACATGCTCTCTCCTGATTTGTCTGGCTAGCCCACACGGGCCGCCAGATTTTTTTATTGATAAGGATGCTAGTTGTAATTGGGTGCTTTTTGCCCACTAAGCTTGAATAACACATTCACCATGGTGTCTATCTCAGCGTATGTGTTATAAAAGGCCAAAGACGGTCTCACGGTGGTTTCCAGTCCAAGTCGCCTCAGAATAGGCTGGGCGCAATGGTGGCCGGATCTTACTGCAATACCTTCTGCATTCAGTGCGGCCCCAACTTCTTCACTTTTGTAACCATCTAAAGTGAATGACAATACACTGGCTTTATCTTTGGCCGTGCCTACCAAACGTAGGCCGGGAACTTTTTGCATGGCATTAGTGGCATATACCAGTAACTCATGTTCGTAACGGGCAATATTCTCAATGCCGATACGCTCCACATACTCTAACGCTGCGCCCAAACCTACTGCATCCGCAATGTTGCCAGTGCCGGCTTCAAACTTGGCTGGCGCTTCATGGTAAACAGTCTTTTCGAAAGTCACGTCCTGTATCATATTGCCGCCACCCTGCCAGGCAGGCATGTCCTTTAATACATCAGCTTTACCATACAAGGCACCAATCCCGGTTGGGCCAAATATCTTATGCCCGGAGAATACAAAGAAATCTGCGTCCAGTCCCTGAACATCGGTATGCATATGCGAAACGGATTGTGCCCCGTCCAGCAACACTTTGGCACCTGCATGATGGGCCATTTGAATCATGGCGGCGGCGGGCGTGACTGTACCCAGTGCGTTGGAAACCTGGGTAAATGAGACCAGTTTGACGCGGGACGTGAGCAGTTTCTGGTACTCGTCCAGCAACACCTGCCCTGAATCATCAACAGGCGCTACCTTTAATTTTGCGCCTATCTCTTGGCAAAGCTGTTGCCAAGGAACGATGTTGGCATGATGCTCCAGATGCGTGATGATGATTTCATCACCTTCACCTAAATGTTTTTTACCCCAGGTCTTTGCTACCAGATTAATTGCCTCTGTAGTGCCGCGGACAAAGACAATATTGTCCACAGAAGGCGCGTTGATGAATCTTCTTATTGTTTCTCGTGCATTTTCATATGCGTCCGTAGCACGTGCAGCTAGTTCATGAGCAGCACGATGGATATTGGAATTCTCATGCTGGTAAAAATAGGCAATACGATCAATGACAGCCTGTGGCTTTTGTGTAGTAGCTGCATTATCAAACCAGATTAACGGGCGGCCATTGACCAACTCACGCAAAATGGGAAAGTCTTTGCGCACCAGGTTGGCATCAAAAGGTGGGTGAGCGCCAGCTGTAGAAACA
Source organism: Pseudomonadota bacterium (assembly GCA_029781535.1). Taxonomy (GTDB): domain Bacteria; phylum Pseudomonadota; class Gammaproteobacteria; order Burkholderiales; family Methylophilaceae; genus Methylophilus. Next base: position 11,298 of record JAKOWL010000006.1, read on the forward strand.
GAAGATACCGCGTCCTGCTGATGAGGTGTACCTTTCAAAAAGTAATATGGTGCCGCAGAAGTTTGGCTTGAACCTGCACTGGATATATCACTAACTCCACCCAAACTGCTTAAGATTTGGTTTAATTCCGCCTGATACGGGTCTTCCACGCTACCGAGAAAATGCCCGATATCGATAGCTTCGGTAAGGGCTAGTGGACTAGTGTATCCAGTATCAATAGCCTTTTCCTGAACATTATTTGGCCAGTTGGAAGCGATGCTAGGGACCGAGGAGAGAATGGATGTTGCCGGTGTTTGTGCCGGGTCAGTTATTATGTTTGGACTGGGTAGTACTGCACCAGCGGCAATGGGTGTCAAAGAAGCATTCGAAGGGTAGCTTTCCTGTTGGGCAAATGGTGAGCCTGCAGGAAAGCCTTCAGCATAGAGCTCGCTCGCGATACTACTTAGTTCGGAAATATCCAAAAGTCCGGTTTCACTTGCTTGTCGGCCAATAGCCAATCCTGCAGCCATGCGCGGATGTTCCCCTGGCAAGGAAGCCAGAATGGCTTCAGGTTCCAGGGATGTTGGGTCGAATTGATTACTTGTAGTCATAGTAGTTAGTTACATCCACGTTTTCCAGTACCGCAATCGCATCATCAGTCAGTACTGCCAGAGAGCAATACAGGGAGACGAGATAAGATGCGATCGCCTTATGGTTGATGCCCATGAAGCGAACGGATAATCCCATGCTTTGCTGGCCAGGTAAGTTGGGTTGGTACAGGCCAACCACGCCTTGACGACTTTCCCCGGTACGAACCAATAGAATGTTGGTTTTTCCTTTATTGACGTAAAGTTTGTCACTAGGTATTAGAGGAACGCCGCGCCAGGTAAGGAATTGAGATCCAAATAGACTCGTAGTTGGCGGTGGTACACCACGACGGGTACATTCACGACCAAATGCTGCGATCGCTTGTGGATGCGCCAGAAAGAAGGCTGGCTCTTTCCATACCTTAGTCAATAGTTCATCCAGATCGTCTGGTGTGGGCGAGCCTGTGCGCGATTTTACTTTCTGAGAAGCGGCGATATTGTTGAGCAAGCCATATTCCTTGTTGTTAATGAGCTCACTTTCCTGACGTTCCTTCACTGTTTCAATTGTCAGTCTCAACTGTTCCTTAATTTGATTGTGTGGGCTGCTGTATAAATCAGAGACACGCGTATGTACATCCACGGCAGTATTCACTGCGTTTAAAACGTACTCACGGCCCCAATCCTCATAATCGACAAAAGTCGCGGGGATCTCTCGCTCGTCTTTTGCAGAGCAATCGACTTCGATCGCGTTAGGGTCTTTCACCTTGTTTACACGATAAATACCTGCTTCCACAGGTACCCATTGCAACAGATGCACCAGCCAGCGCGGCGTGATCGTGCCCATCATGGGCACTGTTTTGGTCGCGTTCGATAGCGTACGTGCGGCTACATCACCTAGTGCGGTGTGTGCTTCATGGATATCAGTCATTTATATTTTCTCCTTGTTTTATTGATGGAAAATTCATGTGATCCGATTTGAATACTTCAAATCAAAATACCTTATGTTTTTTTAGACTCAGCATGTGACGTTTGGGTGATAGGACCTGCCTGAGTGATGTTGCTATTCGCTGGAACGCTGCGTGTAAGCCAGACATTGCCACCTATCGTGGCGCCACGGCCGACGGTAATGCGCCCTAGTATCGTGGCACCAGCGTATACCACCACATCGTCCTCCAGAATGGGGTGTCTTGCGTCGCCTTTGATTAAATGTCCATGTTCATCTGTAGGGAAGCGTTTGGCGCCGAGAGTGACTGCCTGATAAAGGCGAACATGGTTGCCGATAATCGCAGTCTCCCCGATGACCACGCCAGTACCGTGATCGATAAAAAAACTGCTACCAATACGTGCTCCTGGGTGGATGTCGATTCCCGTGATGGAATGCGCAATTTCGGAAATGATGCGGGCGATCAACGGCAGTCCAAGCTGATGCAGAACATGGGCCAGACGATAGTGGATAATGGCCGCGATGCCAGGATAACAGACCAATACCTCATCCAGGCTTTTAGCGGCTGGGTCACCTTCAAATGCGGCATCTAAGTCACTATCCAGCAATACTCTGATATTTGGCAATGCATTTGCAAAAAGCTGTATCTTTTCTATGGCGGCCTGCTCGCTTGGCGTTTTATCAAATCCAATATCTGCCGAGTAACGCAGCTCCAATTTGATTTGCCCGGTAAGCTCGCGGAGTGCGGTGTCAAGGGTGTATCCGACAAAGTAATCGATACTTTCTTCTTTCAGGTCTGGCATGCCTAAGCGATTTGGAAACAAAGCTGCGCTCAAGCCTTCCACGATGATTTGTAATATCTTTCTTGACGGTAATTTGGGTGGTTTATTTCTGCGATGACGGTGTTCCAATTAAGCAAGACGGACGAGATTAAGCGACTCCACAATATTGGGAATATCAAGATAGTGATGATGCGTATCTGTTGTCTGGGTACCCATAGCCATTACTCATTAGAAAATAAAAAAGCCAGTGGTCTTTCGACCACTGGCTTCCGTTTGTACGGTCAGCTAAGCTGTTTAGTTTCGATCAATATATAACCAGACCAAGCAAATTCATAATAATAAATAGTTATAAACATATCTTTATTTATTCTTTTACATTATTAAATAAACTTCCTATAGTTGCAACCAAATGAGTTTAGTAAGGAAGAAAGAATGTTTAAATATTTGATAAGTTTGACTGTAGCGCTGCTCGGTGCGGTTCCAATTACCGTCAGTGCCGAGACATCTATATTGAACGTGTCCTATGATGTTTCCAGAGAATATTACAAAGATCTGAATGCAGCATTTATTACGTATTGGAAAGAAAAAACTGGCGAGACGATTACTGTTAACCAATCTCACGGGGGATCTACCAAGCAGGCGCGGTCTGTTGTGGATGGGTTGCAAGCAGACGTAATTACAATGAATCGATCACCAGATATTGATATTCTGCATGAAAAAGCGAAACTAATCCCGAAAGATTGGCAAGGACGCCTACCAAATAACAGTGTGCCAACGGCCTCTACGCCGGTGTTCCTTGTACGCAAGGGGAATCCCAAGCAAATCAAAGATTGGGATGATTTGGTTAAGCCGAACGTTTCTGTCGTGATTCCGAATCCCAAAACCTCAGGAAATGGCAAATATAGCTATCTCGCTGCTTGGGGATATGTTGTCAGAAAAGGTGGGGACGAAGCCAAGGCAAAAGATTTCGTGACCAAGCTATTCAAGAACGTTCCAGTACTGGACACGGGTGGGCGAGGTGCGACAACGACTTTTGTCCAACGTGACATTGGCGATGTACTGATCACATTTGAGAGCGAGGTTTTTCTGATTCAGAAGGAGCTGGGCTCGGATAAATTTGAGATTGTTTATCCTTCGGTAAGCATTCTGGCCGAGAATCCTGTCGCTTTAGTAGACAAGGTTGTCGACAAGAGAAAATCACGTGCGCTGGCACAGGCATACCTTGAGTTTCATTTTAGTGAAAAAGGTCAGCAAATCGCAGCACAGCACTACCTGAGACCGCAAGTTTCAGCTACTCAAGACCAGTTTGTGCGGGTATTTAAACCACTGGAATTATTTAGGGTGGAAAGCATCTTTGGCAGCTGGAGTAAGGCAGAAAAAACGCATTTCTCTGATGGCGGCGTGTTTGATCAGATATATACAAGATAGTGAGAAGTCATGACAAGTTCACCACAAATTAAAACCAACTTGGACATTTTGAAAGAGCGATTGAAGCAATCATTACAGTTGGATCTAGACGATTTTGTATTGGAAACCAACCATGCGCATGAATATACAAGCAAGTTCGTTGGGATCAATCTTAGGTCCGAATTTCAGCCCATCTATGATGTTCAGAATGGCGAGTTGCACGGTTACGAAGCGATATTAAAACCAAGCCTAAGTGACATACAGGAAGCGACTGCGGATTTTGCTTATTCGTATGCGAAGGCCTCAGGCAAGTTAGTGAAGTTTGACCGTATCTGCAGGACTCTGCATGTGTTGAATTATCAGCATGCCTTTCAGGAAAAAGGGCTGCTTTTTTTGACAGTACACCCAGACTTGCTGATTAGTGTAACCGAGCACGGCAAAGTTTTCGAGCGTATCCTGCATGCCTATGCATTGCCTACAGAACGTGTCGTGATTCAAATTCGGGATTACAGTATCACCGAACAAAATGAGAACCTGGTCACCTATGAACGGCAGCTAGCGTCGGCAATTGAGAATTACCATGACCATGGTTATAAAATTGCTATTGATTTCTTTGGTAATGAGCATTCGTTGGTAAGCCGCTTATGGAAGTTGTCCCCAGACTACATCAAACTGGATCCAACCTTGATCCAGGAATCAAAAAAGAACATCAGACTCAAAAAGACTATTCTGCATTTGGCTAATTTGGCCAAAGAATTAGATGCTCTTCCTATAGCGACAGGGATTGGGACTCAGCCAGAGCTGCAAATAGCCGTCGAATTAGGTATTCCTTATGTCCAAGGCAATTATTTAAGCCAGGCGAGCTCTACTACCAAATTCAAATCTTCAGAATTGATTCAACAGCGCTGGCAGGTTTAAGGTGTTATTTATAACAAAATAGAATAAAGATATCGCTATTAAATATTTATATAGCATATAGATGCTTGATATAGTTTCGTGCTGACAAACGCTTTGGATTGGAAATGAAGAGAAAAGCTAGTGTACTACCGGGGTTCAAACTGTCTCTTGGTTTTGCGATTTTATATTTAAGTCTGGTGGTGTTGATTCCTTTATCAGCAGCGTTCCTAAAGACATTCACCCTTACCTGGGCGGAATTCTGGCAGTCAGTGTCTGCGCCTCGTGTGGTGGCTTCGTATAAGCTGACCTTTGGTGCGTCATTGATTGCAGCAATCATCAATGTAGTCTTTGGTCTGCTTACTGCCTGGGTGCTGACACGCTATCGTTTTTTTGGCAAAAAAATCATTGACGCGTTTGTAGACTTCCCATTTGCTTTACCCACTGCAGTGGCAGGCATATCACTTTCAGCCATTTACTCGACAAATGGCTGGATAGGCAGCTTATTCGAACCAGTAGGGATAAAAGTCGCCTATACACCGTTGGGTGTTGTGGTGGCGCTTACTTTCATCGGGCTGCCGTTTGTAGTGCGCACGGTACAGCCTGTGCTGGAGGATTTATCCGCTGAAGTAGAAGAAGCTGCTGCCAGCCTGGGAGCCAATCGCTGGCAAGTGTTCTATAAAATCATCTTTCCCGCTATTTGGCCGGCACTGATTACGGGCTTTGCATTGGCATTTGCGCGCGCAATCGGCGAATATGGCTCGGTGATTTTTATTGCAGGCAACATGCCGATGGTCTCCGAAATCACGCCACTCATCATCATCACCAAGCTGGAACAATATGACTACGCAGGTGCTACCGCGGTAGCGGTAGTGATGCTGGTTATCTCGTTTGCGCTGTTATTTCTCATCAACGCACTCCAATGGTGGAGCAATCGCCGCTTGGGACACACCGCATCATAAGGATAACCATGTCAGCTACCAACACGCATTTATCCCAATATCAAAAATACAATCAAAGGGTCAGCCGCAACCGCGCGACTTCCGAAGTCGCGTGGGTGCGCTATACACTCATTGCAGCTACGTTATTGTTTTTGAGCCTATTCTTGTTCGTACCGCTGGCTACGGTATTTACGGAGGCCTTCAGGAAGGGCGCCGGCACCTATTTTGCCGCGCTTTCCGATCCGGATGCACTTTCTGCAATCAAGTTGACCTTGATTGCTGCTGTAATTGCGGTGCCACTTAATCTGGTGTTTGGCGTGGCGGCGGCATGGGCCATTGCCAAGTTCGAGTTCAAAGGCAAAAGCCTGTTGATTACGCTGATTGACTTGCCGTTTGCAGTGTCTCCGGTGATTGCAGGTCTGATATATGTGCTGATATTCGGTATGCAAGGCTGGTTTGGCGAGTGGCTCACCGACCATGACTTCAAAATCATCTTTGCTATTCCGGGCATCGTACTGGCCACAATTTTTGTGACGTTTCCATTCGTGGCACGCGAGCTGATTCCGCTGATGCAAGCGCAAGGCAAGGAAGAAGAAGAGGCAGCGCTTGTACTAGGCGCTTCCGGTTGGCAGATGTTCTGGCGCGTTACCTTGCCTAACATCAAATGGGGTTTGCTCTATGGGGTGATTCTGTGTAATGCACGGGCGATGGGTGAGTTCGGTGCGGTATCTGTTGTGTCCGGGCACATCCGTGGTTTGACCAACACTATGCCCTTGCATGTGGAGATCCTCTATAACGAATACAACTATGCCGCCGCGTTTGCCGTCGCATCCTTGCTCGCCTTATTGGCGTTGCTGACATTGGCGCTCAAGACCTACGTGGAATGGCAATCTGCAAAAGACGCAATCGAAATCGAACAGGAATAATCATGAGTATCGAAATCAAGAATATCAGCAAAGGGTTTGGCAACTTCAGCGCACTCAAAGATGTATCACTCAACGTGCCGACTGGCGAGCTGGTCGCCTTGCTTGGGCCATCTGGTTGCGGCAAAACCACTTTGCTACGCATCATTGCTGGCCTGGAAACACCTGATAATGGCAGCATTCATTTCCATGGGGAGGATGCAACTGACCGCGCCGTGAGGGAAAGACAGGTGGGGTTCGTGTTTCAGCATTATGCACTTTTTCGCCACATGACCGTTTTCGAGAATGTCGCATTTGGTTTGCGGGTACGCCCGAAACATACGCGCCCAAGCGAAGCCGAAATCAAACGCCGTGTGCATGAGTTATTGAATCTTGTTCAGCTGGATTGGCTGGCAGACCGCTATCCACCTCAACTATCTGGTGGACAGCGTCAGCGTATTGCTTTGGCACGGGCTTTGGCAGTCGAGCCAAAGGTACTGTTACTGGACGAGCCTTTTGGCGCGCTAGACGCAAAAGTACGCAAGGATTTACGCAGATGGTTGCGAAGGCTGCATGACGAGTTGCATATTACAAGCGTTTTCGTGACGCATGACCAGGAAGAGGCGCTGGAAGTAGCAGACACTATCGTGGTGATGAATCAAGGCAGGATTGAGCAAATTGGTTCCCCCCAGCAGGTATATGATCATCCTGCTACACCGTTCGTCTATCAATTCCTGGGGAACGTGAATGCGTTTGAGGGGCACGTCGATCAAGGGGTGGCAAAAATTGCTGGATTACAAGTGCCGTTAAATTATCAACACGAGGCAAGGAGCGGTTCCATCAGCGCATTTGTCAGACCATACGATATACAAGTACGCAAAGCATACGACGATAACGGAGCGCTTGCGGCAAAACTTACATATGCGCATTCGATAGGCCCTATCGTCAGGCTGGAATTAAAACGCGAAGATAACCATGAATTTCTTGATGCCGAACTCTCAAAAGCAGATTTTGATAATTTGAATATTAAAGAAGGCGATTCGGTATATTTAAAGCTGAAGAATGTGCGTGTTTTTTTTGGGAATAATTTTGTTATATAGCAAGGAAGATTAGTCATTTGGCAATATCACAGTAAATGCTATGAGTCACCCCAACTGCAATAGATAAATTTTTAGCCTCATAATTGAGGTTAAAAAGGAGTATTAGATGAGCAGCAAACGATGATTAAAAAGCTTCAAGCTAAATTAATACGTGTCACTGAGGAGTATGACATCCTAAAAAAGGCCGCAGCGTACTTTACCAAAGAGTCCCAGTAAGGTACGCATTCATTCACAGGCATGAGCCGGAGTATGTAATACTTCGCATGTGTCGCGTAATGAGTATACATCCCAGCATTGGAACGGAAGAGATGGAATGCTAAACAATCAAATAAGTCAGCTTTTCCAAGAATATGGTGATGTGTTTACAATTAACAGCAAGGTCAACAGAATCGGCTAACCAGATACGCTTTCTGGTCGCCAGTTGCCTTGAATTTAGGAAGGCAGCAATGGAGAAGAATCGTCTTGAAGCATTTAGTGATGGTGTTATAGCCATCATCATCACTATCATGGTGCTAGAACTGAAAGTACCACATGGAGCCGAGCTTGACTCGCTTAAACCACTGGCGCCTAGCTTTCTGTCATATGTCTTGAGCTTTATTTACGTCGGCATCTATTGGAACAACCATCATCACATGCTTCACGCGGCCAAGCACGTCTCTGGACTTGTGCTTTGGGTCAATCTCATATTGCTTTTTTGGTTGTCTCTTTTTCCTTTTGCTACCGCATGGATGGGCGAGAACCATTTCGAAGCATTACCTTCTGCCGCCTATGGATTTGTCTTGCTCATGGCTGCAATTTCATACTACGCGCTCCAGCAAAGCATCATCCACAATGACGGCAAAAATTCAGTGCTCAAGAAAGCCATAGGCTCTGACTGGAAAGGTAAGATTTCACCTTTGCTCTATATCGTAGCTATATTCATGGCATTCTGGAATCATTGGATAGCGCAGGCAATCTATGTTGGAGTAGCACTTATCTGGTTAATTCCAGACACAAGGATTGAGCGTACATTCAATAACATCGAAACCTGACATTACAGTCAACTGGGATATCCAAACAGTCATTCACTACCTGTTTGGATGCGAGTTACCTTCAGCATTAGGTGATTTTTGTACATAGCTAAAATATCCATAATGCAAGAAGTCAATTTCCTCTTTGCAAGTATATCTAATTTGGATTCCGTGAAATGAGTCTTGCCTGTTAAATTGCATCGAATATTGCCCCACTTTGTGATAGCTATATTTACTACAGCGATGTAAGATATATCTTACATGCATCTTATTTTAGATTTACCTGACAAGTGTGAATAATTTTGACCATTATCTTCAGTTTGGTCGTGAGCTGCGTCAAGCTAGGATTGAAGCAGGCTTAAACCAACAAACGCTGGCAGACCGTATCGGCGTGAGTAGGGATTTAATCGTGCGCATGGAACATGGGGATAACGTTGGCATACATCACATCATCTCAGCCATGGCTGCACTCGATCTAACCCTAAGCATAAATGCATCTGGGAAGGAAGTTGCAGGCAGCTTTGATGAGTTTTACCAAAAGCGTTTTCGCAAGCCGCTTGAAACTGAACTCCGTTCAAATCCAGCTGAAGCATCTAAGCAGGCCGCAATAGTCAAGCCTGAGGATGCTCCTGGAATCAAGGTGCTCAATTGGAATCAAGCAGCTAAGGCCTGATGCTGGACGATGGAGGGATCGCTCCCTTCTCATGAAAAAATCCTCTTTTTACATAGTCATTTTATTTCGTTATATGGCTTAGATACGGATCTGCCCACGAATTCAGGACCATGTGGGGACTTTGTCCAATCTAGCATCAAGGGCCAATCGTCGGGATGCTGCTTGCGCAAGAAAAAGCTCCCTTCGATATATTCCTCAAAGATCGGATTCCTCCGCAAAGTAGAGAGCAACTGTTCGTTCAGAACACACTCAATCACAATGCCGTCCTGAGCGAGGCTTAGACACAGTTGGCAACAGCGCCATAATCACCTACGTTGGAGATGTGGCTTTATATTGGCTACTTTATTGCCAAACATTTCGCCAATTCGCTTGGTTGGCCAATTGCATTAGTAGTGATAGGTATTACCATGATCGGCATGAGCGCACTGGCGGTTAGATTGAACAATAAATATATAAAATCAATCGATTAAATATATATTTGATGTGTTTTATAAATTATTTGCAGGCAGCCAGCGCGATAGCAAAGCATAAAGTGTTTCCGGTTCCAAAGGTTTGTGCAGTACCAAGTATCCTTCTTGCTCGGCTTCGATCAGTTCTGGCGAATTGAACTCACCGCTAATCATTGCGCCGTGCGTATTCGGTAAACGTTGCTGTAAAGCGCGCAGGACGTCAAAACCGCTTTCACCGGCCCTGAGCCTTTGGTCGCATAGGATAGCTTGCGGATGAAATCCTCGCTCGATCAGGTCAAAAGCCTCTGCAGCCGAAGATGCGCAATGCACTTCCAGCCCCCAGGTGCTTAACAGTAGCTCCCACGCCGAGCATACTTGCGGGTCATCATCTACAATCAGGCAATTGCCTGATAACGGTTCGTTTGAAGTTGAAAGCATTGCGCTTCCGGTCACATTTATAATACGGATGGACTGTGTAGAGCCGGTGATGGCAGGGACCTTTAACCAGAAGCGGGATCCCTTGCCCAGTCTGGAAGTCAAGCCATATTGGCTGTTCATCAAATTGCAGCATCGTGCAACTACAGCAAGCCCTAGGCCGTGTCCAGCGTTGTCAATCTTCCAGGCATGTTCATTGCGAAAAAAAGGGGAGAATATTCTATCCTTATCTTCTATGGCAACGCCAACTCCGGTATCCCACACTTCCAGTTGCCAGTCGTGGCCGCGACGTCGGCAAGCGATAAGCACGCCACCATGTTTGGTATAGCGCAAGGCGTTATGCACTAGGTTCATGAGCGATTGCCGCAGCAACATGCCATCGGCTTTGACAATAGCCTTGCCGCCGCTCAGCCATGTACGAAGCTCCAGGTTTCTGGCCTTGGCTTCTTCGGCATACATCGTTGCAACATCCTTTATCAGCTCATCCAGGAAAATAGCACCTGTACGCAATTGCACGACGCCTGCTTCGATTTTGGATAGATCGAGCAACGAGTTAAACATTTGGCTGATGGAACGCACACTTTGTTTTAAATCGTTAAGCGCTGGATTTAATGTGATATCTCTGTTTTTTCTGGAGATGGATTCCACCAGAAACCCCATGGCATGTACGGGTTGCCTGAGATCGTGGCTGGCAGTAGTGAGGAACTGGTTTTTGGCGTTTAGCGCAGCTTCGGCTTCTTCTTTAGCGGCTTTGTAGCGCTCGGCAAGGCGTGCACCTTCTTCCTCTAGCCATACCAACTGCAAGAAGAATCTGTGGGAAGCTGATGAGTAATAGTACATACCAATGCTGTAAAGAACCGCGAGTAAGGTAATAAATACCCAGTCCTCTCCCATCGTCCATGGCATTAGTAGAACAGTCAGGTGCCAGCTGGCAGCTAAAAAACGACGAAAGATACTGATAACAGGAGATTGATGTGTGGCGTTGCCTGCAACCATAGCCATAATTGTGGTGACATAAACGAGCTTGAATTCGACAGGAGTAGTGGTGCGCACGATTGGAAGCAGCGCGGCGACGATAAGCCCGTGCATAATGACAAGCGCATGGATGCGCGGCAGCCAGCGCCCATACATGACTTTATCGGATAGCGTTTCTTTGTCCAGTTTGTAATATCGGTAAAAAGCTTGCGATGCAAAAAAAAGAAGCCAATCTAGAGCAGACCAAATCAAGACACTGTAATCTTTGCTGTATTGCCGGTAATAAAAGCAAAAAATGACCGTGATGATCGGCATGGCAATCAAGCCAAAGCGTAACCTGGAATAAGCCATCTCCAGTAGCCGCATTTGCCCGGCAATACTGATGTCGTCAATGGTCAGGTGGCTGAAATCTTTTGATCCAGGTTGGGTCATCAGTTACTTACCAATTTTCTGCCACGCAATTTGGTGATGATTTCCACCCTGTTCCTTACCTTGAGTCTCTCCAGTATTCCCGAAATATGCTCTTTAACGGTTTGCTCGCTTAACGACAACCGTTGCGCGATACGCTTGTTGGGCAGCCCTTGCAGAATCAGGCCTAATACCTCACCTTGCCGAGCTGTTAGGCCAAGCTCTTGCAGGGTGATGGGTAATTCTTTGTTGGAAGTGTCATATATGGCATGGTTGGGCATGTTGCTGAACCAGTTCCCATTATCCAGCAAGGCGTTAACGGCGGTTGCAAAAACTTCAGGCGATTCCTGTTTATGGATAAACCCGTTGGCACCGGATTCTCTTGCTTTGCTACATATGGCTGGATTGTCATCTGCACTCATAACGAGTACTGGTATGGACTCGTGTTTTGCTTTTAGCTGTTCAAGTAGTGGTAGGGCTGCGCCATCTGGTAGCCAGAAGTCCAGCACAATCATCGCGGGCGGATGATTTTCACCCATCATGTGCCAGAAATCGGCCGTATTACACACCGCATGCACATCGCTAAATCCACAGTGTGATTTCAGAAAATCGGCAATACCTCGTGTCACTAGTGGATGGTCGTCTATTACAACTGCGGTTTTAACGGTCTTCACTTTATGCATTTTTGTTTAATTTTTATTCTTCGAGAATATATCAAAGTGCAGTGTGGACATGCACCCTACCAAGGTTGGGTTCTACATGTGTATACATTCTTACATAATTTAGACGTCGAAACCAAAATGAAATGAGAATTAGCATGAGTTTATTCAACAAAAAACATACCTGTATTTTGAGTGGTGCTTTTCTGGCGCTTGCGTTTGCCATGTCAAGCCACGCAACAGTAGTGACATTTGAGGATATTGATCCAGCAAACTTATCAGATGGTTATGGAGGCGTGTCGGGTTGGACATCGACAGGCAGCATTTTTTCTGGCATTGGGGAGGGAGTGGGAAATTATCTGTTTTATGGTCAATCTGGCATGCTGAGTTTTGATGGTGCGCCAGTGGTTTTTCAAGGGACATATTACAAATCCTATGCGGTACCGTCAGATGAATCACCAATTACTGCGATAGAGCTTTATTACCAAGGAAATCTGGTGCATAGCATTTTGGATCCGCTCGCCCCTATGGGGCTGGAGTGGGTGGCATCCGGTTATTCCGGGCTGGTAGACAAAGTATTTTTCAGGGGAGGCATCGAAGGTTTCGCTATTGATAATCTTACTTACGAGCCTGGAAATGTAAGTCAGGTACCTTTGCCGGCTTCAGGGATATTGGTGTCAGCGGTAGGCATTATTTATGGGCTTAGACGTCGGTTTTTTAATGTAGCCAAATGATTTGATAAGTAAATATTTGTTATTCGTTTTCTCGGGAACAATCATGAAAGAAAGTTTGAAGTATGTGGTGTTGGCAATGGCTGTAGCATCTTTGTTAAGTGGCTGCGTAGGTGCATTGGCGCCAGTTGCCGTGGTTGGGGGGCAAAAGTCGGGGGCATTTTCAGAAAATGAAGATGATCTTTATAAGCTGATTGCCCGTCAATATGGTGTGGATAAATCAAAATTTAAGATTAGTGATGTTGACCAGCAAAAACACTGGAACGAGACCGATACTTATTTCAATGTAACTTTTAATGACGGTAAGAAACTCCGATGTCAGGTCTCCAGTGCATTGGGGTCCAATGGGGATATGGCGTTGTGTAACCAAACTGGCGGTGGCACAGCAGAAACGAAGAAATGCAATGCTTTGCTAAAAGCGGCTGGCAAATGCTAAAGGTGGTTTCGCCCCCTTCATCAATCAATATTCTTCTGGAGCAAATATGGATCGTATTTTTATAGCGAGCGTAATTTTCTTATTATTGTCGTTGCTGGCACATGCCGATTTAGCGCAAGATTTAAGGCAATTGCGAAACACCATTTCCGAAACCTCCAAAACCGGCAAAGAACTGGGTGATCTGGCAGGTTACAGTAATGAGACAAACTCGCCGGCAAAATCTACCATAACATCCTCTACGGTTTCTGAAATGCGTGAGGGGGATGTGCTCGTTGGCAAAATAGCCAATATCAAGCTATATCAGGAGGCAGACAAGAAAGCGAAGGTGTTGGCAAGACTGGGAAGAAGTGACGAACTCATTTTTACCGGAGTGGAGTCCAATGGTTTTTACTCGGTTGCTTCTAACGGAGGAGATGGTTGGGTAGAAAAAATGCTTGTGAAAAAACGTTAGTCAGATAAGCGGTATGGGAAATTTATCAATGAAGATTTACGTAATCTTGCATGCTGCCTAATGAAATACATCATGAACATTTCCAAAATATTTTCTTTTGCCCTTATGGGCTTAATCCTTCTCCCTATGGCGGCTTTCGGATTTGGTTCGGTGTTGCATTATCAAGGTGAAATGGGAGACAGGGAAGCCTATTTTGCTGATTTACGGGTGATTAATAATCGTACTCCACCAGAGCTGGTTGGCGGCCCCATCGAAATCAGAGAGATTGATGTGACTGCAGTCTATGAAAATGCCGACAAACCAGAGTTTGTCCACATGAAGCTCCAGTTCGAGTGTCCAAATATAATGAGTATCGATTTGAAAACGATGAAGATCACCGAGAACAAAAACAAAATTAAGGCAGGTGATAGCGTTAAATTCAGAATCGGTCTGGGAAGTTACAAACTACGTCGTTCCGACCTTAAGTCTGAACCACTGGCTGTAAGCGATTGGAAAACATCGGATGCGTCGATGCTTTCAAAAGCGGGCACCATTGCATGCAATCATATTGAAATTGATCAGGCGTTACATGCAGCGATTAAGGGCAATAGCTTTGATTTTGATGGCTTCGGCCAACGCATTAATAAGCTTGGGTTGCCCGCAGATTTGGCAATAATAGGCCAAGCAACCCCTCCTGAGTTTCTGGATTTCGCTTGGAGCCAATTCTGGCGTGACACGGTTCTTGCCGGAAAGCGCCCTGACCCGAGTGGCAAATGGGCGAAAAAGCTAACCCCTGAAGAAAAAGAGGCGGCGATTAAAAAACTCGAAGAACAGCAAAAGGCAATGCAGGAAAACCCTGAAATTCAAGCAGCTAAAAAGAGCCTGCTGGAAGGAATCAAGAAAAGTCAGGCGGAAAGGGCGGTTATTGCCGAAGCAGGAAAACGCCCCGACGGTAAAAAACTCACGCCAATGGAATCTAACCTTTTGATTTTATGGAAAGGAAAGCCGGAAATCGATGTGGTGAATGTGATGGGTAATCCTCAATTCAATCAAGCGGGAGATAGCCGATTTTTACGCTATACCAAATATTGGGAAAAAGAAGGGTTCACTGCATATAACGCGAATGGTACACCTATAGGCGGAGAAATTGGTGGTTACGCTGAGTGTTTTGTTGAGTTCAAAACCAAGCAGGATAGCAACGGAGAATGGCGCGTGGACGATATTTTGGTCAGGTCTGATTATGACGGTGCTGGCTTGGGTAGAACAAAAGAGTTGTGTCAGGATCTCGGAGAGATTGCCCGGAATGCGCCATAAAGCGACCGAGGTTTAGATTAAATAAAGGAAATAACATGTTAAAAAAATCGCTATTGGCATTGAGTCTGATGGTGGTTCTAGCACTAATGCCTTACCTAGCGCAAGCGCAAGGAGATGAGTTTGATGTGCTCGGTTCAGTCATGGACACCACGAAAAAGGAAATCAATGCCAAAGGTGTTTTGAAAGGTAACAAGGAAGAAGCAGAAAAATTCCGTGAGAAAATCGTCACCGGCTGGTGGGAGTTTATGCAGGCCAATTCAAAAGCTAAACCGGGTGAATATTGTGCGGCGACATTCATACGCGCTAAACGCGAAAAGCGCGATGGTGGTGTGGATTTGTTCAAAGAGGGAGCTGCAGTGACATTGTTTGGGCCGGGGGGCGATTATCGAGGTGCGTTGCTTGCCTTCAACCCTTTGGCAGAAGACCATACGTTCCCAAAACTAAAAGGTGGGCAAAAAGTTTTGGTTACCTTAAAGCAAGGAGATGAAGCGCCCGCGACGCTCAATGCAATTTACTTTGAGAACGTAGGCAAGGCGACGATTCCAATGATTGTATTTGCTGTGCCGAGCATCGAGGCATTGATGGATGGGTTGGAAGACAGGTGGAACTTTGAAGTACTCTACCAGGGGAAATCCATTGCCAGCATTACTTGGCACTCTGGGCTTAAAGCGCGCGATGAGTTGAAGAAGTGTCTAGCGGGGAAATCTTTTGACGACAAAAGTCATTTAAAAGATTAGCTCTATCAAATTATCTGCGGAAATGTATCGAGTATGGAATTGGTTTAAGGTGTTCCAGGGTTGTTTAAATGCGGACTGGATACATTATACATCCAATGACATTCAATTTATTCGTATAGCCGTTATCCCAATTGTGTATGTCCAACTTGGAATTACTTTGAATGAGAACAAAGCAATTTTTATATTATCTATTTTGCACAAATTAACATTTAGATACAGAAGACCTTGAAGATGTCCGCACTTGCCAAATCAGAATGGTTGATTCCCGCCGGGCTAATTGCGTTCAGCTTTGTCCCTATTTTGGCTGGTAGCATTCGTCTTATTGAACTTGGTAGTGGAGCTCAGATTACACCTAACAATGCTCGGTTCTTTACTGCACCTTTGCCTATAGTGCTGCATATTATTAGCTTCAGTATCTACTGCATCCTTGGAGCTTTCCAGTTTGCTGCCAGTTTCCGTAGCCACAAACCAAACTGGCACCGGGCTGCTGGCTGGATTATTATTCTTT
Source organism: Pseudomonadota bacterium (assembly GCA_029781535.1). Taxonomy (GTDB): domain Bacteria; phylum Pseudomonadota; class Gammaproteobacteria; order Burkholderiales; family Methylophilaceae; genus Methylophilus. Next base: position 27,598 of record JAKOWL010000006.1, read on the forward strand.
GCGGCCTTTGTGCCGCGCTGACTGGTTTGTGGATGACCCTGTTCTATCCAACCATAAACTATCCCCCAGTAAATTTTGATGGCCCGGTCCTTTATGTCATGCGGCTCCTGGTTGGTTCGGCGATGGCTTTGTTCATAAGTCTCGGATTTGCTGCCATACTAAAACGGGACATCCAGAATCATCGAATTTGGATGATGCGCGGCTTTGCTCTAGGATTAGGTGCCAGCACACAGGTCTTTACTCATATCCCTATGTTTCTGTTTCCTAACATACAGGGAGAGCTCGCAAGAACACTATGCATGGGAGCTGGGTGGACTATCAACTTTGTAGCTGTCGAATTGATGATTTCAAGCGAGCGTACCAGACGGCTCCCTTGATGAGTTCGCATTTTATCTAATTGAGTGCGATGTTGGCTTAGAGGTTGATTTTATGTTCAGCTATGACTCATTCAATAATATACGGACAATAAGTACAATCTATGGGGATAATCGAGCTTTAGGTTTGGCGCTATTTTCGGCGGTCATTGCGCATGTGATTTTATTTGTCTATGTACAACTTCCACCACGTCATAAAACATTGTCACCAACTATTTTTGACGTTCAACTGAGCCCCGTGCATGAATCACCAGTTAAAGTAAAGTTAGTTGATCAAGCCGAAAAAAATGATATTCACATATACAAAGAACAATCCCACCACTTGATTACATCTAAAAAAATAAATCAGCTCCAAAAAATTGCTATACAAAATACTGCGCTAATTGATGGGCAAAGAGAAATTGAGCATGTAGAAGATGTAAGGATTAAAACAGATAAAACGATTAACCCCGAAGCATCCAAGAAAGCAATTTCTTATGGTGAATTGCTGGAGTCAGCGCAACAAATAATAAAAGAGGATATAAAAAATATGCCAATACTTAAAGATGACGATGATTTTCTACCTGATCGAACATATTTGCCTAAATTAGCTCAGGCTTTGGCTAAAAAGGGAAAAGTGCAGGGTGTAACCAAATATGCTGATGGTATGGTGAAGGTGGTAACTTCTAATGGAACAGAGTATTGCCTGCAGTCATCTCCACTATTAATAAAAGGCGCATTTGATTCCGACCCTATTCCGATGACATGTCCATAAATAGCCATGAACCGTACCAGATACAAAGTGCTTCTTTTAATACCATGAAAATAAAATTATTCGCTGTAACTATCTCTTTTCTGATAGCGGCTTTGCTGCCCGGGTGTTCATCAATGCCCAATTCAAAAAAAGAAAAAATCAACAATAACTATATCGAGTTTGCAATGACTCAACACAACACTATTCCCGTTGTCTTCGAAAATGGACTCGGTGGAAGAATGGAATGGTGGGAAAAGGTGTTGTCTGAAATTTCAAAAGACACCACGACATTCGCATACAACCGCCCTGGGTATGGGGGAAGTGACTCCGTATCGACGCCCCGTGATGGCTCACACGTAGTGGATGAGTTGAGATTACTGCTTAGAAGCAAAGGCTTTAACCCGCCGTACATTCTGGTAGGGCACTCACTGGGTGGTTTATATATGCAGCTATATGCTCGCCGCTATCCAAATGAGGTTAGCGCACTTATTCTTGTTGACTCAACTCACCCGAAGCAGCTTGATGGTGACGGTGCTATTGAGAAACAGTCATTCTGGGTTCGAGGCATCGTTGGAGTTCTGGTTACAGGTACAGCGAAAGAAGAGCTCAACTTACTTCCTAAAACTGGCGAACAAGTGCTCAGCCTCCCAACCTTGTCAAACAAACCGGTATACGTTCTAAGTGCATCTCAGCCACTTAAAGAAAAATCAAAGTTGGCAGATGATGCAAACGAAAAACGTAAGGACATCGTCCGACTTTACCCAAACTCTAAACAAATTTGGGTAGACAGTGGGCACGATATT
>JAKOWL010000026.1 GCA_029781535.1 Pseudomonadota bacterium
ACCCAGTACGGTCTTCAGTAACCTGCAAACCGCTCATCACGCCGTATATCTTCCTGCCTTTCACATCACGGTACAGCACTGTTTCCTTGCGGTCGTACAGTGCGACGAATGATTCCACTTCCGCCCATGTCCGCAAGAAAAATGTCAGACTCAATCCTGTCGAAATATGCTCGCTCGGCTCCCATACCGGGTACGTTCTTCCGGCATACAGCACGTATGCGCCGCCGGGAGCGCGGTCATACACGCGCTTTGGCGGGGTATTCAGAGAGCGGGTAAATGCAAATATGTTTGACAGGTCTGATACCGGTGCAAGCAGAGAATATTGGAATTCTGCTTGTGCAAATTTTACATCGCTGTCCTCAAAGGTTTCATCTGCTGAAACGGAGCGAATAAAGTATTTGTATTCGCCCTTATTACGGACTGAATTGTCGACATATGTTGCAGAGGTTGTTTTACCAATGCATATATAATCATCAGTATCGTAATCAGCCCTAAAAATAAGAGCATAATCTGCTATGTCCTCAATATGAAGCTCAATACCATATGCAGCTCGTTGGAGATTTACAGACGGTTTAGTTGGTTTTGCAGTGGCTATTTCAAAAGTCGCACTGCCCCACTCGCTCCAGAGGTCATATTCATTTTTTATGCGTATGCGTACAGTATACTCACCATCTGCTAGCCATGCCTTGATTTTGTGCTGGCGGATATTTATACCCGGCTGTTCGCCACTGTCATAGACTACTGTATCACCGGACAACACCTGCAGCTGGTAAACCTGCTGATTAAATGCCGACCATGATACAACAGGTCTTGCGGTGTTGGTCGGTATCGCGTTTAGCGCCAGATCTGCCGGAGCTCCGATAGCGTAAAATGACTGTATATCGCAGTATGGTCCAACCTCGTCATACTCGTTGTAGGTCCGCACTCTCCAGTAGATATTACCAGCCGGCAATGTATCGGCAGGCATGTCATAATAATTGTTGGCCGTGGTCTGTGATACAGTCGTCCAGTTCACCTGATCTGTGCTCCATTGCAGGTCAAAGGCTTTTTGTGTGCCGCCAACGTCGCTGTTGTACTGCCATGCGAAACGGATGACTGATTTGCTGTCCTTGTATGCGCCGATCGGGTCTTTGGGTGTCGGTGCTGATGGAGGCACATCTTCGTATACAACGGTTATAAATGGCGGATTAGCTGCTCGTCTTGACTGGATTGATAAGGTCTTATTCATGCCGCCAACTTGTAGCGCTATCCCGTTTGGCCCCAATTCCGCGAACCTCGGCGATAGT
>JAKOWL010000078.1 GCA_029781535.1 Pseudomonadota bacterium
TCAGCGTTTCCAATTTTCCAAACATCCAACAAAGCCAGGACAGCATCTGCAATACTTTCGCTGCTGGTAGGTGCTCCGTACTGGTCTGCAACGATACGCAAACTATCGCGTTCCGCTGCCAATCGCAATATCGTTTTAAGGAAATTCTTACCATAGGCCCCATATACCCAACTAGTGCGTAAAATCAAATGGGGAATTGCTGCTTTGCGAATCGCCTCCTCACCTGCCAACTTGCTTTTACCATAGACGCTGACTGGATTAACTGTATCTGTCTCGATATACCTGCCAGTTTTTGTTCCATCAAAGACATAATCAGTCGAGAAATGGATCATTCCAGCACCTAATCTGCCGGCTTCTTCAGCTAGTATCTGCGGCGCGGTCGCGTTGATCGCATATGCAAGCTCCGGTTCACTCTCAGCCTTGTCTACTGCAGTGTATGCGGCGGGATTGATGATTAATTCTGGCCGCACCTCACGCACCACATGACGGATATCCTCTGGCTTGCTTAAATCGAGCATCTCGCGCGTCAGCGCCACCACGCCATGCTGCGAAAGTTTTGGCAACAATGCATGGCCTACTTGACCATTGATACCCGTCAATAAGATTTTCATAAAAGAGAGGCTTTAAGAGAATTTTTTTGCTAGTGAAAAATCTAATCCGCTTTGGTCTTTTGCTGACAATAAAGGCTGGGAATCCTGCAATGGCCATTGAATACCGATAGTAGAATCATCCCAACGGATACAGCACTCATGCTGTGGCGCGTAGAAATCGGTGGTCTTATACAAAAACTCGGCCGAATCACTCAGCACCAGAAATCCATGGGCAAAACCAGGAGGAACCCACAACTGGCGTTTGTTTTCGCCTGACAAATGTACTCCAACCCACTGGCCGAAAGTGGGCGCGCTTTGACGCAGATCCACGGCCACATCAAACACCTCGCCCGCTACCACACGCACCAGTTTCCCTTGTGCCTGCTCGATTTGATAATGCAAGCCGCGCAACACACCTTTCGCGGATTTTGAATGATTGTCCTGCACAAATTGCAAATTCAACCCTGTTGCCTCATTAAAAACTTTTGCATTAAAGCTTTCAAAGAAAAACCCACGTGCGTCGCCAAATACCTTGGGTTCGAAAATCAGCACTTCAGGGATGGATGTTTTAACGATATTCATTAGAAGATTTTTTCATTCAAGATTTGTTTTAAATACTGTCCATAGCCATTCTTAGCGTACTTATTGGCCATCACTTCTACTTGGGCAGCATCGATAAACCCCTTACGATAGGCGATTTCTTCTGGGCACGCGATTTTCAGACCCTGGCGTTTTTCTATTGTCTCAATAAACGTGCCCGCTTCCAGCAAAGACTCGTGCGTACCGGTATCCAGCCACGCCATTCCACGCCCCATCACTTCTACATGTAAATCATTCCATGCCAGATATTGCTTGTTAACATCCGTGATTTCCAACTCCCCACGTGCGGATGGTTTCATGTTCTTGGCGACATCAACAACACGATTGTCATAAAAATACAACCCTGTCACTGCATAGCGCGATTTTGGAGCCTTCGGTTTCTCTTCGAGACTCACTGCTTGCCCCTTGGCATCGAATTCGACCACGCCATAACGTTCCGGATCATGCACTGGATAGGCGAACACTGTGGCGCCATGACTGCGTGCCGACGCTTTCTCTGCCATTACTGACAACTCGTGCCCATAAAAGATATTATCTCCAAGTACGAGTGCACAAGGATCATTGCCGATAAACTTCTCACCAATGATGAACGCTTGGGCCAATCCGTCTGGCGATGGCTGTACCGCATATTGAATGTCCATGCCCCACTGACTACCATCTCCCAATAGTTCAGCAAACCTTGGGGTGTCCTGTGGGGTGGAAATCACCAACACCTCACGTATCCCGCCAAGCATCAATGCCGAAAGCGGATAATAAATCATGGGCTTGTCATATACAGGCAGCAACTGTTTGGATACCACCTGAGTCACCGGGTACAACCGGGTTCCTGAACCCCCAGCCAAGACAATACCTTTCATGGCAGTTTTGCTTTGGTTCATTAAGCCATCTCCTCACCACGTTCAGCATAATTCTTGCTGACCCAGTTTTTATATTCACCACTAGTAACGTGTGTCACCCATTTCTGATTTTCCAGATACCAGTCAACGGTTTTTTGGATACCGGTTTCAAATGTCTCAGCCGGTTTCCATCCCAATTCACGTTCAATCTTAGTCGCATCAATCGCATAACGTTGGTCATGTCCTGGACGATCTTGAACATAGGTAATCTGATCACGATAACTGCCTTGAGGCTTGGGTTTTTTCTTGTCTAAGATATCACACAAGGTATGCACTACTTCGAGATTGGTTTTTTCGTTCCAACCACCAATATTGTAGGTTTCACCTACTTTACCGGCCTCCAGCACACGACGGATCGCGCTGCAATGATCGCCAACATACAACCAGTCACGAATATTGCTGCCGTTGCCATAGATAGGCAGAGGTTTACCGCTCAGGGCATTATGTATCACAAGAGGTATCAACTTTTCGGGGAAATGATATGGTCCATAATTGTTAGAGCAGTTTGTCGTCAGTGTAGGTAACCCATAGGTATGATGATAAGCACGTACCAGATGATCTGAAGCCGCTTTGGAAGCTGAGTAAGGGCTGTTGGGCTCATATGGGTTTGTTTCCTTGAAAGCGGGGTCTTTAGCTCCTAACGAACCATACACCTCATCCGTAGAAACATGCAGGAAGCGGAAGTCAGCCTTTTCCTTTTCATCCAACTCCAACCAATATGCGCGCACTTCTTCTAACAGGTTGAATGTACCGACGATATTGGTCTGGATAAACTCACCCGGGCCATGAATTGAACGGTCCACATGACTCTCGGCAGCAAAATTTACGACCGCGCGCGGGCGATGCGTATGCAATAAATTATTCACTACATCTTTGTCGCCAATATCAGCATGCACAAAAATATGGTTATGATCATGCTCGATCCCAGCAAGATTCTCCATATTGCCGGCATAAGTCAATTTATCAAGATTGATGACTTTTCCAAGCCCCAACGTAACCCAAGCATTAACAAAGTTACTGCCGATGAATCCGGCGCCACCAGTGACAATAATACAGTTATTCATAACACCCTTCTTTGAGTTCTTACCATGCAAACCTGAAAACCACTACCAAGGTTTTGCCCCCGCTTTAGTCAATGCCTGCACATAAATGTCGTGCTGAGCGATTTCTTCATCAGAAGCATATAATACTCTGATGTACTTCGGTGTATCCAAGGCTGTATGCATCTGCTCACTTGCTTTTTCCTGCACCAAATCCATCATCAAGCTATCCTGCCCACGCGTCATGGCAAAATATACTTCCGCCAGAAGCTCCGCGTCCAAGAGTGCCCCATGCAAAGTACGTTTGGTGTTATCTATTCCAAAGTGCCTGCATAACGCATCCAGATTATTACGTTGACCCGGGCGAGAATCCTTCGCCATCCTTAAGGTATCAGTGATTTTAGCCGAAATTTGACTAACCTGCTGTAGCCCGATGCGACCAAGCTCGGCATTGAGGAACCCTACATCGAATGGCGCATTGTGAATAATCAGCTCGGCATCCTGAATGAACAGGCAAAAATCATCTGCCTTTTCGGCAAAAAGTGGCTTGTCCTGCAAAAACTCCAGCGTAATGCCATGCACCTCCTGGGCTGCCAAATCGATTTCTCGCTCAGGATTCAGATACACATGAAAATTCTGCCCAGTTAATCGTCGATTGATCGACTCAACCGCCGCTATCTCTATGATGCGGTGCCCTTGATCCGGGTACAGCCCGGTCGTTTCAGTATCCAAAAAAATCTGCCGCATCACTGACTCACAGTTCCTAAAATTTGCGCCACGCCTTGATTTGCCAAGGCATCGGCCCGCTCATTACCATCATTGCCAGCATGTCCGCGCACCCATACCCACTCTACCTGATGGCGTTGTGCTTGTGTATCCAGCAATGCCCATAAATCCGCATTCTTAACCGGTTTCTTATCCGCAGTACGCCATCCTTTGGCTTTCCAATTACTCAGCCACTCGCTCATGCCTTTTTGCACATAAGAAGAATCCGTATATACCTTCACTTTGCTTGGTCGTGTAAGTGCTTCAAGCCCCCGAATGACCGCAGTAAGCTCCATTCTGTTATTAGTCGTGTCCAAGTCACCGCCGAACATGGTTTTTTCACGCCCTTGATACTGCAGCAGAACCCCCCAACCACCCGCTCCCGGATTTCCTTTGCATGCCCCATCAGCGTATATTTCCACCCAGTTTTGCATATCATTCATGTATCTTCGTTTTCTGCGTAGGCTTGGTTCTCTTTTGTCCGCGAATAATCAATCCAGACTTCAGTGTAGATTTCTTCCAATTCGGTTTAAGTAAAGTCATATTGGCGATCCGCTTTTTAGCAACGATACAATATGCTCCGCCCAGCATCGGCCAGCCTTTCTCCATTCCAGCCAATCGATTTAGCCAGCGCTCATTATTGATGGGCGGCATGAATCCGAATTCCTGACTTGTCATTAGCTCAAGCCCCAGCAAAGCCAGCCAATCACGAATTCGCATTTGGCTAAAGAACGGGCTTTGCCAAGGGTATTCATCTTGGCGGGAAAGCACCTTCCTAAGCCCCCACAGACTCAGCGGATTAAACCCAGTAAGAACAAGACACCCCTCAGGCATCAAAACTCTCTCAGCTTCACGCAAACTTTGGTGCGGGTTATCACTAATTTCCAGTGTGTGTGGCATGCATATCAAATCCACCGAACTTTCGGCGAATGGCAAATATCCGCTATCACAGCATAAATCATTATCTGGACCATTGATACGCAAGATATTTGGAATGCGAGAATTCTTTAATGCGTGCAAAGGCATCATTCCCATCTGTAGCGCATAAAAACCAAAGATGTCGCCTACAAGTTCATCGAACAACCGCTGCTCTTGCTCCAGCAAATACTTACCCAAGGTCGTTTCCAACCAAAAATCTTGTTGCGTCTTATGCATTGTATGATGACTAAAATGGGTGTTTAATACACTACCTCGATTTATCGCAGTTCCCGCGCATGCTTCAAATTATTCCAATCCCCGCCTTTCAGGACAATTATATCTGGCTTTTGCACAATAAAAGGCAAGCGATTGTAATCGACCCTGGAGATGCAGCGCCAGTCATGCAAAAACTGGTTGAGCTTCAGCTAAATCTTACAGACATTCTGATAACGCATCATCATAGCGATCACATTGGTGGCGTAACAAAATTAGCTGCAAATACGAATGCTCACGTCTATGCTCCCAGATATGAGCAATTTTCATTCAAACATCAAGCGGTCTCGGAAGGAGATACCGTTTCGATCAAAAGTCTGAATATGAAATTTCTAGTGATGTGGCTTCCGGGGCACACTTCAGGCCATGTCGCTTATCTGAGCGATGGTGTACTATTTTGCGGGGATGTTCTGTTTGGCGCTGGTTGTGGGCGTCTGTTTGAAGGAACACCAGCGCAAATGCTTAAATCTCTGAGCAGACTAAAGAATCTACCCCGGGAGACCAGAATATATCCAGCACATGAATATACATCACAAAACATCGAATTTGCACTGACATTAGAACCCGAGAACCCTGCATTGATCGAGCGGCAACACCATACTAACGCTATTCGTAGACAACTGATTCCTAGCTTGCCAACCACACTTTCACTGGAATTGGAAACCAATCCTTTCCTTCGTTGTCAACAGAAGGAACTCATTAAAAACTCCGGTAGTATAATGACCGATGAGTTGGCAGTTTTTACGACAATTCGAGAGCTGAAAAACAATTACTAATCATGAAGATACTCTATGAATATTAAGTAAAACTTTACTTGACATAAATATCCTACACCATTAACATTCAATGCCAGAATTAAAACGGACACGCACCATTTAATGCAAACAGTTTTATCTTACATCGCCAAACCGATGGGGTTGCTTTTATGTCCGGCACACTATTCCCGATTAGTTATATTTTCTCTGTTGTGGTCTTTTTCTCTCAGTCCAGCTTGGGCTGAAACTAACGCTGCCGGCGTTCCCATAGATGTAATCGACGATACGCAAAACACTCAACCCCAGGAAGCAGCTCCAGATCCGCTTCAAGGCTTCGTTGAAAATCTCAATTCTGATGAAGAAAATCAAAATGCTGAAGATGATCTATGGGCGCGTATCAAAGATGGCTACGCAATGCCGGATATCGAATCAGAATACACTTCCAACCACGAATCCTGGTATGCCGCACGTCCAGATTACGTGAAGCGCATGATGGATCGTAGCCAAAAATACCTGTACTACATAGTCCAGGAAGTCGAAAAGCGTGGTATGCCGAGTGAGATCGCACTTCTACCCATGATCGAGAGCGCCTACAACCCACAAGCTAACTCCAGGAGCAGAGCGTCCGGTATCTGGCAATTCGTGCCAGCAACCGGCAAGGACTTCGGCTTAAAACAAAACTGGTGGGTGGACAACCGTAGGGATGTGACGGCAGCCACCAATGCGGCACTGACCTATTTGCAAAAACTGCACACCATGTTTGGTGCTTGGGACTTAGCACTTGCCGCATATAATGCAGGTGAAGGTACAGTGTTGCGCGCTATCGAGCGCAACCGCAGAAAAGGTTTGCCAACGGACTACCAGGATCTAGATCTGCCTGCGGAAACAAAAAATTATGTGCCAAAATTGCAGGCCATCAAAAACATTGTGACGCAACCAGAAAAATATGGGCTGGAAATTAATACTATCCCTAACCGCCCATACTTTACGCGCGTGAATGCACCCGACCAGATAGATGCCAAGCTGGCAGCCAAGCTGGCAGAGATTTCGTATGATGAATTTACCGCTTTGAATCCAAGCTACAATAGGCCGGTAATTACTTCAAACGGTACTGTACACCATTTGCTCTTACCTACCTGGGCCGCCGACCGATTTTCTGAAAACCTTGCGAATTACGATAAACCACTGACTAACTGGCAAACTTATTATGCCAAACGCGGTGAGAGGATGGACAACATTGCCAGGAAGTTCGGCATTCAGGTATCGCAATTACGCGATGTCAATGATTTACCAAGCCGCAATAAATTCCGCTACCCGCAAACCTTGTTGGTTCCAGCCAAATACGGCTTGGCTAAAAATAAAATGCTTGAAGATGAAATATCCAGCTCACAGACAACAATAGAACAAAAACCGCTCGCAAATACCGATGCAAAAAAAGGTTCGGGTGCCAACATACATAAATCAACTCGTTCTGCACGCACCAAGTCCAAAAGCAGCAAACGGTCGCGCAGTTCTGCAACCAAATCAAAAAGATCCACCGCTTCTCACGTCAAAGCACATTCTCACCATCAGATAAGATAACAAGATCGTTATGCCGTGTGGCAAAGTTCATCATAAAAATTGCCTACTATTGAGCCTTGCGCTACTGCTGTCAACGCTGACAGCTTGTAACAGAACACCCACAGAAAACGAAACCAAAGATTTTACCCATCATTACCCTGTTGCTGATGGAGGCACCATGATATCCAGTATGTCAGCCGAGCCAAGCAGTCTGATTTACATGGTGGCCGGAGAATCTGCCTCGGCAAGTATTACATCCAATATTTTCAATAGCCTTCTCAAATATAATAAAGACTTGGATCTAGAAGGCGAGCTTGCAGAAAAATGGGAAATCTCCAAAGACCAAAAAACAATTACCTTTACACTTAAACCTAATCTGAAATGGGCTGATGGAAAACCATTAACAAGTGCAGATGTGTTATTCACTTGGCAAGCCGTAATCAACCCCCAAACTGCCAGTCCTTATGCTTCTGATTATGCATTGGTAAAACAGGCCGAAACTCCTGATGAACGCACGTTTAGAGTCACTTACGACCAGGCGTATGCCCCTGCACTGGATAGTTGGGCTGGCTTACAAGTCCTGCCTAAACATCTGTTGGAAGGACAGGATCTGCATTCCACGACGTTTGCAAGAGAACCCGTCGGAAGCAGTTACTATCGATTAGGCGATTGGAAGCATGGGGAAAACATTACGCTTACACGTAATCCAAACTCCGTGCTCGGACCGGCCAATATCGAAAAGCTCGTCACACGCATCATCCCGGATAACTCTGCACAATTTCTGGAGCTGATGGCGGACAACATCGACAGCATGGGGCTAGACCCTATCAAATACTCACGCATCATCCCGGCTCGTCCAGAATTGAAAAAGAGACTCAACTTATATAAAGAGCTGGGCAACAGCTATACCTATCTTGGCTTTAATCTTAAACACAAACCTTTTGATGATGTCCGTGTCCGTAAAGCCATTAATTATGCAATAGACAAACAGGAGATTATCGATGGGGTCTACCTAGGCCTTGGGATTAATATCGCCTCTCCTTACAAGCCAGGTACGCGCTGGAGTAATCCGGATCTGATGCCATACCCTTACAACCCAGCCAAAGCAAAAGCATTGCTCAAAGAAGCAGGCTTTGTTGACACGGATGGCGACGGAATTTTGGAACGTGACAGCAAACCCTTCACGTTTGAAATCATCACCAACAACGGCAACAAGGAGCGGGAAAAAACCGCCATATTCATTCAACGAAGACTAAAAGAGATTGGAATCGATGTCAGCATACGATCGATCGAGTGGGCAAGTTTTATCAGCCGTTTTATCAAGACTGGAGATTTTGATGTTGTGATTCTTGGCTGGGGCCTTGGGCTGGACCCAGACCAATTTAACATCTGGCACTCCAGTCAGCAAAAACCAGGACAATTCAATTTTATTGGATACAATAACCCGTCGGTAGACAGACTGCTTGAACAGGGACGCACAGAGCTTGATCCGGATAAACGCATGAAAATCTATCATAAATTTGCCAAGGTTCTACTCGAAGATAGCCCAGTCGTCTATTTGTCTGCAGGTTATGGCCTTACGGCCATACACAAACGTATACAAGGCATCATCAACCCTATTCCGCCAGCAGGTGTAGGGTATGACTCGCAAAAGTGGTATATCCCGGAACCCTTGCGCAGAAATGAGATAAGTACTAACTGATATGCTGAAATATCTAATCAAGCGTGTGTTATGGATGATACCAATGCTGGTTGGAATCAGCCTGATATCTTTTTTTATCATGCACTTGGCTCCTGGTGACATCACCAATAACGAGGCAGCATTCAATCCCAAGGCAAGTGAGGAATCTCGTCAAAAATTACGGGAAATGTATAACTTGGATAAACCTGTGATTGTGCAATATGGCCTCTGGCTAAAACGCATGGCAACACTGGATTTCGGCAACTCGTTCGCCAGCCATCAAAAACCCGTGTTCTGGCAAAAAACCGATAAAGAGGGTAACGTAACGAAAGGGATGATTCAGGAAGCGCTCCCCATTACATTACTAATTAACGTACTTGGACTTGTTATCACCCTGACCCTGGCGATCCCACTGGGTGTGATAGCAGCCCGCAATCATATGGGATGGCAAGATAAAAGCATTACGCTTTTCAATTTCATTGGCTTTTCCATCCCTGGTTTCTGGCTGTCACTTTTGCTCATGTACTGGTTAGGTGTCGTGAATGACTGGTTGCCGATTTCCGGCATACATAGCCTGAACTATGAGTCGCTTAGCACATGGGGCAAAATCAAAGACACATTAAGCCATTTAATGATGCCAGTCATTATCCCATCGATCACTGGCTTGGCAGGCATTACGCTGTTTATCAAGAATGGCATGCTGGATGTGCTACAGCAGGACTATATCACCACCGCAAGAGCAAAAGGATTGAATGAACACCGCGTGGTATATACCCATGCACTTCGCAACGCATTGCTGCCCCTCATCACCATTATCGGATTATCTATTCCGGGTTTGATCGGTGGCTCAGTAATTGCAGAAACCATCTTTGCCATTCCTGGTATGGGGAAGCTATTTTACGACGCTGTACTCATGCGTGACTTCCCAGTAGTTATGGGAGTACTTACCATAGGCGCAGCTCTGACGCTTATCGGGAACCTGCTTGCAGACATTGCCTATGCCTGGGCTGACCCGCGTGTGCGCCGTGGTGTAGTAAGAAACTGACAATATGAACTTTGACTTGTTTAAAAAGACACTTGCCAATCCGCTTGCGCTTGCTGGTTTCATCATCATTTTATGCATCCTGATGCTGGCTTTGTTCGCGCCCGTCTTCTCGCCTTACGACCCGAATGAAATTGACGTCAAATCCATCTTATTGGCACCATCAAGCATGCATTGGATGGGAACAGATGGATTGGGACGCGATGTATTCAGCCGCATGCTATATGGCGGTCGAGTCTCGCTGCTAGTAGGCCTGGTTGCAGTGGGGATCTCGACAGCAATCGGTATCGTGCTTGGAGCTCTGGCCGGATATTATCGCGGCTGGGTAGATACGCTCATCATGAGATTAGTGGATATCATGCTTTCCATCCCTAGCTTCTTCCTGATTTTGGCCGTCATTGCTTTTCTGACGCCATCTATCATCAACATCATGATTGTTATTGGCCTGACATCATGGATGGGCGTCACGCGATTGGTAAGAGCAGAATTCCTGAGCCTGAATGAACGTGAATTCGTACTTGCCTCTCGCACCTTGGGAGCCGAGGACTTCCGCCTGATATTCACCCACCTCCTACCGAATAGCCTGACACCCATCATCGTGAGCTCCGTATTAGGCGTCGCCAGTGCAGTCCTGCTGGAATCCGGCTTGAGTTTTTTGGGCCTTGGCGTTCAACCACCACAAGCATCCTGGGGCAACATTTTGACTGATGGCAAAGAATATATCCAATTCGCATGGTGGCTTTCACTTTTCCCTGGCTTGTCCATATTAGTAACCGTATTGGGGTATAATCTGCTTGGCGAGGGCTTAAGAGATGCCTTAGACCCTAGAAGCGGGTCTAATAAATAAAATAGCGCCCTCTAAGCTATTCAAACTAGTAAGGACAAACCATGGGATTTCTAGCCGGAAAAAAAGTACTTATTGCAGGATTATTAAGTAACCGTTCTATCGCTTACGGCATTGCTGCTGCTATGAAACGTGAAGGTGCTGAATTAGCCTTCACCTATCAAATCGAGAAGCACGCGCAACGTGTGGCCGACCTGGCTGCAGACTTTGACTCTAAAATCGTACTTCCCTGCGATGTCGCGTCCGATGAGCAGATTGCCGCCCTGTTTGAATCCCTAGCCAAACACTGGGATGGATTGGATAGCGTCGTACATTCGATCGCTTTCGTACCCAAGACCGCTTTATCCGGCGATTATCTGGACACCATCAGCCTGGATGGCATTAGCCGCGAAAACTTCCGTATCGCACATGATATTAGCTCATACAGTTTCTCTGCGATGGCCAAGGCAGCCTATCCAATGATGCAAGGCCGTAATGGCAGTCTACTAACCTTGAGCTACCTGGGTGCAGAGCGCACCATGCCGAACTATAACGTGATGGGCGTAGCCAAAGCCAGTCTAGAGGCCAATGTTCGCTACTTGGCACAGAGCCTTGGCCCTCGCGGTATTCGTGTCAACGCGGTGTCTGCCGGTCCAATCAAGACATTGGCAGCCTCCGGTATCGCGGACTTTGATAAAATGACAGGCTTCAACGAACGCCATGCCGCACTTCGCCGCAACGTAACGATTGAGGAAGTTGGGAACGTCTCTGCCTTCTTATGCAGCGACTTAGCTTCTGGAGTGACAGGCGAAATCACCTATGTGGATGGCGGTATGAACATCACAGCTGCCGGTCAAATCGAATAAGCCAATCGTCTAAAAACAAAAAAGCCGATATGAAACATATCGGCTTTTTTGTTTAGTTCATTTAGCTACTAGTTATTGTTACCTTCTATCAATTTTCTGTTCACAGAAATATCTGCCTTGGCTTTAAGCGATCTTAGATATGCACTTACATATTCCGATTCGGTCGCATGTTGCAAAGCAATTTCCGCCTCAGTCCTGGCTGTGTCATCCCCTGCTAATTTATTATTGACACGACTCACTTCCACCAACACATAAGCGCGCTTATCATCCATAAACCCTGCATATGCCGGCAGTTTGCTAGTGTTGATTTTAAACACCTGGCTCATTACTGCATCCGTCAGGCCTTGCGCATTCTTTCTGTCAACAGTGACGGCAGGGATCCATTCCAAATCTTTATCTTTTTGGCCGTCTTTCAGCTTAGCCAAATCCGCATCACCCTTCTCTTTGGCAAGCTTCATGGCTTGTTCAAGCTTCAAGACAGCCTCGATACCACCTTTTACCTCATCGAAAGTACGTGGGGCACTTGGCTTATAGTCCACAACGCGTGCTGAAATCAAATTATTGGCAGACACCTCAATCGCTTCAGTATTACGCTTTTCCTTCAGTACCTCGTCAGAAAACACTTGAGCCATCAATTTGTCACTCTTGAAGAACTTGGCCCCCTCTTCACGACTCAACCAGCCAGAAGTCTGTAACTGCAAGTTGAATTTTTTAGCGACAGGTTGCAGGCTTCCTGACTGTTCATAGACCGTGTTGCTAAAGTCTTCTGTCAGCTCGGCATATTTAGCTTGAGCTTTTTGGAACATCAATTCGCCTTTGATTTGCGGTTTCATGCTTTCATACGATGACGAAGCACCGGTTATGCCAGTCAGTTTGATAATGTGATACCCGAACTCGGATTCAACAATATCACTGATATCATTTACTTTCATAGAGAACACTGCGTCCTCAAAAGGCTTCACCATCGCACCACGGCCAAAACTACCCAAGTCACCGCCTTTGCTGGCCGAGCCTGGGTCTTGAGAGTACTTAGTAGCCAACTCTTCAAAACGTTTAGGATTTTTACGTAGCTGTGCAAGTATATCTTCTGCTTTTGCTTTAGCAGCGGCTTTATCTGCATCTTTCGCACCTACGCCATATGCAATCAATATATGGCTAGCCTGACGTTGTTCATTACCCTGAAACTTGGAAGCATTTTCGTCATAAAATGCTTTTACCTCTTCATCAGTTACTTTGATTTGCGCCAGTAAGCCAGACACGGAAAGCAAGGCGAACTCCAGTTTCACTTGTTCCGGGGCTTTGAATTTGTCTTTGTGCTGCTCATAATAAGCTTTTACATCTTCAGGCGTCACTTTAACTTGAGATATAAATGATGCCGTTTTGATTTCCGCAGTGCTGACATCACGTTGCTGATGTACAAATTGTAGTGTCTGGTCAGATACCGCAGTAGGAACAAACGCCAATTTCGCTAAACCCTCTCTCGCTTGCTGCCCTGCCATATCTGAACGGATACTGGATTCGAATTTGGTTGCACTCAGCTTATTCTGGGCAAGAGTTTTTTGATACAACTCTTCGGAGAACTTACCATTTTCTTGAAATTCTGGCATTGAAAGAATATGTTGACTGAGCTGCTCATCAGTAATGGTGAATTTTCTCTTTTGGATTTCCGATGTCACCAAATAGCGTGCAATCAAACCGTCCAATACAGATTGCTTGAACGCCGGACTCTCAAGCATCTGCGCATCGACCTTCTGCCCTTCAGACTGTAAACGGTTACGCACATTTTCCATCGCATTCCCATACTCTTGTACGGATATCTTGGCGCTATCAATCTTTGCAATCGCCACATTTCCGCCTGCACGATTAAGATAAGAATCAATACCAAACAATGCAAACGGGATGGTGATCAAAGCCAAAATCAATTTGGCCAACCAGCCTTGAGTGTGATTACGGATAGCATCTAACATAATAAGACTTAAAAAAACGAAAAATTTATAAACGCGACAATATACCACAACCCCACAGGCTTCGCATGCATTAAGACCAAGTTCCCACTAGCCGATAGGCTGCTAAGTAGTGATGGTTATTTAAAAGATGGCAAGGTCTTTTATTTGTATAACCATCAACCCAAATCAGGTTGCCAAAAATCAACCCCCTATAGATTACTACCCGAACGGGGCATTTACATTTGATTTTAGTAAAAACTAGAATGGCTTAATAAATTATTACAAATGATGGGTGGAAAAATCATGCCTTTTCAAATTGAAGTCACTATTGCAGACAATGTTCAGAAAGCACTAGCCGAAATAGGACGTACTGAAGACGTTAAGTTTTCTCCGGATAATCGCTGCATAGCGATTGCCGGATTCCTTAAAAATCAAATCCTCATTATTGACATTCAAATTGATGAATCTGCCACTACCAAGCGAATCATCTTATCTGACAGCATCACAATAACTTCAACAAGTCTGAAGTTCCCTCATGGTCTATGCTTCATTAACAATCAAACGCTAAGTGTTGCCAATCGTGGGGGTGAAGTAATTATTCTCGCGTTACCTGATAGGAATAAAAAGCAAACCTCGTATGAATTATCTGCAATTCAGGCATTGGGTATAGATCCGGCACACCAAATCAAAACCCCTGGATCATTAATAGTCATACCAATCGGGTTAGATTTATACGATATGCTGGTTTGCAACAACTACACAAACAAAGTGACACGACACATTTTGGACGGCCAAGCTAAATATCGCACACTAAGAAACGAAATCCTTTTAAACCAAGGACTAGATGTACCAGATGGCGTAGCCGCCGATGAAGAATACAAGTGGATAGCCATTAGCAACCACAACACTCACAATGTTCTCATTTTCAAAAATGATCCTAGTTTGAACCTGCAATCCAAACCAGAGGGAACTCTAAAAAATGTCAAATATCCTCATGGAATTTGCTTCACTAAAGACAGCAATTTTATCCTAGCAGCAGATGCTGGTGGACCTTACGTCCATATCTACGCTAAAAATGGTACCGACTGGAAAGGGGATTTCGACCCTATCGTATCGATCAGAACAATGGATGACCATATCTATTTAAAAGGCAACTACAACCCTCAGGAAGGGGGGCCTAAAGGGCTTGATATCACCAACAACATGAATGTATTTGTCACTACCTGTGATCAGCAGACAATAGCCTTCTTTGATCTGGAGAAAATTTTAGATGAATACAAAATCGAAGAGGACAAAAGTCGATTGCAGCAAGCAGCAGATAACAGTCAGAAAGAGTTAATTAAAAAATTGGGTCTCTCACGCGAAGTTCTGATACGTGAGTTATTTGATACAGACACAAAAATGCGGATGCATATGGCAGATATGGAAGCATCTCACTCTAAAGAGATTCAATGGATTCATAACACCCATTCTTGGAAAATAACTGCCCCACTGCGCCGGATTTCATCATTTTTACGAAATGCCAAAATAATTAATTGACACCATGTATTGGCCAGGGAATCTAGCGACATTCAAAAATAGTATAAAACATAAATAAAAAAGCCCCGCAAATTAGGAAATTAGGCCACCAGTTCTTGGGCACATTACATCTTACAACACAACATTTACAGCAAAGTATGCCCTAATAATGTATGATGCAATCATTCTCTGCATTGAGTTAACAGCCATTCATTCAATCAGACATTCAGCAAAATGACAGATATAGCATACAAAGTACGCAATGGTTCCCGTTTCCCAGTAGGCATTAGCCTTACGGAAGACGGTGCGAATTTTTGCATTTTCAGTCGGCATGCTTCACAGGTTGAACTACTCCTCTATGAAAATATTAGTAGTCAATTCCCTTTCCAAACTATAAGACTGGATCCGGTCCATAACCACAGTTTCTTTTTTTGGCATGTCTTTGTAGAAAACCTCCCCGCTGGGACTTGTTATACATGGAGAATAGAAGGTTTTAATGACACAGCTGAAACAGGTCGCATGTTTTTTCCACATAAGGAGCTTCTTGACCCTTGGGCACTGTCGGTCAGCAACGTGGGTTGGAACAGACAAGTAGCTTGCCAATCTGAATCTTCTGGTGGGGGTATGCGAGCAATTGTGGTCGATACCTCCGCTACGACAGAATACACACCATTTACCTGGTTAGAAGGCGATGGACTTAATGGTGCAATTATCTATGAAATGCATGTTTCAGGGTTTACACTACATCCATCGTCCAACGTTCAACACCCGGGCACCTTTTCAGCCTTAAAGGAAAAAATTCCTTACCTTAAGGAATTAGGAATCACTCATGTCGAATTGTTACCCATTATGGCATTTGATTCCCAGGACGTGCCCAAAAATGTTGCCGACAGAGGCTTGAGTAACTACTGGGGTTACAGTACCCATAGCTATTGGGCCCCACATCCGGAATACTGTGTAGATATTTCGCATGCCGTCCGCGAATTTCGCGAAATGATCGACGCCTTTCACGATGCAGGAATCAAAGTTATTATAGATGTCGTGTTCAATCATACTGCTGAAGGAGGCAATGGCGGCCCGGTCATTAACTTCAAAGGTATGTTTAATGAGATTTTTTATCATCTGGATGCGTTTGACCGCAGAAATTATCTCGATTTCACCGGATGCGGTAATACCGTAAACTGTAATCATCCTATCGTTTCCACATTTATAGTGCGATGTCTGGAATACTGGGTAGAGACGATGGGGGTTGATGGGTTCCGTTTTGACCTGGCGAGTGTGTTTACCCGTGGCGAACTTGGAGTGCCAATGAGCACACCACCACTGCCGTGGGCCATCGAATTTTCAAAAACATTATCTAACATCCCTTTGATTGCCGAAGCATGGGATGCGGCCGGCCTTTACCACGTTGGTGCTTTCCCTGGAATTGCATGGTCAGAATGGAATGGCCGTTACCGGGATGTCATGAGAAGGTTTGTAACAGGTGAACATGGCTTAATCGGCGAAGTGGCCTCAAGGCTAACTGGAAGTGCAGACATGTACAAGAATGACTGCCGGAGGCCCAACAACAGCATTAACTTCGTAACTTGCCATGACGGGTTTACCCTGAATGATTTAGTGAGCTACAACTTCAAGCATAACGATCACAATGGCGAAGATAATCGCGATGGGAGCAATGATAATCTAAGCTGGAATTGCGGCCATGAAGGTGAAACCGAAGATCAGGATATTCTTAGACTTCGTCGAAAGCAGGCAAAAAATTTCATCGCAATCCTCATGCTGTCGCGGGGCGTACCTATGCTACTAGCGGGTGACGAAGTATTAAGAACTCAAAAGGGTAATAACAATGCGTATTGCCAGAATAATGAGATTTCATGGTTCGATTGGAGCCTTGTCGAGAAAAACAGTGACATTTTGCGCTTCACTAGGGAAATGATTGCATTCCGCAAGCGCCACCCTAGCCTGACATCAAACCATTATTTTTCGGGAGACCAATCAAAATCACAACATGAAGTACCTGATATCACTTGGTATGACAAAGATCTCCAAAAGCCAGATTGGTCTGATCCTGAATCGCAAATGCTAGCTTGCACAATCGCAAGGGTTTCTGCAGATGAACAAGATATTCACGTGATATTTAATATGTCGGAAACTGACATCGAAGTAAAACTTCCCCTTATATCAGGCAGAAGTTGGGAACTGGCTCTAGATACATCGCGACCAAGCCCATTGGATATTAAACCCTTCCCGGCAAGCATCCCGGTTAATGATGGCTACAAAGTCGAGAAGAGAAGCATCGTCGTACTGGAAACCGTAGATCTCATGCCGCAATAAAAACGCCAACCACAGTGACAGGCGTGTTGTTCAGACATCGATCACTTCAGGCACGGATATGATTGTAAATGTTCATATAGTCACTACCAGACTTATTCCAGGAATAGTCCTGCCGCATACCATTGGTTGCAAGCTGATTGAAGTAGCGAGGGTATTTATACCAGAGACCAATGGCTCTGCCCAAGGCATTGTCTAGGCCAGCTTCACTAAAGTCTTCAAAGGTAAAGCCAGTACGCTCTTCGTATGGCTTGTGGCCGTAGTTGGCATCGAACACCGTGTCGGCGAGCCCACCCGTCGCCCGTACCACAGGAACCGTTCCGTATTTCATACTAATAATCTGGGTCAATCCACAGGGCTCGAATGCACTTGGGATAACGATCATGTCTGAACCGGCATAGATCAGGTGGGAAAGTTCTTCGTTGTAGCTGAGCTCAAGATGGCAATCTGGATTGTCATTGAAACGCTGCTTGAGTGCCCAAAAGTGGTCATTAATAGCTCTATCGCTACCGGAGCCAAGAAGGACGAATTGGGCACGGTTAGCCAGAGTATGGAACAAGGCGTGACTGATCAGTTGCACTCCTTTTTGCTGGTCGAGACGGCTTACCACGCAGACGATGGGTTTGAACTTGTCCTGCAACAACAACCTGTGACGCAGCGCTTCCTTGTTAGCATATTTATTGGAAAAGTTGTCTATAGAATACTGATATGGAATATACGAATCGATCTCCGGATTCCAGCTTCCATAGTCAATGCCGTTGAGGACGCCGCCAAACTTGCCTGAATGTGCCCCCAAGGTAGCTTGCAGCCCATGTCCCAGATCCGTATGCCGGATTTCATCGGCATAGCGCGGGGAGACGGTTGTCACAAAGTTGGAGTAAACGATTCCTCCCTTCATGAGATTGGCGGCGCCACGATGATGATCATCGCCCAGCTTGTCCGTGCCCATCAGGTGACTGCCAAGCCCTGCTTGATGCAGGATTTGCGGTCCTGTAATCCCTTGGTGATGAACGTTATGCAAGGTATAGCATACCCGGCTATGCCCCATGCCGAGAGATTGGTAGATCTCGAACAGCATGGGGGCAATCAGACCGGTTTGCCAGTCATGGCAATGGATGATGTCTGGCCTGCGGCCGCTTTTATACATAAACTCCAGCACAGCTCTCGAAAACAAGGCAAAGCGCGCAGGGTCATCGTTATGGCCATAATAGACTCCACGGTTGAAAAAGTTTTCCCTGGAATGCGGCCGAATGAAATAGCAGTTCAAACCGTCGACCTCACCGCGGTAGACCTCGCAATGAATCCCGCCCTCGTAAAAAGGCACCCAGAGGTCCGCCCAGTGCTGCGTGAGGTTTGAGATGCGCTCATAGCGCATGCAGTCATACATCGGGAGAAATACTTCGACAGCCTCACCACGCAACTGAAGTTCACGCGCAAGGCCATGCACTACGTCTGCCAAGCCGCCAACCTTGGCAGCAGGTGCACATTCTGAAGCCACCATCGCGATATACATTTTCACCCTCTCCTAACTAGTAATTGCCTATGCAGCAATTTCGTTCACCTGAACACCGCCGGATCAATATCCGGAAAGATCTGATCCATTATTTCAAGCGCATGCAGTCGACGCATGTCAATGGTATTACTGATTATACATTCTTCAAGAAAGAAGAAGCGAGCCAAATGGTCCCGCGTACTCCGCGTGGCATATTCTTTGGCCGTTTGCGTTTTCATGATGAACGCCCAATCCGAGGCCTGCGCCAGCAGCAGCGAACGTCCTGCCTGCTGCAAAGCACGAAAAATCAGGGATCCGGGCTTGGCTGCGGCATACTTCCTTGCCAAGTCCGACATGCGTCGCGCCGCTTCATGCAATTGTGGATAAATCCAGTCGTTGCCGGGATTGAGCCAGAAGGCATTGTACCCCCCGTCCCCCCAACTAGACGCTGATGGCGTCGCCGCCTGCAGACTTGGGTTGCTGGAAAGATACGTCGACGGCGTTGTTAAAGCGGCTATCTCAGGCTCATATGCCATGCGCCGCACCACGGCTTCCAGCCATTGTGGCCCTTCAAACCACCAATGGCCGAACAACTCCGCGTCATAAGGCGAAACAATCAACGGGGCCGGTCCTCGTCGATCCTGTTGGACGACCATGCGTTGCCGGGTACGCGACACGAAGTCATTGGCATGTGCCGCCACACGTGCTGCTGCGGTTTCTGGCTCATATGGCAGCTTATGTTCCGTCTTGCCGGTGATTCTGAAGTACTTGAACCCCGTCAGGATGCGGGTGTGACCATCCAGAATATAGGGCTTGATATAGTCGAAATCCAGGTCAAAGCCGATATCCCGATAAAAGTCGCGATAGTAGTAATCGCCAGGATAACCTTCATCACGGCTCCAGACCTGACGTGATGAGTCCGGGTCGCGGCCAAATGCGACCAGTCCGTTGGGGCACGCAAGCGGAGCAGATAATCCATAATAGGGGCGCGGCGTCGCGTTCAAAATGCCATGCGAATCGACAAAAAAGTAACTGAAGCCGGCTTCCTCTACAAAGCCTTCCAACCCCGGGAAATAATTACATTCCGGCAGCCACACCCCTTTGGCGGGCACGCCAACCATGGACTGGAATGTCCTGGCCCCGACCAGCAGTTGTGCACGTATTACCGCCGGCTCGGTCTTGAGCAATGACAGGAATCCATGGGTTGCCGACGAAGTGATCAGTTCGAGTACACCATCCTGCTGCAACTGTGCAAAGGCAGCCACCAGGTTGCGCTGATAACGCTGCTCGAAAGCCTCGGCTGTTTCTTCCAGTTTTTCCTGATATAGCCGCGCCAAGCTGGAGAAAACCGGGTCAGATCGTGTCCGGCGTACTTCTTTGGCCGCCAGCTGGCGCAACTTGTCGAGGTGTGCAAGATAACGTGCCTGGAGAAACGGATCAAGCAGCATGGTGAGCAAGGTCGGTGACAGCGACATTGTCATGCATGCCTTGAAACCATCTTCCTTCAAACGTTCCAACACCAACAGGATTGGGATATAGGTTTCGGTGATGGCTTCGAACAGCCAGTTCTCTTCGAAAAAGCTCTCGTATTCAGGATGGCGAATATAAGGCAGGTGTGCATGCAGCACAAGACACTGATAGCCTTTGGACATTAGTTACCCTTTCGCCTGCTTGTTGCGCATGCGGTACATAAACTCCAGCAATTCGGGACCACGTTCCAAAGGCAGTTGGATGCAGAAGCTACCATCAGGTGCCAAATCGACACACTCTCCGAAAAACAACAGATGGGTGCCGGGTAAACACGTTCCCTCGATGACCAGCTTGGCTTCATGGCTGAAAGGACTGTCAACTGTCGACGAAGACAGCGAGGATAGCCCCAGATACATTTCGAGCGGCACGGGAGAGGAATGATGTCCGCTACCCCTATTTTCTGGGATTCCGGCTCCTTCACCAGCGTGACCAAGCGCCTCCGTCTGATTCAGCTGCATAGCGCCTTCTGGCGAATCTGCCTGAGGAATCGCCGATGAATGGGTGTCAAACATAACCCCCGTTGGCGCCACGCTTCCAGAAGGGGGCGCATCCAAAGTGGGAAACTGGGTGTCCGCCAGGATTTCTCCCCGGGTTTTCCTGGTGAGCGCCCCGTACTTATCGATTTCATGCTGATCCAGCAAAGGAAACACTTGGGTTGCGCCATCCTCGTGCTCTGTTTCGCCCAATGCAGGAAGTTCCAACTCATCCTGTAATGGAGTGCGCGGTTTCAGCTCGACCCAAGGAAACTCCTCTTCAGGGAGCAATCGCTTCGGAAAAAGATTTCTTAGCAGGTGATCATTAGAAATTTGCGGAATGATAGCGGTTGCCGGTGTCGGCATACTGGGCACGCGCGCATCGGTAAGATAGAAATCAAATTCTGCAGAAGGGTATGCGCGCGGTGTGATGACTTCATTTGAAGTCGAGAGGACTTCAAAAACACCCTCATCTGTCCGCAGACCGATTTCAGCCATGTAATGCTTGCCATCGCGCCACAGATTGACATACGAGCTGTCACTTCCTTCCGTGACCTCGATATCAAACTGATTATGCAAGCCATTCAGGTCATGTTTGGGCGACACGTCGCTGAATCGCAGCACCAGCTTCGCATCCACCCCCTCCTCGCCCAGCCGGGATCGGCACTTGGCCATGTCTGACGCGTGGATATGCCAATAGGCATGCACGTTCCAAGGGTCAATTTCCATCAATTCGAGGCGACTGTCAGCGGGAACTGGCCATGCTCGAAGGGATATTTGCTCTGAAATAACACGCAACTCTTCGGCGGTGTAGGGCTCTGAGATGTGTTTACTGCGGTTTTTTTTGCCAACTGCCTTAGCAGCCATCGCAGATACTACCGCGACAGCCTTTTTCCCTTGAGTACGCGTTACTGTTTTCTTTTGCATGTGGGCTCACTTGTTTCTTTTGCGTGTAGGCTTGCATGGCTTCCAAGTTGTTTGCAAGGTTTCTGCAGATATTCCATCAATCAACCTGAAGGCCAAACTCCGACCATTGTTATTTTTTCTGGGGTCTGCCTTTAGTAGGTGTCGGTTCTCCAGTCTGCCCTTTTGCGCCAGTTTTAGCTGAAGAAGTTGCTGTTTGCACAGCAGGAGAAACTGCTCCGCCCGTGGCAGGTTTCGTTGACAATTTCAAGTCGGATGGACGGCTGGCTTTAGCCTTGGCAGCTGATTTCTTTATATCCCCGTGCTGCAATTCGGAAATGTCAGCTGGTGCTTTCGGTATGAGCAATTTTTCTGCATGCATCAGTAAGCCTTTCAGTTTCGCAGCCCCCAGCCCTTCTCCTAGCAGCAACCCACTCTCCTCGGCCTGTAGCAGCAGTGCTCTGGCTTCCGTCAAGATGGCCTTGTTCGCCGTGGCATGGTCCCCGGAGACAGGCTTGGCCATGGACCAGTACTGCGCAACAAGCTTGGAGAGCTTCCTTTTCAGGCTAGCATCGCCGGGAAACACCGGACTGGATGTATATTCTGGCTTCAGCAGTGCTTGCACTTGAGCAGGATGACTCTTTAAATATTCTGTGATGGAAACGGGCTGGATCGGGAATGCGCCTAGTTCGCTGAATTCCATGTAGGGAGAGAAAAACGACCCGAAGAAACCCTGTTCGTCATAGGTACGAAACCATTCCCCGTTCTCTCCATCCGACCAGGTCGTCAGCAGGTAAGGTGCGGAGTATGGGAGCGCGAGCATCACGCCATTGCGGACCTCATCGGCGAACCATGACGCTTCGAGACCATATTGCTGTGACTGGGAAAAGCCTGCATCGACAGGAACGACAGTGATGCTGGCTTTGTGATGCGTAAGCTTGTATGGCCGATACGGGTCAGCCTCACCGCCTTCCGGCAGAGTCAGCATGTGGGCAGGAAGCAGCAGGTATTCATAACCCGCTGAGACCAAGGCTGGCACCATGTCTGCACTAAAAAACGCGGAAGGAGGAAAGTATCCTTTTAACACACGTCCAAAAACGGTTGACATGAGTTCACGTTCCAGCAGCAATTGATCTTCCCAATCCTCTTGCGGAATGAACGGTAAAGGAGCATGCCTGAACCCCGTTCCGACAAACTCGATATTGGGTGCGCTCCGCAGACTTTCCAGCACAGACGGAATATCGACCAGTTCGCGACAGGCATTGATTAGCTTGGGGTCTCGCAACTGCTCCAGCAGAACACTGGATAAGGCCACATGAATATGGGCAATCCCCGCGTACTTGTGCGCATAACGCCCGATCCGTTCATAGCACAGGAGGATGCGTCTGAGCTCCTCCGGATTCTCCTTAAGTAGCGTATGAAGATTGTCAATGGGCTGATATAAGTGCAGCCCGAGAGCATGCATGACAGGATTCATTGGCACGGTAGAGTCCTCTATTTACTTTTTTCCATCCTCGTTAACCGAATTGATCAATTCAAGTAACTGATAAATTCGCTTTCGATTTTTTCGAGCGCGTTGCCGCGGCCTTCTTAACGTCTTCTATCCCTAGCACCACCGCAGCCAAAGGAGGCAGCGTGATCTCCAGCGAATAAGACTGATTCATCCAGGGGCGCTCTTCTGCCTGGATAGGGGATGAGCCGTTATGGAGCCCGCTACCGCCATACTGAGACATGTCGCTATTGATCAGTTCACGATACCCCCCCGCTCTCGGCACACCGATGCGGAAATTGTGGCGAGGTACGGGCGTGAAGTTAACTGCCACAACCACCACCTCCTCGTCACTCCCTTTACGCTGGAAAACCAGGACAGATTTTTCAGCATCATTGCAGTCGATCCAGTCAAAACCTTTCCAGTCAAAGTCATTGCTGTAGAGCGAAGGATTGCCTGAATATAGATGGTTTAGGTCCCGCACCAGCGCCTGCAACCCCTTGTGCATAGGGTAATCAAGTACATACCAGTCCAAAACCGTAGCACTATTCCATTCTGTTCCCTGACCAAATTCAGTGCCCATGAATAGCAGTTTCTTTCCCGGATGGACAAACTGGTAGACATATAAGGCACGCAGATTCGCATGACGTTGCCACTCATCTCCAGGCAATTTATTCAGCATCGAGCGCTTGCCATGGACGACTTCGTCATGCGAAAAAGGCAGCATGAAGTTTTCAGTGAATGCATACAGCATGCTGAAAGTCAGTATGCCATGATGATACTTGCGGTGTATCGGTTCATAAGCCATGTATGCCAGCGTATCGTTCATCCAGCCCATGTTCCATTTCAGATCGAAACCCAAACCGCCATCATAGGTAGGGTGGCTGACTTTCGGGTACGACGTCGACTCTTCTGCGACCATAAGGACACCCGGGCACTGGTCATGCACAGCCACGTTGAGTTCCTTGAGGAAGTCGATTGCCAGCAGATTTTCCCGTCCACCGTACTGATTGGGGATCCACTCGCCCTCCTTGCGGGAATAGTCGAGGTATAGCATAGATGCCACGGCATCGACGCGCAGGCCATCGATATGCATATCCTCCAGCCAGAAAATGGCAGAAGACAGAAGAAAGTTCTTCACCTCGTTGCGACCGAAGTTGAAAATCAGGGTCGACCAGTCCATATGCTCGCCGAGTCTAGGGTCGGCATGCTCATAGAGAGGCGTACCGTCGAAACGGGCAAGACCATGCGCATCCTTGGGGAAGTGGGCCGGGACCCAGTCGAGGATAATGCCGATGCCGTTGCGATGGCAATAATCAACAAAGTAACGGAAGTCATCCGGACTGCCGAAACGACTGGTCGGCGCGAAATACCCCGTCACCTGATACCCCCAGGACAGGTCGAAGGGGTGTTCTGTAATGGGCATCAACTCAATATGAGTGAACCCCATTTGCTTGACATAATCAACAAGGCGATGGGCCGATTCACGGTAGGACAGGAATTCTCCCTCCTGCCCCCGCTGCCAAGAGCCCAAGTGAACTTCATACACCGACATCGGCGCATGTTGCCAGTCCCACTTGCGACGCTTCTCCATCCACTTGGCATCGTCCCATTTGTAGGCACTTGCACCGGCAATAATCGAGCCAGTGTTAGGACGCAGTTCATACTGCTTCCCATAGGGGTCGGCCTTGAGTTGCACCGCGCCGCTATCCCGGTTACGAATTTCGTACTTATAGACATGCCCTGGCTCAAGATCAGGAATGAACAACTCCCACACACCGCTCCCCCCGCGCACACGCATCTGATGCCGACGACCATCCCAACGGTTAAAGTCGCCCACCACGCTGACCCGCTCGGCATTCGGTGCCCATACAGAAAACAGGATGCCACCGATGCCATCCACCTCGTGCTCCCGTGCGCCCAAGAAATTATGGGCATGGCGATGCCGCCCTTCCCCGAACAAATGCAGATCGAGATCGCCAATCTGCGGCAGGAAGGAATAAGGGTCGCGGGCATAGTGCTCACGATGGCCATCACTCCAGATTAGGCTGTAGTGTGCGGGCAACGAAGCACCGTCACCATGCCACTCAAAAAAATCACTATCGGGCACGCGCTCCATCGCCAGACCGCCCTCAGCGATGGTGACCTTGGTCGCGAAGGGGATGAATGCACGGACCACGACGCCGTCACCATCGGGATGACGACCCAAGACACTGAATGGATCATGGTGCCGCGCATCGCCGATACGTATGAGATCGGCCTTAAGTTGATTTTTTTTCATATTGCCTACTGAGTCCTAATGAAACGAGTGTAAATCAAAAATTGCAGCTCGAAAACCCCAAGCAGCGCCACAACGCCCGCCCGTCATCAGAATCACTTCCAATAACCA
>JAKOWL010000082.1 GCA_029781535.1 Pseudomonadota bacterium
TGTTTAAACCCCTAGAATTTTTATCTAACGAATTGTTTTTATTTCGTTTATGGGTAGTTACGCGTGCATCTTTACCTACAGTTTGCGAGTGAACTTTTGTTTTTGGAAGTGTTATATCCAGGCCATCGTTATTGGCAGTTGGCTGTGTTTCTTCTTCCGCAATCGTATCTTCCTGCGCGTCGGACAAAACCGGGTCGAGCAACAATACATAATCTCGCCGCATTTCGGAATCGCAGGTGGTAGAGACCGATAGATTCACGATGGGCTCATTTACTGCACGCGTGCTGGTGACAGTTAAAATGGCCTCATCTGCATTGAGTTGACGCAGTTTCAAATGGGGATTACCTAGAAAGCTTGCGTTCTCGCTATTCAGACTAAAACAGCTGATATCGCCTTTGATGTCGGCAGCGCCATATACCTTGATCTGTGCTTTAAGCGGTTGACCTAGATGTGACTTGACTTGAATATCACCCAAGCCCAGCGCCATCGCTGTGCTATGCGCAAACACACCAGCGACCAGCAGTGCGGCCAATTTGAGTTTTGGTTTGATTGTTTTATTTTGCATGTTTTGCCACGCCCCAACATTTTTATATATTTGATAATACGAGGTCAGCAAAAGCCGTGCCAACTCAAGTGGAATGAAGTAATATAATGTTTGATGTGAGTTTTACCAGCAGTAATCCCCTCGCTGTTTTGTTTTTTAGCAAATTCAGTGTCTTAAGCATTTGACAAACGCTGCTTGCACGACATATAATCCGCCCTCTTGATTTTTATAGGCCGAATTGTCGGCTTTACACGGGTAGTTTTAATATGAAAACCTTTTCAGCAAAAACGCATGAAGTAAAACGCGACTGGTTCGTGATCGATGCCACGGATTTGGTGTTGGGCCGTTTGGCCAGTGCTGTGGCGCATCGCCTGCGTGGCAAACATAAAGCCATCTACACACCTCACGTGGATACTGGTGATTACATCGTAGTGATCAATGCCGACAAAATCAAAGTGACCGGCAACAAAGCGCTCGATAAACAATATCATCGCCACTCAGGTTATCCAGGCGGTATCAGCACTACCAACTTTAGCAAAATGCAAGATCGCTTCCCTGGCCGTGCGCTGGAAAAAGCAGTGAAAGGCATGCTGCCAAAAGGCCCGCTGGGTTATGCAATGATCAAAAAAATGAAAGTGTATGCAGGCGACAAACATGAGCATGCTGCACAACAGCCACAAACGCTGACCATCTAAAGAATACCAGGATAGGGATAAACAATGATTGGTAAATACAACTACGGTACCGGCCGCCGCAAAAGTTCTGTGGCACGTGTGTTCTTGAAATCCGGTAAAGGTAACATCATCGTTAACGATAAACCAGTTGACGAGTTCTTCTCACGCGTGACATCCCGCATGATCGTGCGTCAGCCATTGGAACTGACTAACAACACAGCCAGCTTCGACATCATGGTGAACGTGGTAGGCGGTGGTGAGTCTGGTCAGGCTGGTGCAGTGCGTCACGGTATTACCCGTGCATTGATCGATTACGATGCAGCACTGAAATCCGCATTATCCAATGCAGGTTATGTAACACGTGACGCACGTGAAGTTGAGCGTAAAAAAGTTGGTCTGCGCAAAGCACGTCGCCGTAAACAATTCTCCAAACGCTAATTGGCGTCTTGGATTGCAAAAGGTCGCTGCGGCGGCCTTTTTGCTTTTATGCAATTATATTGGCGTGGTAACATGCCAAGTCTTATGTTTTTGAATATGTTGGTTCAAACATGGCAGCACAGAAATTAAAGATTGGTATCGTGGGCGGCACTGGTTATACCGGTGTCGAACTGTTGCGTTTGTTGGCGATTCACCCGAATGCATCCATCGCGGCGGTTACTTCACGCGGTGAAGCGGGCATGCCGGTAGCCGAGATGTTTCCCAGCCTGCGCGGCTTGGTAGACGTTGCATTTAGCGATCCGGCCCAGACCGACCTGACCCTGTGTGATGTGGTGTTCTTTGCCACTCCGCATGGCGTGGCCATGAGCCAGGCAAAGGCATTGCTGGCTGCTGGCGTTAAGGTGATCGATCTGGCGGCGGATTTCCGTTTGCAGGATACGGCAGTGTTTGAAAAATGGTACAAGATGCCGCATGGCTGTCCGGATGTGCTTAAGGAGGCGGTGTATGGCATTCCAGAACTGTATCGCGACAATATCAAATCCGCGAAGGTGATTGGCAACCCGGGGTGCTACCCGACGACCGTGCTGCTCGGCCTGGCGCCCTTGCTGGAACAAAGTCTGGTGGATTTCTCAGCGCCGATTATCTCCGATTCCAAATCCGGGGTTTCCGGCGCGGGCAGAAAAGCCGAGATCGCTACATTGTTTGCCGAGGCTAGCGACAACATGAAGGCTTACGGCGTAGCAGGGCACCGGCATCATCCGGAAATCCATGCACAATTGAAGCAACTGTCAGGCAACGAATTACAGTTTATCTTCGTGCCGCATTTGATCCCGATGATACGCGGCATGCTGTCCACCATTTATGTGAAATTGTCCGCAAAGGCTCAGGGGCTGGATTTGCAGGCATTGTATGAAAAACGTTATCAGCATGAGCGGTTTGTAGATGTGTTGCCGACAGGCAGCTTGCCGGAAACACGCTCCGTGCGCGGTTCCAATTGCTTGCGGATTGCATTGCATCCGCAAGCCAACGGCTATCTTACCTTGCTGGTCACACAGGATAATCTGGTGAAAGGGGCGGCAGGTCAGGCTGTGCAAAACATGAATATCATGTTCGGGTTGAACGAACATGCCGGTCTGGAAGTCGTGCCGCTGTTGCCATAACATTATGAGACCCGTCCGTCGCAGAATCCGCCGCCATTTTGGGCACACATTATCCGCCAAACGGGTAACCATACGCACACACCGGCCTTGGTATTTTCAGGCTGTATTGTCCGTAGGGTTGGTACTGCTGGGTGCAGGCATCACTTATTGGCTGATGCATGATGGCGAGTCCGATACGGCGCGCGAAAAACTACAGCAGGTGATGCAGGAAAACAAAGCGCTGGAAGTTAAATTGGTCGGTGCCCAGCGTGAACTGCAGGTGGAATTGGCTACCAATAACAATCTTGCCAAAGAGCTTGCAAGCATTCATGATGAGAACTTGAAGATCAAGGAAGACTTGGTGTTTTACAAGAACATGGTGGAACGTAAAAAAGGCAGATAACCTGCCTTAGCCATCTAAGGAGAGCTATGTTTTTTAAAAAAGCGAACAAGATTGATAACCGCATCGATACCCTGATTGGGGCAGACACTCATATCGAAGGTAATATGCAATATTCTGGCGGCCTGCGTGTAGATGGCACTATCAAAGGCAATGTCATGCAGGCCAACGGTAGCTTGTGCACGCTGATTCTGAGCGAGGCTGGCCGTATCGAAGGAGAAGTGACCGCCGCCAAGATCGTCATCAATGGCAAAATCACTGGCCCGGTACATGCAAGCGAGTTTATCGAATTGCAGACCAAGGCGCGCATCGTAGGTGATCTATATTACAAATCGCTGGAAATGCACACCGGCGCGGTGATTGAAGGAAAACTGGTGTATGTCGGCGATAATATTGCCGAAGTTAATTACTGATCGAACAAATGACTGAAATCTTAGTCAAAGAAGCTTAATAAAGGAGTATGCATATGAACACAGCAACAGATGTCACAGACATTGAAATGCCGGATCCGTTGATTTTTACCGAAAACGCGGCTAAAAAAGTGAAAGAACTGATTGAAGAAGAAGGCACGCCGGATTTGAAACTGCGTGTGTTTGTCAGCGGCGGTGGCTGCTCTGGTTTTCAGTACGGCTTCACTTTTGAGGATGAAGTGAATGACGATGACACGCAGGTGAATAAAGACGGCGTGATTCTGCTGATCGACCCGATGAGTCTGCAATATCTGGTAGGCGCAGAGATTGATTACACGGACAGTCTGCAGGGTTCGCAATTCGTTATCCGTAACCCGAATGCCACAACGACCTGCGGCTGCGGCAGTTCGTTCTCGGTTTAAGCTTTCAACGGATGTAAAAAAAGCCAAGCATTTGCTTGGCTTTTTTCATTATGATTATCGATGCCCTGAAAGCCGCATCTGGCTTGGCTTACAGGGTGGGCGTTCTGACAATGAACGTGCGCGAGGTCTAGCCGCGTTTCTCAATCGGCACGAACTCGCGCCGTTCCAAGCCAGTATAAAGCTGACGTGGGCGGCCAATCTTGTGTTCAGGGTCGCTATGCATCTCGCTCCACTGCGCTATCCAGCCAGCCGTGCGGGCGAGGGCGAAGATGGCGGTGAACATGGAGTTGGGAATGCCCATCGCGCGCATGACGATGCCGCTGTAGAAATCCACATTCGGGTAAAGTTTACGTGAAACAAAGTATTCGTCTTCCAGCGCGATCTTTTCCAGTTCCATCGCCAGCTTGAACATCGGGTCACCCTGCAGGCCCAGCACTTCCAGCACTTCGTGGCAGGTTTTGCGCATGATGGCGGCACGCGGGTCCATGTTGCGGTAAACGCGGTGGCCAAAGCCCATCAGGCGGAAGTTGTCGGTTTTATCCTTGGCGCGCTTGATGAACTCGCTGATACGTGAGACATCGCCAATTTCTTCCAGCATTTTCAAGGTAGCCTCGTTAGCACCGCCGTGAGCCGGGCCCCACAGCGATGCGATGCCGGCGGCGATACAGGCGAACGGGTTGGCGCCGCTGGAACCTACCAGACGTACGGTGCTGGTAGAAGCGTTCTGTTCATGGTCGGCATGCAGAATCAGGATGCGTTCGAACGCCTTGGCCAATACCGGGTTGGCTTCGTATTTCTCGCAGGGGGTGGCAAACATCATGTGCATGAAGTTTTCCGCATAGCTCAGATGGTTCTGCGGATACATGAATGGCTGCCCCAGATTATATTTGTAACTCCAGGCGGCAATGGTAGGCACTTTGGCAAGCAAGCGATGCGCAGATATCTCACGGTGTTTTGCATCGCGGATGTCCATCGAGTCAAAATAGAATGCGGAAAGTGAGCCAACGACACCCACCATGACAGCCATCGGGTGCGCATCGCGCCTAAAGCCGCGGAAGACGTTGGTGAGTTGATCGTGCAGCATGGTGCTGCCGGTGATCATTTCAGTGAATTGCTGTTTTTCTGTGGCATTGGGTAACTCGCCATGCATCAACAGGTGCGCCACTTCCAGAAAATCGCAATGTTCTGCTAGCAGTTCGATAGGGTAGCCACGGTAATACAACAGGCCTTTTTCACCATCGATAA
Source organism: Pseudomonadota bacterium (assembly GCA_029781535.1). Lineage (GTDB taxonomy): Bacteria > Pseudomonadota > Gammaproteobacteria > Burkholderiales > Methylophilaceae > Methylophilus. The sequence continues at coordinate 5,273 of JAKOWL010000082.1, forward strand.
ACGTGATGTTGGATTGGCAGGATGCTGTTGACATGAATCCAGGGTCATAAGTGAACAGGCCGTGTTTGCCCAAGGCACGGATATCCAGGACATCGTTGCCCATGGTGCCCGAAAGGATAGGCAGTTCAATGGCAGGTGCGTTGTTGTCAAAGGTAATAGTAGCTTTAGTCGGTTTCATGCTGATACTCGGAAATGTTTTAAGGGTATTATAAGCCAGTATTAACCGCTGTATAACCACCATTAAGCGGGAATACTTGGGTTGATGCTCGTTTCCAGCAGGTTTTTCGGCATTGGCGCACCAAACAGCAGTCCTTGATACATCAGACAATCATTTTTAACCAGCAGGTCGAACTGTTCCATGGTCTCGACGCCTTCGGCAATGACTTCCATCCCCAAGGATTTGGCCATGCCGATGATGGTTTTGACAATGGTGTCGTCAGGCGAGTTGGTATTCATGTCCTGGATGAATGAACGATCTATCTTTAATCGGGAAAGCGGTAGTTTTTTGAGATAAATCAATGATGAATAGCCGGTGCCAAAGTCATCCAGTGAGAACTGGATACCTTTTTTGCGCAAGCTGTGCATTTTGTCTATGGAGTCACTGACATTGTCCAGTACAAGGCTTTCGGTTAGCTCCAGTTTCAGTTTATTTGCTGAAGCTCCTGTTTTTTCGATGATAGACAACACTTCCTGCACGAAATCTATTTGGCGGAACTGGCGTGCGCTGATGTTGACGGCTATTTCCAGGTTTTCAGTTGCCGGATTGTTTTCCCAGGCCTTTAATTGTCTGCATGCGGTTTCCAGCACCCAGTGTCCAATCGGCAGAATCAGGTTGGTTTCTTCCGCAAGAGCAATGAATTGCGAAGGTTGCATCAAACCACGCGAAGGGTGTTTCCAACGCAATAAAGCCTCTACGCCAAGGACTTCCCGATGATGATTCACGAGTGGCTGATAATACAGTTCGAATTGCTGGAGCTGAACTGCCAGACGCAGGTCGTTTTCCAGCATCATGCGGGCAACCAGGGCTCTTTGCATTTCCGGGTCGAAGAATCGGATAGTATTGCGGCCAGCGCGTTTGGCCTGATACATCGCCGCATCCGCACGCTTGAGCAATTCTTCAACGGTAAATTCCTGATTGTACAGCAGCGTAATCCCGATGCTGGGCGAGCTTCTATGTTCAGTACTATGAAGCATGAATGGTGTTACCAGGCTTTCGCGGATCTTTTCCGCGATGGTTTCCGCGTTGATGGCGGCTCGGGTGGCACTTTCGCTCAGCCCTTCCAATAGGACGACAAACTCGTCACCTCCCAACCTGGCCACGGTATCTTCGTTGCGTACCTGTGTGGTCAGCCTGTTGGCCACTTCGATGAGCAGCAAGTCCCCGACGCTGTGGCCGTGCGTATCATTCAGGCTTTTGAAGTTGTCCAAGTCGATAAACAGAATGGCTGCATAATGATGATGGCGCGAGCTGGAAATGATTGCATGCTCCAGTCTATCCTGTAGTAGTCGGCGGTTCGGTAGCTTGGTCAACGGGTCATAAAAAGCCAGGTTGTGGATATTGGCTTCTGCCTTTTTCTGCTCGGTGATATCACGCAAAAATCCGGTAAAAATGGGTTTCCCATCCTGCATGAATCTGGATAAAGTCAGCTCAACAGGAAATTCCTCGCCATTGGCGCGTATCGCAGTCAGTTCTATGCGCTTGTCCATAATGGTAGTGGCACCATGCTTGCGCATGCGTGCAAGGCCTTCGCGGTGTTTTGCCTTGTAGTCAGGCGGAATGATGATGTCGGATAGGTCTTTGCCTAGTACTTCTGCGCGGCTATGGCCAAAAGTGATTTCCGCGGCAGGATTGAATTCCAGGATATGACCGTTCGCATCGATCGTGATGATGCAATCCAGCGCAGCGTCGATTACCGCGCGGATCTTGGCTTCGCTATTGCGTAACTCGCGTGTCATTTCCAGCGCCTTGGCATCTGCTGCCCGTTCCAGCTCTATATGCACTTGTTTCAGTTTATTTAAGGCATTAGCGTTTTGAAACGCGATACGCTGATCCAAGAATGCGGCGATATTGCCGCCGCCGAACCACACTAGGGAGGCAAATCCGATGACAAAAACCAGAATATCCTTGTCCAAAGGCGTCCCTTTCGCTAGGCATATGCTGTTCGGCGCGATGTCCATGCCCAGCATGGCTGTGTAGTGCATCCCGGAAATGGCCAGCCCCATTACGACGCTGCCAGTAGCAAAGCGTGTCAATGGAGCCAGTCTTAGCTGTTCTCCTTTGTACATCAGCATCAACGCCCCCCAGGAGGCGGCGATGACCATCGCGACAGATAGCGCTAGGTTGCCAAGGTGATAGCTGATCGCAGGGGACAACTTGAGGGCTGACATGCCCGTGTAATGCATCGCAGCGATGCCAAGTCCCATGAAGATGCTGGATAAGAATATCTTTTTCAAGGGGATCACTTCGTCCCGCAATACGGAAAACCCTAGAAAGCTGGTGAGAATTGCTGGGAAAGCTGAAAAAAGCGTGAGTTTCAGATCAAAATTGAGAGTAATTGGCAAATGAAAAGCGATCATGCCAATGAAATGCATGGACCAGATGGCCATGCCTAATGTCATTGCGCCAACGGTCATCCATGCCAGCGCTGCTTTGCCCCGACTTTCGCGCATGCGCTGCGCATGTGTGAGGGCAGTGAATGAGCCGATAATGGCTACAGTTACTGATAGTATTACCAGCGAGACATTCCAGGAGACAGGCATTGTTATTATTCATCTCTAGGTGGATGACGGATTGCACTATCTTAAAGCAATGTAATTGGGTAGAGAAGCGGTTTTTGATTAACGCGGGTAAATCGCACCTAAGATGCGCAGTCCTTTTGCACCTGTTACGACAGGCAGGTTGGCAGGTTTCTGTTCCAGTGTCTGTTTTGCCAGCCATGCAAAGCACATGGCTTCCACCCAGTCGGCATCGATACCTAAAACATCCGTTTTGTTAACAAGCACTTTCTCGCCAAACAGCGTTTTCAAATCATGTGCCAGCAAGCTGTTATGTGCACCACCTCCGCATAAATAGACCTCATCCACGTAATCGCAGGTATTGCAGATAGCATTAAAGATGGTATGCGCGGTCAAAGCGACTAAAGTGCGCGCGACATCCTGTGAACGCAAGTGAGGGTATAGTAGATGCTGTTTCAGCCAATTCTCATTGAACAGGTCGCGCCCAGTGCTTTTGGGCGGAGGCAAGGCGAAATAGGGTTCGGTCAGCATGTCATAGAGCATGCTATCCAGCACTACGCCAGTCAAGGCCCAAGCACCATTCTCGTCGTAAGGTTTGCCAAGGCGCAAAGATGTCCAGTAATCCAACAGCATGTTGCCGGGACCAGAGTCGAAACCCAAGATTTCCCCGTTTTTGGCAATGTAAGTGATATTGGCAATGCCGCCAATGTTGATGATTGCACGGTTTTTTTGTGCATCCGCAAACATGGCTCGATGAAATGCCGGTACCAAAGGCGCGCCTTGTCCGCCTGCAGCTACGTCGCGGCTGCGGAAATCTGCGACTACTGAGATACCGGTGAGTTCGGCCAGCAGGGCATGGTTGCCTATCTGCAGCGTGAACCCCAGCTCTGGCCGATGTCGTATCGTTTGGCCATGATTGCCGATGGCAACGATTTGGCTGGCTTGCAGGGCGGTCTTTTTCAGTAGCTGTTTGACGCTTTCTGCATACAATACGGACACTTGATTGGCAATTTTAGCGGCTGTTTCCAGTTCGTTCTCGGTTGGATGTTGCAATGCAAGTAGACCCGCTTTTAGATCTGCTGGATAAGGCAAGAAGTGAGTGCTTATTAACTTGCTGTGGTGCTCTCCGATTTCAACCAAGGCGGCGTCCACGCCATCCATGCTGGTGCCGGACATGATACCGATGTAGAGGTTGGACATAATTTATTCTCTGCTGGCCATTTGGCGTTGGTTGAGCATGCCAAGTTGAGCCATATATTGGTGGCTGGTTTTTTCAAACTCAGGTTTGAGGTTGGCATCAATGGGAATGTTCACCGGTAGGGATACTGTCATTGGGTCCTTTCTCATGCCATTTTGCAGGAATTCGTAATGTAAGTGTGGGCCAGTTGCCAGGCCAGTCATGCCCACATATCCGATAATATCGCCTTGTGCCACTTTCTGTCCTCTGTGCAGGCCGATTTCATATCTGGATAAGTGCCCGTAAATCGTACTGATGCTGTTTTCGTGTTTGAGTATTATTACGTTACCATAGCCGCCTTTGCGGCCAATGAAATCTACTTCCCCGTCGCCAGAAGCCTTGACGCGAGTGCCAATCGGGGCGGCAAAATCAGTGCCTTGATGCGCTCTTATGTGATGCAGGATGGGGTGAAAGCGACCCTTGCTAAAATTGGATGAAACGCGGGTGAATTCGACCGGGGAGCGCAGGAAGGATTTATGCAGGCTTTTGCCATCAGGCGTGTAATAGGCATATTTACCCTCGGCATCACCGTACCGTACAGCGACATATTTATCACCGCCATTAATGAATTCTACTGCCAGCACATTGCCCACTTTCATTAATTCGCCGGCATTGTAATAAGCTTCATAGACTACGTTTAATACGTCGCCTTCATGGATGTCTTCAACGAAGTCGATATCACCGGAAAAGATGTCTGCAATTTGCAAGACAACTGAGTCAGGAATGCCAGCTTCATCAGTAGCGTTGAACAGGCTATCCGCGATCATGGCTGAGCTGAGCATCTCATGTTTCTGCAGCAGGAGCTTTTGGGTGGCAACTTGGTAGCCCTGCGGCGTTAATCCTGCCACCAGGATGTTCTCTTTGTCTACTTCATACTCCAGGTGCAGTAGCTTTCCTTCAAGATTGGTCTTGATTTCGATGCTATGGCCGGGAAGCAGTGCCGCATTGATGGCGCGTGCTTCGGGACTTATCGTCAAGAATTTGATGGCATCTTCATCCCGTACGTTCATGCGTTTGAACAAGATGGCCAAGGTGTCGTCGCTACGAACCTGATCTATCTGCCAGAACTCTTCATCCAGACTCAACGGACGTACAGGCAATGGCAAGGTAACTTCCTGTACAACAGTTCTTATTTTGACATTGACAGGGGCTTTATCTGGAGAAGTGCTAAATGCAGTAAAAAAAGCGAATAAAGGCGGCAAGGCGACAATAAGCCAGCGCATTTTCAATTTGCGTAGGGCCTGCAACAGATTTTGCGATAAAATATGCAGCTTGTCTCTTTGCATCAATTAATAACGATTGCCAAAGTAAAAAATCATACTAACAGAATTTAATATTGGTAAAAAACAAGTATTCATAAAGTGTGACCTACATCAATAACCGGAACAAGCAGTGAACACACAGACACAACAAGCCCTAGCTATCATCAAACGCGGTGCGGACGAACTTTTGATCGAATCCGAACTGATCGAAAAGCTCGAACAAAGCGCCAAAACTGGTAAACCCTTACGCATTAAGGCAGGATTTGATCCTACCGCGCCGGATTTGCACCTCGGCCATACCGTACTGATTAATAAGCTTCGTCAATTTCAAGACCTCGGCCATCATGTTTTGTTCCTGATCGGTGATTTCACCGGCATGATTGGTGACCCGACCGGCAAAAGTGCTACTCGCCCGCCGCTGACAGCCGAGCAGGTACAAGAGAATGCCAAGTCTTACGCTACCCAGGTGTTCAAGATTCTGGACAAAGATAAAACCGAGATCGTGTTCAACTCCAAATGGCTCACCGAGATGGGTGCTGCAGGCATGCTCAAATTGGCTGCAAGCTACACGGTGGCGCGTATGCTGGAGCGAGATGACTTCACCAAGCGTTTCAAAGGCAATCAACCTATCGCCATCCATGAATTCTTGTATCCATTGTTGCAAGGTTACGATTCTGTCGCGCTGAAATCAGACGTCGAACTGGGCGGCACCGACCAGAAATTTAACTTGCTAATGGGTCGTGAATTGCAAAAGCAGCATGACCAGCCGCAACAGTGCGTGCTGATGATGCCTTTGCTCGAAGGGCTGGATGGCGTTAACAAGATGTCTAAATCGCTCAATAACTACATTGGCATCAATGAGCCGCCTGAAACCATTTTCGCTAAAATAATGTCCGTTTCGGATGAATTGATGTGGCGCTATATAGAGCTATTGTCATTTGAAAGCCTGGAAACGATCGCTGGCTGGAAAGCGCAAGTGGCCGCCGGTGAGAACCCTCGTAACATCAAGGTGCGATTTGCGCAGGAAATCGTCACCCGCTTCCATAGTCAGGCCGATGCAGAAAAGGCACTTCAGGATTTCCAGACGCGTGCCAAAGGTGGTATACCTGACGAGGTGCCCGATGTCAGCTTGACCATAGATGGCGATAGCATTGGCATCGCCCAGCTGCTGAAGATGGCTGGTCTGGTGGAAAGTACTTCGGAAGCGTATCGTGCGATCGACCAGGGCGGCATTAAGATCGATGGTGAAAAAATCAGCGACCGTAATTTTTTGGTCAGCAAGGGTCAAAGTTTCGTTGCGCAGGTAGGTAAGCGCAAGTTCGCCAGAATTACTATTTGATATCGTAATCTCTTACGCGCGCATTCATTAGCAGAACGCTTGCCCCGAAAGGCAATTGCAATAAGTCTTCTGGCTTGGCGGTAACTGCAATGAATAAAAAATGTATCAAATTGTAATTTTTTACCAAAACCGCTTGACCCAAAATTTAACCTCTGTAGAATGCGCGCCTCTTGCTAGAAACGTTGTACATCTTGCAAGGTTCAAGCGCGGTTTTACCGGCGCAAGATTTAAATAAAAACTTTTTATATTTATATCTTGACCAGCCTGAAAAGCTCTGTATAATGCGCGCTTCGCTCGAAAACGAGCACTGCTCTTTAACAAATTAAAACGACTGATAGGTGTGGGTATTTGTGGTTAAGGTGATGGGCATCTTTAAGATGTTCACTCAGAAAATTAAACATAAATGCTTACACTTAAAATTTAGACAAGACTGTGAATGCCTTGGATGGATGTTCCTAACTAGACATTGATTCAGCAGGTATTAAAAACACACCTTGAGATGAATTTGAGTA
>JAKOWL010000084.1 GCA_029781535.1 Pseudomonadota bacterium
CGCCCGCTGCCCCGAACCCTTTTACCGACACGCAAAACCCGCAGATTTTAAAAGCTTATCAATTAGGCATCGTCAAGGGCACCAGCGCGACAACATTCGCTCCTAAGACCCTTATCAATCGGGAGCAAGTGGCAGCAATGCTGGTTCGCACCATCAAGCTCATTGCTCCGAATGCCGACTACTCCACTGCGGGAGCACCAAGCTTTACCGATCAGGCTGATATCTCAGGCTGGGCATTAAATGACTGCCTATATATAGCAAAACTTGGCATTATCAAGGGTAGTGGCGGAAAATTCATGCCCCGTGCTGTGACGCAGGCCCAAGCCGCAGCGGGCTACGCCAACACATCCCGGGAGCAGGCCCTTGCCATGAGCGTGCGAACAGTTGAAAGAATAAATGAAGTGAAATAAAAAATTATTTAGGAGGTAATCATGATGATCAAATATCAACAAAGATGGTATAGTAAGGCTTTTGCCATGTTTCTGGCACTTACCATACTTATAGCCGCACCGTTTAGCACCGTGCAAGCTTATGCAATGGAAGGCGCCCAGTTGACTGAGTCAGTTAACCCGGGCGATACTTCCCCCGATACAATTTCGGAGATGGACGGTGGTGTTCCGAAAGAGGCACCCCTTGAAACAAGCGAGGCAATAGATAGCGGCAGGCCGCCAGAAGAGTCCGCTTCACCGACGGACGCCGCACCAGCTGGGATCGGGCTTTTTGGGGATGATACCACGCCGCCGGCCTTTGATGGTAATCCAATAATTAGCCCACAATCAAAAGGTTCTCGGCAGATATACATTTTGGTCAAAGCACAGGAAGAAGCATATTTTAATGCAGTTCTTTTGCCAGATGGAGCTAATTCACCTACCAAAGAACAGGTTATAGCTGGACAGGATGCAGATGGCAATCCAGCTTTAAGAGTTTATAAAAACAATAAAAAAGAGATTGATATGCATATAGTTGGTTTCGTGCCTCAGCATGGTACTGAATATGATGTCTATGTAGTTTTAAAGGATGATGCAGATAACACATCTGAGCCACTCAAGGTAGATTTTAAGTCTCCAGATGCTGCCGAGTACTTTGTACAAGATTTCCCTATGAATGGGGCTGTTCAGCCTGATGGTAGCAAACAGGTTGAGGTAAGGATAAAATTAGAAAATATCGACAGCAGTAAAAAAGGTAAAGTGTATTGGGTGTTATTGCCCAATGAAGCACGTACTCCCAGTATTGAACAAATAGCTCAAGGTACGGACAGTAATAATAACCCTGCAATAAGTTCAGGTAGCCCCGAATTTGCGCCAGGTATTAATGATAGTTTTCTAGTGACTGGTACTGTGGGCGGAACAGATTATGACCTTTACATGGTGGTAGGTAACACTTATTATGCCAATCCGTTGGCTAGCTGCACGGATGTTGTCAAGCTAGATGTCACTACCCCGCCGGATATAGAAGGGGAAAAGCTCTGCGAAATCGACGGCACGGAATATGCGACATTGCAGGAAGCTATGGAAGCGGCGGGTACTACCGCAACTATTAAGCTGCTCAAAAGCTTCACAACCGTTCAAGGTGTTATCATCGACAGGAAACATATCACCTTTGACTTAAACGGCCAAACCCTCACCATTGACACAACCGCCAATGAAGGGCTCAAGGTGACAGAGGGAACCGTGGCGCTTACCGGTGCTGGCAAGCTCAATGCCACTGGAAAGCTCTACGGTGTGTGGGCGAACAAAGGTACTGTTACGGTTGACACCGCTGCCAGCGGCAACGACGGCATCGGCGTTTACGCCATGGGCGGCTCTAAAGTAACAGTGCGCGGCAATGCCACCGGGCAGGACAACGGCGTTTACGCCACCGATTCTGGCACCATGGTCAAAGTAAACGGAAACGTCACCTCCACAGATGGGCAGATTCAAGGGGCAGCTCATGCCCAGAATCAGGCCGAGGTAATTGTAGGGGGCAATGTGTCTGCTATTTCTGGCTACGGTGCTCGTACCTCCAACAGCGGAGTCATCACCGTAGAGGGCGACGTCTACGGCCTCCGCGCTGGTGCATTCACCGAAGGCGCCGGCGGCAGCATCACCGTTAAAGGCGACCTCTCCTCCTACAACCACTGCGCTGTCATTACAAATGGTAGCAGTGGCAATATCACGGTGGAGGGCACCGTCACACCCCAAAACTCGGCCAGC
>JAKOWL010000085.1 GCA_029781535.1 Pseudomonadota bacterium
GCCACCATCACGCCGCCGATAACGAGAAATATCGAAAACACAATGCCGAAGCTAAGCTGAACAATGGGGCCTATCAGCGCGGAAACCTTGGCAAGGTTGGTTTCAGCCTCCACTTTTTTGAAACTCAACTGCGCAAATAAATCGGCTTCTTTTTCTTCCTGCGCAAAGGCTTTAATCACCCGAATGCCGGTGATATTTTCCTGCACCTTGGACGAGATATTCGAAATGGCCTCCTGCACTTTCCCATAGCGTTTGCGCACCATGGCGCGCACCTTGAAAATGATGTAGGTGATGATCGGAACCGGGGATATTGCAAGCAGCGTGGTTGTCAGGTTCAGCGATGCGCTCATATTCGTAATGGACATCACGGTTGTCACACCGGCATCGATGATGCCGATAATGGCAAAACCCAGCATCATACGCACGGCTTGAACATCCACGATGGCGCGGGTGATGATATCGCCGGTGTTGTTCTTAACATAATAATCAGGCCCTAAGCTTTGCAGGTGCAAAAACAGATTCTCGCGCAAAAAATATTCAATGCTGCGGCAAAACCCGAGAATCAAATAGCGCCAAAGCACGCGGGATATAAAAGCCGTCATGCCGGCGATGGCAATCAGCCCCGCATAATATTGAACATCCGTTACGAGTATTTCCTTGGCGTTAAGCGCATCGACCGCGCGCCCCAGATACAGTGGGATCAGCGTTCCGGAAAAAGTGGATAGAAATACAACCAATACACCAACAAAGTAGCGCGGCCAGTGCTTTTTAAAGTACGCGAAAATCAGTTCGATCGCGCGCAAGTCCATCACTTCCGAATGTTAAACAGTAACTCCTATGTTAGCACAACGGTGTGGCTATTTCAAACTTTATTAAAAAAGGGTTGAGCATCCCCAATCCCATTGGAAACCTCCTCATCGCGATGAATCCCCTTTGCATGGCAATTCACCCTTGCAAGAAAGAAAAAGGGTTGTCATGCCTGGCCCTTGGCGGGCATACGCTGTAATAAGCTGTCAGCCAATAGGCCAGGGAGGTTGCGTTGGATATGAAGGATTATATTGAGGAACGGGTGCTGGAAGTCGGCCTGTAT
>JAKOWL010000108.1 GCA_029781535.1 Pseudomonadota bacterium
CGCCTGCACTGCAAGATGCCAAAGACATCAGCGCCTTGAAAGCCATGGATGTGATTGTCTCGTGCCAAGGCGGCGATTATACCAGCGAGATATTTCCACAACTACGTAGTGCAGGCTGGAATGGGCATTGGGTAGATGCTGCATCTACTTTGCGCATGGAAAAAGATGCGGTCATTATCCTTGATCCGGTCAATATGCATGTGATTAAAGATGCACTATCCAACGGCGGGAACAATTGGGTTGGTGGTAACTGTACGGTTTCCCTGATGTTGATGGCACTGAACGGGCTATTCAAAGCGGATATGGTGGAATGGGCGACATCCATGACTTATCAGGCAGCCTCGGGTGCGGGTGCGCAGAATATGCGCGAATTGCTCAAGCAAATGGGTGAGGCGCATCGCGTAGCAAGCGAACTGCTGAATAACCCTGCTTCGGCAATTTTGGATATTGACCGCGAAGTAGCCGGTACATTGCGTGACGAGGCTTTTCCGAAAGCACATTTTGGAGTGCCGTTGGCAGGCAGTCTAATTCCCTGGATCGACAAGGATCTGGGTAATGGACAAAGCAAAGAAGAATGGAAGGGCGGCGTGGAGACCAATAAAATCCTGGGTCGCGAGAACAATCCTATTGTGATTGACGGGCTATGTGTGCGTATCGGTGCGATGCGCTGTCACTCTCAAGCGTTGACAATCAAACTCAAAAAAGATGTGCCGCTGGCAGAAATCAACCAAATGCTGGCTGAGGCTAACGCTTGGGCGAAAGTGGTGCCAAACGAACGTGAAATAAGTATGCGTGAACTGACGCCAGCTGCCGTTACCGGCACACTGACTACACCGGTTGGCCGTTTACGCAAGCTGGCGATGGGCGGTGAATATTTATCTGCATTCACCGTTGGCGACCAGTTGTTGTGGGGAGCGGCCGAGCCTTTACGTCGGATGCTGCGTATTTTGGTTGAAAGTAAATAACTGAAAATTCAACAAAATCCAACACTATTCACATACAATCAGATAGCTATAGATTGTAAGGTGTATTATGAGCTTGCATCTGTAACTAATTGATGTTATTTTTATTATCAGGTTTTTTAAGAAATCAAGGGTGAGACAGTGCACAGTTCAAAATTAAAGCAAATAACGACGGCATTATGCTTGGCTTTAATACCGGTTTCGGTGTATGCCGCAGGCTTGGGTAAACTGAATGTAAGTTCTGGCTTGGGTGAGCCGCTAAAGGCTGAAATTGAGCTGTTATCTGTCAGTCCGGATGAATTGTCATCCCTTACAGCCGCAATCGCTCCCGATGAAGCTTATTCTGCACAAGGTATCGAGCGCCCGGTATCGCACAGCACTATCAAAGTGGATGTGGCTAAAAACGCCAGTGGCGCACCCATCCTTAAATTAAGATCGACTCAGCCAATCAATGACCCGTTCCTGGATATGCTCTTGCAGGTGGATTGGGCATCTGGACGTCTGTTACGCGAATATACGGTGCTTCTGGATCCACCGGGCTATGCCGGTGAAACAGATAATGCCGCAACAGCCGTGCAGGCGCCATCTGTGAAGCCTGTGGCTGGTGCTGCTGCTAGTGCTGAAATGGTTGAGCCTCAGGCAGGTGCTGCGACAAGTACCGGAAAGGCTGGCAAATCAAAGCGCGCAAAAAAGCCCGTCGCTGAAGCAACGGGCGATGCGCAGGATTATGTGACCCGACGTGGTGACACATTGGCCAAAATTGCGCGCGATATGAAGCCGGAAGGTGTCAGTCTCGAGCAGATGCTGATAGGCTTGTATGAGACAAATCCTGATGCATTTGCCGGTAAAAACATCAATAGACTTAAAACGGGCCAGATTTTACGTGCTCCTTCTCAGGAAGCGCTTGTTACCATTACCCAGCAAGATGCCAATAAAGAGGTTAGGGTGCATACAGCCAATTGGAACGAGTATCGGAATAAACTTGCTGGAATGGTAGCGGAGGCACCCGTCGCTGAAACTGAAGCTAAAACCTCTTCAGCTTCAGGCAAAATCAAGCCTGCTGAGGATCAGTCTGCAACCGAAGCGGCAGGCAGCAAAGATGTCGTTAAGTTGTCTGCGGGAGATGCTGCTAAGATTAAGGATGATGGCAGCATAAAATCCCTTGAAGCCAAGGTGGCTGCGCTTCAGGAAGAAGTGACAGCGCGCGAGAAGGGTCTGCAGGAAGCTCAGTCCAGAAGTGCTGAGCTTGAAAAACAGATTACTGACATGCAAAAGCTGTTGGCAATGAAAAACGGTGCTATGTCGGATGTGCAAAAGCAAGCCGAACAAGCAGCTCAGGTTAAGCCTGCTGAGCCGACAACGCAGCCAGCAAGTCAAGAAAATCCACCGACGCCACCAGTAGAAAGCAAACCAGTTGAGCAAAAGCCAGCTGAAGCGGCTCAGCCTGCAACTCAGCAAAAACCTGCTGTAGTCAAGAAGCCTATGCCGGAGCCAGCCCCTGAGCCAGCGGTGAGCATCCTGGATAGCTTGAACTTGCCGTTACTAGGTGGTGGTGCAGGGCTTCTAGCTTTGCTTGGTGGTGGATGGATGTATCTGCGTAACAAGCGCAAGAAAAATCTGGCTGATTTTGAACAAGGCATTATGACTTCGGGTGGCTTGAAGGCTAATACCGTATTTGGCAATACCAGTGGCTCGAGTGTCGATACCGGTGACACTTCTTTCCTGACAGACTTTTCTCAAAGTGCGAATGGTGGCATGATCGATACGCATGATGTTGACCCAATCGCTGAAGCTGAAGTCTATATGGCGTACGGTCGTGATGCGCAAGCCGAAGAGATTTTAAAGGACGCAATCTCCAAAGAGCCTAAACGGTATGAATTGCATCTTAAGTTGCTTGAGATGTATGCTGCTAGCAAGAATATGTCTGCTTTTGAGACAGTGGCAGGTGAGTTGTATACTACTCTAGGCGGACAAGATCCCGTTTGGGCTAAAGTGGCGGCCATCGGTGCACAACTAGAGCCTAATAACCCGCTATATCAAGGCAATATTCCTGTAGGATCAGGTGATCAAAGCTTAGATGCTTCTGATTTTGCTGATTCACCACTTGCTGCTGAGAAAGATTTAGACTTTAACTTAGACAATGATGATTTGACAGATCAGTCCTTATCATCGGGTTCCGAGTTTATGTCTACCCCCGCTGATGCACTTGTTTCTGATGATGTGGATGTAGCCTCATCTGAAGGCAGAGAAGCTTCGACAGCAAGCGCAGGGCTGGATTTCGATATAGGTGAACTGGGCGGCTCTTCATCGCTAGAGTCTGCCTCCACATTGGGGTTCTCCAATACGTTGCCTGATTTGGAAATGCCACTTGAAATCGCCGCAGATGCCAAGGCTGATGCTGATCTTGATGTGGTTGCAACCAAAACGCTTCCCACTATCAGTGCGTTTGAGCAGAAAAATGAGGATGCTGGTTTAAGTTTTGATTTGACTGCGCCTGAAGAGTTAACCAGTGATTCTGTTGCTGAGTTAGGTTTTGAAGTCACGCAGACAGATTCAACGGCTTTTGATTTGCCTGCTGAGATTGCCGAGGAGAGTCCAAGTCAGGGTAAAGAAAATGCCGATTTTAATATGGCTACACTGGATTTGTCTGATTCGTTATCATCACACGATGACAATGCATCAATAGATTTATCTGGCATCAATCTTGATGTGGCAGAGACTTCTATGCCTGTAGTTGATTTGTCACTATCAGTTGATGAGCCGGCCGAAGTAGATACTAAACTGGATTTGGTGGCTGCATATTTGGACATGGATGATAAAGTCGGAGCAAAAGAATTGCTGGACGAAGTGTTAAAAGAAGGTGGCCCTGGTCAGCGCAAGCGCGCTGAAGAGTTATTACAAACACTTGCATGACTTTATTTTTGTGTAAAAAACCGGACAGAATGTCCGGTTTTTTTATTTAGGTTGTAAACTTTGGCATGAGTCAGCGTACTATCATTCCAGAATTAAATGTCGTTACACAGTTATTGGCTTTTGTATTGATCGCTTTCGCCATAGGCCAAGCTAAAACCAATATGCTCGGGGTGGTATTTTGCCTTCTATTCATGGCGAATGCATTATATAAGCAAAGCCAATTTTTCAAATTAGCCAGGAAGCTTCGTTGGTTTCTCATTGTGAT
>JAKOWL010000250.1 GCA_029781535.1 Pseudomonadota bacterium
TACATTTGCTGAGACTGATCAAGCGCGCACACCGCGCCGCTTATTATGCCTCTGACTGGGCTGCGATACGCAAAGATCTGCATGCAGATGATATCCGTACCGCAGCTTTATTGCATGACCTTGCTGAAATGATGATGTGGTGCTTTGCGCCGGACAAAATGAACACGATTTTCGCCATGCAACAAACCGACTCCACATTGCGCAGCAAAACAGCGCAAGAACAAATCCTGGGGTTCAGACTGACAGATTTACAAAAGGCATTGGTCGATACATTTCATCTCCCACATATCCTTTCTAAACTTATGGAAGACGAGAATAGCGAAGATGCCCGCGCCAGAAACGTTGTGCTCGCAGTCAATCTTGCACGTCATTCTGCCAATGGGTGGGATAATGCAGCGCTGCCAGATGATTACAAGGATATTGCCGAATTCCTGCATGTGGACGCAGCGCGCGTGATGTTTCTGGTTGGAGCTCCAGAAACACCTCAGACATAATAAAAACGAATTACTGTAAAACTGCAGGACAAATCTGAGCTAGGCAGCGCATTGCTTGGCCGTATGTGTCTCCAGCCAGAAGTAATAGAACTCCCGTACGACAGCCAGGAACAATTCCCTGATCTCTTTTACTTTGAATAGCGGTAATGTCATGTCTACTGCCATGCGATATGTGATGTTACTCTTTATCGGAGCATCTCTTAACCGCACCATCACCACTTTGGCTAATTTCGAACGGGTTTCCACCACCAGCGGCTCCGCTCCTTGTGTATACAAACTTCTTGAATAGCGTAGCAACGCCAAAGTATCCCGCTCATCAAAAAATTCATGTTCAAGACTTTCGGTCAGCTTATCCAGGGATGCCGGCAAAGGTTTCCACTTTACCGGCTTGATGTCATAGCCGTAGTGCTTTTCAAACAAAGCGATTGCCTTGATGTCGTTCATCCAGAACGGATAAAACTCCCGTGCGGAATTTTGACACTCCAACGCATCCAACTGCGTCACAGTCGCTAATACATTCGTCAGGGCGTTGCCAAATTCTGTAGGATTTTGTGGCTTACCTGTCAGCTCCACTATCATGTTATCCAAGAATAGTGAACGTCTATAAAGTGTGCCCGCAGACGCGCCTTTCTTGCCAAGGAATTTCAGATAGGCTTCTGCAGCTTGCTTTTCACGTGATTGTTTCATACCGCCCATTTTAGGCAGTATGAATTGATTCTAAATTAAAGAAAAAGCCGGAAAAAACACAACATTTTTAGATTGTGCAGCCAACAGGAACTATCAATGCCTCTGGAGACTAAACACCTTGCTTCAGGCTTTCCATGATGAACGGATCCAGATCGCCATCGAGCACGCCTTGCGTGTTGCCAATCTCGACATTGGTACGCAGATCCTTGATGCGCGACTGGTCAAGTACATAACTGCGAATCTGGTGCCCCCAGCCGATATCGGTTTTCGCATCTTCCAGCGCTTGCTTTTCAGCGTTACGCTTGTTCAATTCCAGATTATAAAGCGCGCCCCTCAACATACTCATCGCTTCGTCTTTATTACGATGCTGGCTGCGGTCGTTCTGGCATTGCACTACCACCCCTGTAGGAATATGGGTAATGCGCACGGCAGAATCTGTTTTATTGATATGCTGACCGCCTGCGCCTGATGCCCGATAGGTATCAATACGCAAATCCGCCGGGTTGATTTCAATCTCTATCGAATCGTCCACCTCAGGAAAAACTTGCACGCTGGCAAAACTGGTATGGCGCTTGGCATTGCTGTCAAAAGGTGACTTGCGCACCAGACGATGCACGCCATTTTCTGTGCGCAAAGTACCATAGGCATAATCACCAGAAACTTTGATAGATGCACCTTTTATACCGGCCACGTCTCCTTCGGACTCTTCCAGGACCTCCACCTTGAAGCCTTTGCGCTCACAATAGCGCAGATACATGCGCAATAACATGGCCGCCCAATCTTGCGCTTCGGTACCCCCGCTACCGGATTGAAACTCGACAAAGCAATTGGCAGAATCCAGCTCGCCGGAAAACATGCGGCGGAATTCCATTTCAGCTATGGTTTTTTCAATTGCGTTAGTATCCACATCTATACTCAATAGCGTGGCATCGTCATTTTCTTCGCGCGCCATTTCAAACAGCTCGCGGCTATCGTTCAAGCTGGTTTCAACTTGCTGCAGATTATTGACCACCAGCTCCAACGTGCGCTTTTCCTTGCCAAGTTTCTGGGCTTTCTCGGCATCGTCCCAGACTTTTGGATCCTCTAATAAACCATTGACCTCTTCCAGACGCTGTGACTTGTTCTCGAAGTCAAAGATACCCCCGAAGAGCTTTGTGGCGGGCAGCCAAGTCATCCAGACGATTGGCAATTAAATTGAGTTGTTCGGCTTCCATGTTGTTTTTTGCTTAAATTCTTGAAAAGCGGAATTATACCGCAATCGCCTTAGACTTTCGGCTTGACCACTTCACCATCCTCTTTGATGAAAGCACCGATGTCCGGATTCTCAAGGATTTCCAGTACCATTTCCGATGGACGGCACAGGCGCACCCCTTTGGGGGTCACGACGATTGGACGATTGATTAAAATGGGGTGTGCCATCATCGCATCCAGCAAAGCGTCATCCGTCAGGCGCACATCATCCAAACCCAGCTCCGCATATGGCGTACCTTTTTCCCGCAACACGTTACGTACCGGCACTCCCATCCTGGCAATCAACCCTTTCAGCTCATCACGACTTGGCGGTGTTTTCAGGTATTCGATAACCGTAGGTTCCACCCCGCTTTGTCGAATCATCGCCAAGGTGTTGCGCGAAGTACCGCATGCCGGATTATGGTAGATAACGATACTCATTTGAGGTTCCTTATGCAGAATAAATGGGTAGCCAACGCTAACAGTTGAGCCACCAGAAAACCCGCCACATCAAATGGCGCAATCCCTACAAAGGTATTGGTCAGACTTCTGGCAACCGTTACTGCAGGATTGGCAAAGAAAGTGGAAGAAGTAAACCAATAACCAGCCGTTACAGTCAACGCGACCAGCATTGGTACTTTTTCAGGCACATACTTTGTTCCCAGCCGGATGACCATTAACAAAGTCATGGTTGATAAAAACTCACTTAGCATCTGTGCCGTACCGCTTCTAGCATGCGTAGAAACCTGCAAGATAGCTTGACCAAATATCGTATGGGTAATCAGGACACCTGCAATAGCGCCCAGGAACTGCGCAGTCAAATAACGTATCGCCTCAATTCTGTTCAAACTACCTTGATACCATGCATGCATGGTGACCACGGGGTTAATATGTGCGCCTGACACAGGGCCGAGCAAAGTGATCAGTACATATAAGCCACAACCCGTGGCAATACTATTGCCCAGCAAAGCTACCGCATCGTTACCTTGAGCCAGCTGCTGCCCCATCACGCCAGAACCTGTTACTATTGCCAACAATCCGGCTGTGCCAAAAAACTCGCTGATGATTTTTATCATATACGCATCATGATTCTGTAATAAAATTGTAATATTGCGTGGGCGTTGAAGTCGAAGAATTATACAATAACGCAAAGTCAAACTTTCAGGGAGAGCTTTATGGCAAATGGTGTATTAAGCCGACTAGTTGCATCAATGGCACCAAAAAATGAAAACTACTTCATTCTTTTCAATAACTTAGCTGAATGCGTGGTCAAAGGTGCCAAAACCTTGGCTTCCATGTCTGCCACTGACGACCCACATCTGTTCCAAAAACAGTTTGAAGAAATCCGCAATCATGAATCCGAAGCCGACGAATACACCAAAGAGATTCTGTTAAGCTTGCATAAAACATTCATTACACCATTCGACCGCCGCGAGATTCGCGAATTGGCAAACGCCTTGGATGATATTGTCGATACTTGTGAAGATATCCCGCAGCGCTCATTTGTATATGGTCATATCCCTTTCACGCCAGAGATGGCCGCTTTGGGACAGATTCTGTTGCGCGCCGCAGAAAAAGTACGCGATGTCGTAATTTTGTTATCTGACATGAAAAACGCCGACCGCATCATGAAACTTTGTGAAGAGATCAGCATCATCGAAGGCGAAGCTGACCACGTGATGCGTGCAGGCATGAAACGCTTGTTCGCGGAAGTCACCGATGCGCGTGACCTGATTCGCGCCAAAGAGCTCTACGACCTCTTCGAAGCTGCGGTCGACAGTTGCGAGGATGTTGCTGACGTTATTCATGGCGTTGTGCTAGAACGCATCTAAGGCGGATTCCCAATGATAGACAACGCCATATTGATTATGGGGCTGCTAGTTCTGGTAGCCCTGCTGTTTGATTTCATGAACGGGTTCCATGACGCGGCCAATTCGATTGCCCTCATGGTCTCTACCCGTTTGCTGACCCCGCAGGTTGCCGTGGCTTGGGCAGCTTTCTTCAACTTCATCGCCTTCATGTTTTTTGGCCTGCATGTAGCTAACACCATCGGCAAAGGCATCATCAACCCGGATATTGTCAATAACGCGGTGATATTTGGGGCATTGGGTGGTGCGATATCCTGGAACATCATCACCTGGTGGTTCGGCATCCCGTCATCATCGTCACACGCGCTGATCGGTGGCCTGCTGGGTGCCGGTTTTGCGCAAGCAGGCATGCATGGGATCATCATCGGCGAGAAACTGATTGCGACCACATTGGCAATCTTCCTGTCACCACTGTTCGGCATGGCGCTCGCTTTACTCTTGTCGATTTTGTTATTGTGGATTTTTGAAAGATCACAACCATACAAAACCGAGAGTCGCTTCAACAAACTGCAATTCATTTCTTCTTCTTTCTTCAGTTTGGGTCATGGTGCTAACGATGCGCAGAAAACCATGGGTATCATTACGGTATTGTTATACGCCAACGGCCATTTGCAAGGTGATTTCAATGTACCTTTCTGGGTAGTTGCATCATGTCAGCTAGCCATGGGTTTGGGCACACTGTTTGGCGGCTGGCGTATCGTACGCACCATGGGCATGGGCATTACCCGTATCCGCCCTACCGGTGGCTTCTGTGCGCAAACATCTGGTTCTATCGCGCTATTTCTGGCCACCTCGTTAGGAATCCCGGTTTCAACCACCCACACGATCACTGGTGCCATCGTCGGTGTAGGCTTGTCCAGACGCGCTTCTGCAGTGCGCTGGGGGCTGGCTTCGCGCATCGTATGGGCATGGATTATCACCATTCCGGCTTCTGCGGTCATCGCAGCGATTTTCTTCAGCTTTGGGAAGACATTCTTATAAGCAGTTTAGCGGCACTTAAAAGAAAGGGCGCCCATGCGCCCTTTTTTAATTCTGGATAAGCTTCTGGTAAAAGCCAGCTTTCTGCACAGCTTTGGCGTTTGCAGTCCAATATCTGGTCACATATTCCTTGCCAGCATTTCCCAAGCTCAAACGCTCAGCAGGCTGAGCTAATAGATCATGGACAATCTGTGCAAATCTCATTTCATTATCCGGCGCTATCCTGGCACCTTGCCCTTCGATAAGTATTGATGCTGTTCCCAGCTCCGCTATTGCAACAACTGGTGTACCTTGCGCCATCGCCTCGAGCAGCACCAACCCTTGTGTCTCGCTTTTAGATGCGAACACAAAGATATCCGCTGCACCATAGCAGGCATTGAGCTCCTTTTCCCTATCCAGATAACCTATAAACTGCACATGTTTCTCGATACCATGTGTGTTTACCTGCCGGCGCAAATGTGCCTCAGCTGGCCCTTCTCCAGTAATCACGAGCAGAACTTCCGGAATCTTATGCCTGAGAACATTCATCATTTCCAGCAGGAAATCTATGTTTTTTTCATGCGCAACGCGACCAACATACAACAACATTGGTCGGTTTGCCGGGATATTATATTTCTTCCTGAAATGAACTCCGTCAGACTCGGCAAAGCTTGCCTGTTGCAGGCCGGTTGCAATCACTTCCGCAGGGACATTTACCCCATAACTGCGCAACACATCGAGCATCGGTTTGGAAGGCGAAATAATCGCATTGAGCGCATTACATTGTCTCTTAGATATCCTTCTCGCCATGCCTTTAGCCACAACTCTAGGAATCCATGGCAAGTAGTGATGCAGATAGTCTTCAAAGAATGTGTGGTAGGTCTCTACGATGGGCAACCCTAACTCCTTGGCGATTTTCAGCCCTGCGTAATGTGCAATGAAAGGTGTATGGATATGGACAATATCGAAATTCTGCGCGCGTAACTCCGGGAGCAGTTTTAATACGCTCGCATACCTCATCAACTTGTCTTCCGGATCGAAGAAAATCCGGCGTGCGGCCACACGTGTAATCCAGGTCCCGTCTTCCGTCACAACACCATAGTCTGGCGCTATCAGATGGACTTCATGCCCCAGCGCCTGCAACTGTGTCGCGAACGTCTTTATCGAAGTAGAAACCCCATTCACTCGGGGGAAATACACATCAGAAATCAGTAATATTTTCATCAACTTAACCCTGTATCGATGCATATTAGTCCGGCAATGCGTCAGATTTATGACCGAAAATCGAGTTTTCATCAAAATATCATCTGCATGTCACGCCAATTTCATCTTGAAGTGGCAAAGTGCGTGCATGCTAAAGTCCATATATACCAAGATGTTATGGATCATCCCTATCTGCCTGTATGCATCGGATGCGCAGGCATGGGGGCTATACACCCACATCTACTTCTCGCAATATCTGCTGGTATGTGCACCCCTCATGGATCAGCGAATCCGGTCAGCCATTCAGAAGTTTCCCCGTCTTGTACAAGCAGGTGCCTGCCTGCCTGATTTAGCCATCATTTCCAAGTCTTTCAGCACGTCACATCAATGGCATATTTCTGAACACATGATAGCGACTGCAGACTCTGAAGAGGAACTTGCGATTGCCATAGGTTATACCAGCCACCTGTTTGTAGATGTGATTGCACATAACCATTTTGTACCTGCCCACGAGGCCAAGTGGCTTAATAAAACGATAGTGACGCATGTCGCTTCTGAATGGGCGATGGATGGCCATATATCCAAACATGTCACATACACGCCGCATCAGCTGATCCACACGAACCTTGAGGCGCTCAGCAGATTCGCTGCGCAAAAGTTTGGTGTCCACCATCATGTCGCCAAGACCCAGTTAAAACGTCTGTCACGATTGGACAGACTACTCCGCATCAGCAGGTTATCCACGTTTTTGCTATGGCTGTTAAAACTTCGGGATTTAGACCTGTTGAAGAACCTGAATTACTACCTGAATAAGACAGAACATGCACTGAGCCATTTCCATTTCACCCTGCATGGACATAGACCGCACTGGGAACCGGAACTGACGAATCTGACCGCAGCAGAACTGATTGACTGGCGTTCTCAATGCCTTGGGGATCTGCGTATGCACGTACCGACCCCTATCGATATCTTTTACCCCAAAGACAGCAATATTTTTATCTGAGCTGTTCAGCCAAATACAACAAAAGAACTGATCACCAGCACATACCCAATCGCGGCCCCTGCCAGGACATCGCTAGGATAGTGCAGCCCAAGCACGACGCGCGACAAAGCCACCATCAGCATGAACGGCATAATGACAAACGACAATACTGGAAAATAATAGATGGCTATCAAACCAAAACAGACCGCATGTAAGGTATGTCCGGAAGGGAAACTGAATCTGTCTAGCGGCTTCCCGGTAATAAAGACATCCTGATGCACCTGATATGGCCTTGGCCGATGAGTTTTATGTTTCAGCCATTTATACAATACAGTCCCTGTCAGCCCCACGCACAACATATGCAAGACTGGTTTGATTCCTTCCGCTTGCTGCGTAAGCAATATCGCCAGCATCAGTACATACCAGAACATCCCATCGCCCAGACGGCTGATCAGTCGGAACCAGTCACGTATCAGACGATATTGTCCAGTCATGCTCAAGGAGACACACAGTGCGCTATCCCAAGCCTGTATACGATTCCAATAATTTCGAATTGAAGACATATCTGACATTTACAATGTTTGATGTTGCCAAGATAAACACTATAAATGTCAGCTTGATGAAGATTTGATGAAAGTTTTTTTACTTAATCCATTAACTGAATGTCGTTTCAAGCTTGCTGTCTCACCACTTCAGCAATCTCTTCAGCCAGATTTCTGACCAATACAGCATCCTGACCTTCTACCATCACGCGAATCTTTGGCTCGGTACCTGACGCACGCAACAATACGCGCCCAGTCCCATTCAGGGTCTTTTCCGCATCTTTGACTGCGCGCTGAATCGGCTCTGCTGCCAGATCCAGCTTGGCCTTTGTCGTCACATTCACCAACACTTGCGGGTATAGCGGCAAAGCCTCACCCATCTCTGCCAATGACTTTCCGCTGACTTTGAGTGCCTGCAGCACTTGCAAGGCCGCAATGATCGCATCACCGCTGGTGTGCTTATCCAGTATCAGGATATGGCCAGAGTTCTCGCCACCCAATTGCCAGTTCTTCTGCTGCAGCAATTCCAGCACGTAACGATCGCCCACCTTTGCGCGCTCAAACGGAATCTGATGCCTAGCCAGTGCATGCTCAAGTGCAAGATTGGTCATCAGCGTACCCGCTACACCACCCTTCAACTTGCCTTTACTATATAAACTCAAGGCAATGATGTAAAGCAACTGGTCGCCATCCAGCAACCTGCCCTTTGCGTCTACCATCATGACACGGTCGCCATCGCCATCAAAGGCGATCCCCAAATCAGCCTGCTGCTCGATAACCGCTTTTTGTAATGCTTGCGGGTGTGTGGAACCGACCTCGTAGTTGATATTCAGTCCGTCCGGATGACTGCCGATGGTCACTACTTCCGCACCCAACTCATGAAACACTGGTGGCGCCACATGATAAGTCGCGCCATGTGCGCAATCCAGTACGATCTTTAAACCACGCAAATCCAGGTTGTTGGGAAAAGTGCTTTTACAAAACTCCACATACCTGCCTGAAGCATCGTCAATCCTGCGTGCTTTCCCCAGCTTGGCCGATTCCATCACCTGCATCGGCTTATCCAATTCCGCTTCAATCGCCCGTTCTACCTCATCAGGCAACTTGGTACCTTGTGCAGAGAAGAACTTGATACCGTTATCGTAATAGGGGTTATGAGACGCGGAGATGACGATACCTGCCTGCGCACGCAGCGCACGTGTCAAATAAGCAACTGCAGGGGTTGGCATCGGGCCCGTCAGCAGTATATCCACGCCTGCTGCCGACAAACCGGCCTCCAGGGCGGCCTCCAGCATGTAACCTGAAATACGCGTATCCTTGCCTATCAGGACAGCAGGATGTGCGCCTTTGGCAAGGTTACTCTCAAGACCCGTCAGTACGCGGCCAGCAGCATAACCCAAGCGCATCACGAAATCCGGCGTAATAAGCGACTCACCTACTTTGCCGCGGATACCGTCAGTACCAAAATATTTTCTACCCATATCATCCTACTCTATAGCCGAAACGATCTTGATCGCTTCCTTAGTGGCTGCCACATCGTGTACGCGCAGGATTTTAGCACCTTTCATCGCTGAAATGACCGCCGCCGCAACACTGGCGTGGACTCTTGTGTCCACATCATTGCCCGTCACCTGACCCAACACGGACTTGCGCGACAAGCCCACCAATACCGGCTGACCAAGGGCACACAAAACACCGAGGTTCTTGGCCAATGCAATATTGTGCGCACGCGTCTTACCAAAACCAAACCCTGGGTCCAGCACGATACGAGATGCCCGTATCCCAGCATTCAGACAAGCCTGCAGGCGCTCTGACAAGAAATGTTTCACATCGTTGACCACATCTTCGTAATGCGGATGTTCCTGCATCGTTTGCGGCGTCCCCTGCATGTGCATCAGACAAACGCCTGCATTGGAGCCGGCAACAACTTTCAAAGCACCTTCTTCTTGCAGCGCCCGCACATCATTGACCATGCTGGCACCGGCAGCAATGGCAGCCTGCATGACTTGCGGCTTGTAAGTGTCGATCGAAATTGGGATGTTGATCTGTTTTACCAACGCTTCGAGAACCGGTATCACACGATCCAGTTCCTCCTGCAATGGCACCGGCGTTGCGCCAGGGCGAGTGGATTCTCCGCCGATGTCGAGAATATCCGCACCTTCTGCCACCAGCTGCAAAGCATGCGACAAGGCTTTTTGCGTACTGGCATAACGACCGCCGTCGGAGAAGGAATCTGGCGTCACGTTGACAATGCCCATCACCTTCGGGCTCGTCAGATCCAGTGTGTATTGGCCACAAATAAATTGCATGAAAAAGAAAAGGGTTGGCGCACCAACCCTTGTTCACTCCTTATAGATCATTCACCTTTTGCAGTAGGCTGGGGTGTAGGCTTGACTGCTGCCCCCCCGGAACTAGCACCGCCGTTTTGGTTCTTGTTTTCGCGCGGCTTAGGTGCACGTACTGGCAGCCCAGCCATGATATCGCCAATCTGGTCAGCATCAATAGTTTCATACTCAAGCAGCGCCGCCGTCATTGCTTCAACCTTATCCCGATTCTCTTCCAGAATCTTGCGTGCTACCGCATATTGCTCATCTAGGATACGGCGAATCTCTGCATCCACTTTTTGCTGGGTGGCTTCAGACACAGTACGCGATGACATACTGCCAAAAAATGAATCCTGCTCATCTCCCGCATAGACCATCGTGCCCAATGCTTCACTCATGCCGTATTTGGTCACCATGGCACGGGCCAGCTTGGTCGCACGTTCAAAGTCATTGGAAGCACCCGTCGACATTTGATGCATGAAAATCTCTTCCGCAATACGGCCGCCGAACAGGATGGAAATCTCTTCCAGCATCTTGTCCTTATAGTTGCTAATGCGGTCAAACTCCGGCAATTGCCAGGTCAGGCCAAGTGCCCAGCCACGCGGCATGATGGTCACCTTGTGAACCGGATCGGCTTTTGGCAGCATTTTCGCTACCACGGCATGACCAGATTCGTGATACGCCGTGTTGCGGCGCTCTTCTTCACGCATGACCATCGACTTGCGCTCTGGTCCCATAAATATCTTGTCTTTGGCATCTTCGAAATCCTGCATATCGACAGTACGCTTGTTACGGCGTGCCGCGAACAACGCAGCCTCGTTGACCAGATTAGCCAGATCCGCACCACTGAAGCCTGGCGTACCGCGCGCAATAATGTCAGCTTTCACGTCCGGATCAATCGGCACTTTACGCATATGCACCAACAGGATCTGCTCACGGCCTTTGATATCCGGCAAGCCTACCATCACCTGACGGTCGAAACGCCCTGGACGCAGCAAGGCTTTATCCAACACGTCTGCACGGTTGGTTGCGGCAATCACTATCACGCCGGAATTAGCCTCGAAACCATCCATTTCCACCAGCAACTGGTTCAGCGTCTGTTCACGCTCGTCATTGCCGCCGCCGGTGCCCGCACCGCGATGACGGCCAACCGCATCGATCTCGTCAATGAATACGATACATGGTGAGTTCTTTTTAGCGGTCTCGAACATGTCACGGACCCGCGCAGCACCTACGCCAACGAACATCTCGACGAAATCTGAACCGGAAATCGTGAAGAATGGCACTTTCGCTTCACCTGCAATCGCACGCGCCAGCAAGGTCTTGCCGGTACCTGGAGGGCCCACCATCAATACGCCACGCGGAATACGGCCACCCAGTTTCTGGAACTTGCCAGGATCTTTCAGGAAATCCACCAGCTCAGACACTTCTTCTTTGGCTTCATCACAACCCGCCACATCCGCGAACGTGGTACTGTTGTTGGACTCGTCCAATTGACGTGCTTTACTTTTGCCAAATGAAAATGGGCCACCACTTTTGCCGCCACCCTGCATCTGACGCATGAAGAATATCCATACACCGATCAGCAACAGCATCGGGAACCAGGACATAAAGATTTCCAATAGCACTGAACGTTGCTGCGGCGCCTTGGCCTCGATCTTGACATGGTATTTCAACAGGTCGCTGACCATCCACAAGTCATCCGGCGCATAAGTCGTAAACTCTTTGCCATCGCGGCGTGTACCATGGACGGTACGGCCTTCAATCTGTACCTTGTCGATATTACCGTCTTTGACTTCCTGCATGAATTGCGAGTAGACGATCTCGCTTTTCGGTTTGCCCATATCGACAAACTGGTTGAATACCATGGTCAGCACGGAAAAGATTGCTATCCAGAGAATGACATTCTTAAGAATATTTTTCACTTGGTTAAATTCCTTTAAAGCATGAAGCTTTGTTTTATTCTAACTCAAAATCAAGCGCTTAAGGCTTTTTATTGAGTCCCAGCAGATAAACTTCACTGCTGCGGTCACGTGAGGCTTTCGGTTTACGTGTCACGACTTTGTCAAACTGTGTCCGCATTACTTTGACGATTTCATCAAAGCCGCTGCCGATAAACACTTTGACAAGAAAGCTGCCTCCCGGCTTAAGCCATTGTCCTGCAAAATCCAATGCTAGCTCAGTCAGATAAGCCGCATTCGCCTGATCAACGGTGCTTATGCCACTTATATTGGGGGCCATATCAGCGATTACAAGGTCTACCGGCTTATTTTCTATCGCGGCTTCCAACTGTTTCAATACCGATTCTTCGCGGAAATCCCCCTGGATGAACTGCACGCCGGGAATCGGCTGCATATCCAGGATATCCAGCGCGATGATCTTGCCATGCCCTTTCAGGCGCTGCACCGCCACCTGACACCAGCTGCCGGGCGTAGCCCCCAGATCCACGACCGTCATGCCAGGTTTGATAAGCTTGTCCTTATCGTCGATCTCGATCAGCTTATAGGCAGCGCGGGCACGGTAGCCCTCTTTTTGCGCACGTTTCACGAACTCGTCGCTCACGTGCTCCTGCATCCATGCTTTACTGGTTCTACTGGGTTTCATATGGATTTCATTATAAAGATTATCGGCTTGGAAAGCACATCCCGCCTGCCTCGCAGGCCATTATATTTGGCAATGAACGCGTGTGCATGCGTAAAGCCCATCTCAGACAGTTGGCATGTTAAAATAGCGTCTATGAAATTATCGACCAAACAAATCTCTCATTTGCGCGGACTGGCGCACAGTCTCAATCCGGTAGTCATCATCGGCCATCAGGGGTTGTCTGAAAACGTGCTGCAGGAAATTGAACGCAGCCTGATCGCACACGAGCTGATCAAAGTGCAAGTGGCCGGGGACGACCGCGACGCGCGTAAAGCCATGTATGACGAAATTGCCAATGCTACCGGCGCCACACAAGTACACCATATCGGCAAGCAATTGATTTTCTACCGCGCTAGCGAAACAGCCAAAGAAAAAGCGAAAGTCGTAATTCCCAAGTTTTAATCAAACTCTGGCACTAGCGCACTTTCAGCACTAGCACAATACCCAGCAAGCATTCGAACACATAAGCGACACTGGCGATCCCGTGCCAGGTTCTGAAACGGTCGGCAAACACGCTGTGCATCACGTCGGCTGGCATGGCGCTGGCCTTTAGCTGCGCCAATAATGGCTGGATACCAAAATGGCCTGCCAGCACCAGCAGGAACATCACAAAAACAGCCCAGAAATAGCTTTGCTTGAGTGCACGAGTGCTGTAAGACAACAATCGTTCGATCATCAGGAATATCGCACTGGCGATACCGATGTAGCTGACGATTTCAAACAGATTACCCGCCAAGTTGCCAGCCAGTTTTGTGTCATTCAGCGTTTGAAACAAGGTATAAGCGGTGATACCAGTCATCCATAACGCGCCAACCCACAGCGTGACAACGATTAATGAAAGTTTTTGCACGGTTCTACTCGCCTAAATTTATTCTTGTCTAGATATACTGCACTTCCAGTACTTCGTATTCCTTGACGCCGCCAGGAGCTGACACTTCCGCCACATCCCCCTCGCTTTTGCCGATCAGACCGCGGGCGATGGGGGAACTCACCGAGATCTTGCCGCCCTTGATATCAGCTTCATCATCGCCAACGATCTGATAAGTTTTGACGTCGCCTGACTCCAACTCCTCAATCTTCACCGTCGCACCGAACACCACACGACCATCTGCATTCAGCGTGGTCGGGTCAATGATCTGCAGGTTGCTCAATTTTGCTTCCAGTTCCGCGATGCGTCCTTCGATGAAACTCTGGCGTTCTTTGGCGGATTCATATTCCGCATTCTCGGACAAATCACCCTGTGCACGTGCCTCGGCTATCGCCTGAATGATATTTGGTCTATCCACGCCGCGTAAACGCTGCAACTCTTCTTTCAACAACTCGGCGCCACGCACGGTGACTGGGATCTGATTCACTGCCATATTTAAAACCCTAAAAATCCAAACCTTGCAAAAACCTGATAAAAAATCAGGATAAAAAAATAAACCACACTCGTTAGAGCGTGGTTTCAATTAAATTAGAGTGTATGTTATGCGAGTTTTTTGTGCAAGTCCTGTACGGAATACACCTGCATTTCCTTGCTCTGTGCCATACCGATGCACGCAGCACGTGCGCCGGCCAAGGTAGTATAGTAAGTCACCTTGTTCTGCAAGGCACTGCGGCGAATCTCGTAAGAATCGGTGATCGCCTTCTTGTCTTCGGTCACGTTAACGATAAAGCTGATCTCATCGTTCTTGATCATATCCACGATATGCGGACGGCCTTCTGCCACCTTGTTCACTGGCGTCACCGTCAAACCGTGTTCCTGCAAGGCGCGCGCCGTACCTTTGGTCGCGACCAGACTAAAGCCCAGGTTCACCAGGTCTTTTGCGATATCCACGACCTTCTGGTGATCCTCGTTACGCACGCTGATGAATGCCTTGCCGCCTTTTGGCATGCGTACAGAAGCACCCAGCTGCGATTTGACAAACGCTTCTGCAAAGGTCGCGCCCACACCCATTACCTCGCCGGTGGATTTCATCTCCGGCCCCAGAATCGTATCTACACCAGGGAACTTGATGAACGGGAACACTGCTTCTTTGACCGAGTAATACGGTGGCACGACTTCTTTGGTCACACCTTGTGACTTGAGTGTCTGGCCCGCCATACAACGCGCAGCGATTTTCGCCAATTGCAAACCACAAGCCTTGGAGACAAACGGTACGGTACGTGAAGCACGCGGATTCACTTCCAGCACATACACGACATCACCCTGGTCAGTGTTCTGTACGGCAAATTGCACGTTCATCAGACCTTTCACGCCAAGTGCCTTGGCCATCTGCACGGTCTGACGACGCAACTCGTCTTGCAGATCCTGACTCAGGCTATAGGGTGGCAACGAGCAAGCAGAGTCACCAGAGTGCACACCGGCTTGTTCCACGTGCTGCATGATGCCACCAATCAGCACATCCTCGCCATCGGAAAGCGCATCCACATCCACTTCAATTGCGTCGTTCAGGAAGCGGTCTAATAAAACAGGGCTTTCATTGGAAACTTTCACCGCTTCACGCATGTACCGCTCTAACTGGCTTTGCTCATGCACGATTTCCATCGCACGGCCACCCAACACATAGGATGGGCGCACTACCAGCGGGTAACCGATATCGATTGCCAGGCGAATTGCCTCTTCCGGCGCACGCGCTGTGCGGTTAGGCGGCTGCTTCAGGCCCAAATCGTGCAGCATTTGCTGGAAGCGCTCGCGGTCTTCTGCACGATCAATCGCATCTGGGGTAGTGCCGATGATAGGCACACCGGCTTTTTCCAGATCACGCGCGAGCTTCAATGGCGTTTGGCCGCCGTATTGCACAATCACGCCAACCGGTTTCTCGATATGCACGATCTCCAGCACGTCTTCCAGTGTCACCGGTTCGAAATACAGGCGATCTGAAGTGTCATAATCCGTGGAAACCGTTTCAGGGTTACAGTTAACCATGATGGTTTCATAGCCATCATCACGCATCGCGAATGCCGCATGCACACAGCAATAATCGAACTCGATACCTTGGCCGATGCGGTTCGGACCACCACCCAACACCATGATCTTCTTCTTGCTGGATGGCTCGGCCTCACAATATGTCTCATAGGTAGAGTACATGTAGGCCGTGTTGGTCGCGAATTCAGCAGCACAGGTATCCACGCGCTTGTATACTGGGCGCACACCCAATGCCTGACGATAGGCGCGCACGGCATGCTGATCTGTATCCAGCAGCCTAGCCAGACGACGGTCAGAGAAACCGCGACGTTTGAGCTGATACAAGGCTTCCTTATCCAGATCAGCGATATGCTTGCCTTTCAGGGCATCTTCGCGATCTACGATATCCTTGATCTGCGCCAGGAACCAAAGGTCGATCTTGGTGATGTCGAACACCTGCTCGATACTCATGCCAATCCTGAACGCATCAGCCACGTACCAGATGCGCTCCGGACCTGGCTCACCCATCTCTTTGGTGATCCTGTCCACATCAGCGGTGATTTCATCCAGGCCGTCCACACCAACTTCCAGACCGCGCAGGGCTTTCTGGAAAGACTCCTGGAAGGTACGTCCCATCGCCATCACCTCACCCACCGACTTCATCTGTGTCGTCAAACGGCTATCCGCCTGCGGGAATTTCTCAAAAGCGAAGCGCGGCACCTTGGTGACCACATAGTCAATCGATGGCTCGAAGCTGGCCGGCGTAGCGCCACCGGTAATCTCGTTTTTAAGCTCATCCAATGTGTAGCCCACTGCCAGCTTGGCCGCCACTTTGGCAATCGGGAAACCGGTCGCTTTGGAGGCCAATGCGGAAGAACGCGAAACGCGCGGGTTCATCTCAATCACCACCATGCGGCCATCGTTCGGGTTGATGGCGAACTGCACGTTAGAACCGCCGGTATCCACGCCAATCTCACGCAGTACCGCCAGCGATGCATTACGCATGATTTGATATTCTTTATCGGTCAGCGTCTGCGCCGGCGCCACAGTAATACTGTCTCCGGTATGTACACCCATTGGATCGAGGTTCTCAATCGAGCAAATGATGATGCAGTTGTCCGCCTTGTCGCGCACCACCTCCATCTCGTATTCTTTCCAACCTAGCAGTGATTCTTCAATCAGCAACTCATTGGTTGGCGAGGCATCCAGACCGCGTTCACAGATGGCAATGAACTCTTCGCGGTTATAGGCGATACCACCACCGCTGCCGCCCATGGTAAACGACGGGCGAATAATAGCTGGATAGCCAATATTGGCCTGCACCTGCAAAGCCTCTTCCAGACTATGCGCAATCGCTGACCTTGCTGAAGCAAGGCCAATCTTGGTCATCGCCTCCTTGAATTTCTGACGATCTTCCGCTTTGTCGATGGCTTCTTTGGACGCACCGATCATTGTCACATTATGTTTTTTCAGTACACCGTGCTTGTCCAGATCCAGCGCACAGTTCAACGCTGTCTGCCCGCCCATGGTCGGCAACAAGGCATCCGGTTTCTCTTTCTCGATGATCTTTTCCACCATCTGCCAGGTAATCGGCTCGATGTAGGTTGCATCGGCCATTTCCGGGTCGGTCATGATAGTAGCCGGATTGGAGTTGACGAGAATGACGCGATAACCTTCCTCTTTCAGCGCCTTACAGGCTTGCGCACCGGAATAGTCGAACTCACATGCCTGTCCGATGACAATCGGACCAGCACCAATAATCAGAATACTTTTAATGTCAGTACGCTTAGCCATTAGCCAGCCTTCCTTTCCTGCATCATGCTAATGAAGCGGTCAAACAAATAACTCATTTCGTGCGGCCCCGGGCTTGCCTCAGGATGCCCCTGGAAACTGAATGCCGGCTTATCAGTACGTGCAATTCCCTGCAAGCTGCCGTCAAACAGGGACACATGCGTCACTTTCACGTTCTTAGGCAAAGTCGCAGGGTCAGCCGCAAAGCCGTGATTCTGGCTGGTGATATACACGCGCTTGTTTTCGACATCCTGCACCGGATGGTTTGCACCGTGATGACCAAATTTCATTTTCAAGGTCTTGGCACCGCTCGCCAATGCCAGCAACTGGTGCCCCAGACAAATACCAAAAGTCGGGATGCCAGTTTCCACTAGCGTTTGAATGGCGCTGATCGCATAATCACACGGTTCCGGGTCGCCAGGGCCATTGGATAAGAAGATACCATCAGGCTTATATTTCAGCGCTTCTTCCGCGCCTGCTTGGGCGGGCAATACAGTCACCTTACAACCACGCGAGACCAGCATGCGCAAGATATTGCGCTTCACACCATAGTCAAACGCCACCACATGGAACTTTTGCTCGGCAGTTTTGCTGAAACCTTGGCCTAACTGCCATTCAGGCTCATTGAACTCATATGCCGTCTTGCAGGAAACCACCTTGGCCAAGTCCATCCCGGACAACCCTGGAAACCCTTTTGCCAGACTCAAGGCCTTAGCCTCATCTATTTCGCCGGCCATGACACAACCAGCCTGCGCTCCCTTTTCACGCAAGATACGTGTCAGTGCACGGGTATCGATATCCGCAATCGCTACGATATTGTTGGTTTGTAGATAGTCGCTCAAATTCTGGCTACTGCGGAAATTGCTTTCCAGCAATGGCAGGTTACGAATCACCAGGCCTGCTGCGTAGACTTTGCCGGATTCGACATCCTCGGCATTGGTGCCATAGTTGCCGATATGCGGATAAGTCAGCGTGACGATTTGTTCAGTGTAGGACGGGTCTGTCAAGATTTCCTGATAGCCGGTCATGCTGGTATTGAACACCACCTCACCCACCGTGTGACCAGAAGCACCGATAGAAACACCATGAAACACTGTGCCATCAGCCAATACCAATATTGCCGGCTGCGAGTTTTCTGGACGTGTTGTGGCCACTAAGCGCTCCTGTATTCATCTGGTTAAACTTTTAGTGCATCATGAGGCGATGCTAGATATGCAAAACGGGAGGAGTCGATTGAACTCTTCCCGTCGCAAGAATTAATAAATTATAGCCGATTCAGCCGTTACGTTCAAGCTGGACCAACTGCTTATCATGCAGTTTCGCCAGCAGGATTTGGGCTGAAATCGCGCCAATGAGCGCCAAAAACATGTCCCACTGCGTATCCCAAACATCGCCCTGCGTACCGAGAAAAGCCTCAGCAGCCGTGCCGGAAGCCACCGCCACCCACCACTCGATGAACTCGTAACATGCACTGATACTCAGACATATACAAGTTACCAAAAAAAACAGCCAACTCCTGCCATGTACGATTTGTTTACGGAGCAGAATCTCGCGCGCGACCATCGCTGGAACGAAGCCCTGCACAAAATGCCCGACGCGGTCGTAATAATTGCGGCTTAAATCGAAAGTGTCACGCAACCAGTTGAAAAAAAGCACTTCGGCATAAGTGTAATGGCCGCCTATCATCAAAACAATTGCATGCAGCAGGATCAGTCCATACAGCAAAGATGTAAGCGGAAATTTTTTGTAAGTGAAAAACAAGATCGGCAGTGCAATCAGCGCCGGAAAGACTTCCAGAAACCAGGTGAAATAGTCATGCGGCTGAATGGCCGACCATGCGAACACCGCACAGAATATAGCAAAGAGGCCAATAAAAAATCTGCGGCGACTTATCACCACTTATTTTAGATCCAGCACATCCCGCATATCATACAGGCCAGCCTGCTTGCCAGCTAGGAATTTGGCAGCGCGCAGCGCGCCTTGCGCAAACGTGGCGCGGCTGCTGGCTTTGTGCGTGAGTTCGACGCGCTCACCAATACCTGCAAGAACTACGGTATGGTCACCCACCACATCGCCACCACGCAGGGTGGCAAAGCCAATCTTGCCGGCCTCGCGCTCGCCAGTAACACCTTCACGGGCATAAATGGCGCAATCTTTCAGATCCTGCCCGATGCCTTTGGCAGCGGCCTCACCCAAACGTAAGGCGGTGCCAGATGGTGCGTCTACTTTATGACGGTGGTGCATCTCGACGACTTCGATGTCATAGCCATCCTTCAGCACTTTGGCAGCCTGCTCAACCAGACTGATCAGCAAGGTCACTCCCACACTCATGTTGGGCGCGAACACGATTGCTACGTCTTTCGCCGCAGCAGCGATTTTGGCTTTCTGCTCGACGGTAAAGCCTGTGGTGCCAATCACCATTTTCACGCCATGGCGCTGACAGATTTCCAGATAATCCATACTGGCTTCCGGGCGGGTAAAATCCACCAGCACATCGGCACCTTCCAGCGTCTCGTTAGCGTCATCGCTGATATAGACCCCTGCATTCTTACCGAACAATTCACCTGCATCGCGGCCGATACTGCTACTGCCGGCTCGATCTAACGCACCATACAACTGCAAGCCAGCATCTTCAAACACGCCAGCCAACAGGGCATGCCCCATACGCCCGCTTGCGCCGGCAATCACGATTTTTGTTGTCATATCAGTAAGTTAACCCTATATTTTAGTTCCCACATAACATCGCCAATATAAAAACACTGGCAAGTTAGTGTCCACTGAAAGATTGGAATCCAGCGATCGCTAGAACCCAATCTTTTCAAGAATACGCTCGAAATAACCAGGCCCTTCTTCCTCAGGCGGAGGCTCTACAGTCTTGGCTGGCGCCTTTGGCGCTGCTGGAGCAGCAACGGGCGCAGGGGCGGCTGACTCCTCTACTGGCGTATGCATGTTCTTATCCATGCGGAATATCAATTTATCATCTTTTGCAGGCGTAGATGCTCGAGGCTGTGCAGGTTTTGGCATGGGCGCTGGTTCAGCTTTAGTCGCCTCTGCCGCAGGCGCAGCAGGTACAACGGGTTCAGCCTTCACAGGCTCTGGCACAGACTCTGTTTGCATCGGTTCAACTTTTACAGGTTCAGCAGGCGGCGCTGCCGGTACAACCGGCACAACTAATACGGATGGCGCATCCACAGATGGTGAAGCGCTAGCTGGCTCGGGCGCCGGAGCTGCAGGCTTAGTTTCTGGTGCAGCTTGAGGTTTAGGGGCATCAACCGGTTTTTCGTCCTTCTTCCAGAACTTCAGCTTATCCGTCCAGCCCTTTTCCTCACGCTTTGTAGGCGCGACTTCAATCGTCTTGTTCGGGTTGTCCTGCGCCGCACCTTCAGGTGATTGTGCCCCGGCAGGAACCACATCGCCACGCACGCGTACCAGCAACTCCTTCTCAAACTCAAGAATGACACGGCGCTGCTCGACTATCTTGCCGCCTTGACGCATCTGGTAGAAATAATCCCAGCGATCTCGGTGGAAACTATCCACCACTAGTGGCGTACCCATGATGTAGCGCACTTGGGATTTGGTCATCCCCGGACGCAGCTGCAGCAACATCTTGGATGTCACCACATTACCTTGCTGGATATCCATTTTGTAGGGTTTAAGCGAGGGAACGCCTGCGCCACAGGCTGTCAGCAAACTGAACAATAACACTAGAAAATAACGCATGATGTTGTGCTGGATTATAGAGACACATTACTAAATTGGCGTTAATATACCACGACTAGAGAAGCCCCGAACAAGTTAACCACTGCAAATTACGCGAGACTTGAACAACATGCATGACCAAAAAGACTTAAAAAATGCCGGCCTGAAAGCAACCTTACCGCGTCTTAAAATCCTTGAGCTGTTCGAGAAAAGCAACGAGCGTCACCTGTCCGCAGAAGATGTCTATAAGGTGATGATCAATGCGGGTGACGATGTTGGCCTGGCAACCGTATATCGCGTATTGACGCAATTTGAGCAGGCTGGTCTGCTGGTGCGCCATCATTTCGAGAGCGGCAAAGCCGTGTTCGAGCTCAACGAAGGCAGTCATCACGACCATATCGTGTGCCTGCAATGCGGACATGTGGAAGAGTTCTGTGACGAGGAAATCGAGAAGCTTCAGCACAAAGCGGCAAACAGCCGCGGCTTCAAGATACATGAGCATTCTCTTTATATCTATGCCGATTGCACGAAAAAACCTTGTCCACATAAAAGATAGTCGTGCGTTAAGTTAGTCAATCATCATTACCAGCGCTGGAGTCGCGCAATGAAAAAATACTATGGCATCTTTGTTGCGTTGCTCATCAGCGTCAGCCTTAATGGCTGCGGCACCAACCCTGTCACCAAGAAAAAAGAGTTCCAGTTCGTTTCCGAATCACAGGAAATTGCCATGGGGCAACAAAACTATTCACCTGCACGCCAATCGCAAGGCGGGGATTATACGATTGACCCTGAGCTGACAGCTTATGTGCAAAGCATCGGTAAACGGCTGGCAGCGGTTTCCGACCGGCCTGAACTGCCTTACGAGTTCGTGGTGCTGAACGATTCCATTCCCAATGCATGGGCAATGCCCGGCGGCAAGATTGCCTTTAATCGTGGCATTTTGTACGAGCTGAACAGCGAGGCAGAACTTGCTGCAGTGATGGGGCACGAAATCGTTCACGCAGCTGCACGCCATGGCGCCAAAGGCGTAGAGCGCGGCGTGTTTATGCAAGGCGCGATGATCGCGGTAGGTTTGGCTACTCAGGATAACAACTACCAGAACCTCATTGTCGGCGCCAGCCAGTTGGGAGCACAACTGGCGACCATGAAATATGGCCGTGACGCGGAAAGCGAATCCGACTATTACGGTATGAAATACATGAAGAAAGCTGGTTACGACCCTACTGCTGCAGTCACTTTGCAGGAAACATTTGTACGCCTGAGCGAAGGCAAACAAACCAATTGGCTGGAAGGCCTGTTTGCCAGCCACCCGCCGTCTCCGGAGCGGGTCGCCGCCAACAAGGAAACCCTGGCCAAACTAGGCGCAGGTGGAGAATGGGGTAAAGAAATCTATGCGCAAAAAGTTGCCAAGGTAAAAGCCACCCAAGCTGCATATAAAGCCTATGACGACGGCGTGAAAGCGCTGCAAAAGGGCGATACGGCTACTGCCACAAAATTAGCGCAGGAAGCGATTCGGATCGAGCCGAGAGAAGCGCGTTTCCAGGAGCTTCTCGGTGATATCGCACTATCGCAAAAGAAAAACCAGGAAGCGCTGGGCTACTACGAAAAATCCATCAAAATGCAGCCAGATTACTTCAAACCCCACATTCAGAGCGGCATTGCTCTGTATAACATGGGCAAGAAGAAAGAAGCCGAGCCTTTTCTGATTCGCGCCAATGAGTTATTGCCAACTGCACCAGGCCATGCCCTACTGGGGAACATCGCCGAGGAACGTGGCGATGTCGATGGCGCACTGCAACATTATCAAATCGCCGCCAGCTCCAACTCCGAGATCGGTCAGCAGGCAGGCGCACGCGCCGTGCATCTGGACTTGCCGCGCAACCCTGGCAAATACATCCGTTCCGGCGCATTGGCAGACAATGCCGGCAACTTGTATGCCGTGGTGGAAAACGCCACCAGCACGCCAATCGGTCGAGTGCAGGTACATGTCATCAAATACGACGCGCAGACCGGCCGAGCAATCGGCCAGTCACGCCCGATGCTTATCAACGGCATACAACCTGGCAAACGCAACCAGATAGCCATAGGCGAACGCATCAGCACCCCGCAGGAAGCCCAACTATACAGGGTGGTAGTAGATGCGGCTGAATTGGCAAAATAGTTGGAATTCAGGCACAATGGCTGAAAACAACCATCCTTGCAATCTGATAAGAGACTAGCATTATGTCCAGTCAAGCTAGCAACAAGACCGAATCTTTACGACCACAAACCGAGACCTTAGCTATCGACCAGTCTAAGTTCGGCTTCCTTTTCAAGGCGCTGTGGCTGGGCAGCGTTGTTGCTGTCCTCATGAGCATCATCCGCATCCAGTATTCCTTGGTGATTAGCTTATCTAATATCGCCTTTGCGATTATCGCGCTAATCATGGCGCATTATCTGCGACGCAATCCCCAGCATGTGAACTGGTTCAGCAACGCGGCCATCAGTTTGTACTGGGTGCTATTTCTGGCTATCTTCATTCTGGCGCCATATAACAAAACGCGCTTTGTACTTTTCTTTCTGCTCGCAGCGGCGGCTTTGTTTCTCAAAGGCCGGAAACTGGGTCTTTGGTGGGTTATCGCCATTCTGGCTTCTGTCGTTGTCACACACGCCGTTATGCCTGACTCCGGCTATTCCAACCTGGATATCGTGACTGGGGTAATACACACGCTGGCTCTGCTAGTCATCTTCGAGTTTCACGAAAAAATGGTGCGGCAACAGCATGCTCAGTTGCAGAAAACCAACCAGCAACTGGATGAGCAGGTACATCAGCGAACCTTGGCGCTGCAGGAAGCCAACAAGGCGCTGGAACTGGAAAAGGAACACTTGCGCCATCTTACCTTTCACGATCACCTGACCGGTCTATACAACCGTCAGAAAATCGAGGAGGCGTTCGAATATGAAAAGAGCCAATTTGACCGCTATCATGAGCCCTTCTCGCTATTACTGATCGACGTAGACCATTTCAAGAAAATCAATGATCAACTTGGCCATGAAATTGGTGATGACACATTGATAGAAATCGCCGGCATTCTCCAGAGATACACCCGCGTCAGCGATGCCGCTGCGCGCTGGGGCGGAGATGAGTTCCTGATCATCGCCACCAAAACCGACTCGGAGAAAGTAAAGTCGCTGGCTGAAAGTATCCGCAGCCACATCGAGCACGCCCAATTGACGGCACATGATGGTAATAAAGTGACTGTCTGTATCGGCACAGCTACCGTGACTCCGGACGACACCTTGAAAACGATGCTGCGGCGCGCTGACAACGCCTTGTACGAAGCCAAACGTGCCGGGCGCAATTGCATCAGAATACAGTAACTTATCCAAAAAACCAGCATGCATTCCCAAGGCTTTCCGCCTGTCGCCGACAAGAATGCCAGACTACTGATTCTAGGCTCTTTACCTGGGCAGGAATCACTGCGGCAACAGCAATACTACGCCCACCCGCGCAATGCTTTCTGGAAAGTGATGGGGGCTGTATTGGGCGTTCCTTCAAGCCTGCCATATTTGCAACGCTGCCAGGGTTTAAAAAATGCGGGGGTGGCATTGTGGGATGTCTGCGCTTCGGCCCATCGCCCAGGCAGCATGGATGGTGCCATCCAGCCGGATAGTGTCATTCCGAACGACATTGCCGATTTCCTGGCACAACACGCACAAATCCAGCTGGTCTGCTTTAATGGCGCCACGGCAGCAACATTGTTCCGCAAGCATATCCACCCGCATGTGAACATAGCGACCTGCCAGCTGCCCTCCACCAGCCCGGCACACGCAGGCATGTCATTGGCACAAAAGATCGAGAAGTGGCGGGTGATCCAGCAAGCAGTTCGCTAACTCCCGTGCGCGTTCATTATTAGAACAGACGCTCTGGAAGCCAATCTGCATGCGGCCTACAGGACGGGCAATCCGATAATGAAAGAATTAGCGAAATGATTGGCAGCTACATGCCCAGCATCTCGCGGGCATGACTGAGCGCCGTCCCGGTAATTTGGACGCCACCCAGCATGCGGGCGATCTCTTCAATCCTTTCCTCTTCACTGAGCGGATGGATATGACTGAGTGTTTGCCCGTTACTCTGAGACTTGCGCACTTGCAGATGATGTTGCGCCTGTGCTGCCACCTGCGGCAAGTGTGTAATGACCAGCACTTGGCTTTGCTGCCCGAGCATATTTAGCAATCGGCCTACCACTTCTGCAACGGCACCGCCGATGCCTACATCCACCTCATCGAAGATCATGGTAGGTGTGGTGCCTTTTTTGGCAGTAGCCACATGCAGCGCCAGGCTGATGCGTGACAGTTCACCGCCGGAAGCCACTTTATTGAGTGGTCGCGGGGAAACTCCGGCATGACCGGCCACCATGAATTCGACATGTTCCAGCCCATGCGCAGATGGCGCTTGCGGCGTGACCTCGACTACAAACTTCCCGCCAGCCAGCGACAGCGTCTGCATGTGTTGCGTGATTTGCGCTGACAGCTCGGCAGCGGCCTTGGCACGGCCTTCACTTAATATTCTGGCTGCCTGCTTGTAGGCATTTTCAGCTTGCAGACAACGGCCAGCCAACACGCCGTCATCGGCAAATCCTTCCAGCTCGACTATTCTGGCATGCCCCTGAGCCAGCACATCGGCGATCTCTTCCACACGCAGACGGTATTTGCGCGCTGCATCGTGGATAGCCTGCATCTGGTTATCCACTTCCTGCAAGCGCTCAGGATCCAACTCGGTGCGCTGCAGGTAGCGGTTTAAAAAACGGTTGGCCTCTTCCGCCTGAATCAGCGCGTTGTTAATGATCTCTAGCGGCTCGTTGAGCTGGGTGTCATATTCGGCTACCTGCTGTAGCTGGTTATATGCCTGCGACAGCAGATCACGCGCATTGATCTCGGCCTCACCCAATAGGTTGGCGCCAGTCTCCACCCCTTGCAGCAAAGCTGCCCCGTGGCTTAAACGTGCATGTTCCGCTTGCAGATCCGCCCACATTTCGGCACTGAAATTCAGCTGCGCCAGTTCGCGGTTCTTGTCGCGCAGTTCAGCCAATTCATCGGCATAGGCTGTCGCGTTCTGCTCGAAGGCCTTGCGCTGTCTATCCAGTTCAATCCATGTCTTATAGCAGCTTGCTACCTGCTGCACCCGGGTATGCAAGCCTGCGAACTCATCCAGAATCTGACGCTGCGTGGCAGTCTTGAGCAGGCTGTGGTGCATGTTCTGGCTATAGATGTCCACCAGCAGGTCTCCCAGCTCCTTGAGCTGCCCTACCGTGACCGAAACCCCATTGATGAAAGCACGGCTGCGGCCATCCGCATACAGCACGCGACGCAGCAACAGACTATCATCCTCGGCTATCTCGTTATCTTCCAGCCACTTCCTGGCGGATTCCGTGTTATCGAACGTGGCCGCAATGTCGGCTCTCTCGCAGCCTGCACGGGTCACCACACCATCGCCACGCGCACCTAGTGCGAGTGACAACGCATCGATAAGAATGGATTTCCCGGCACCGGTTTCGCCGGTGAGTGTAGTAAAACCAGCGAGGAACTCGAGATCAAGTGCATCAACAATGATGAAATCACGAATGGAAAGGCTTTGCAGCATACGAACTTGATTATGACCAATTCAACTTGTTGCGCAGCATGTCGAAATAACAATAATTGAGAGGATGCAGCAGCGTAATCATCTGTTGTGCACGCTGAATCACCACTTTGTCGCCCTGCTCCATATCCAGTTGGATCTGCCCGTCAAAGCTGACCTGCGCATCATCCGCCTGTACCACTGTCACCTCGATCTTGCTGGCACTGCTGACTGCGATAGGTCGATTAGACAATGTATGCGGACTGACGGGCACCAATGCGATCGCCTCGACATTCGGATGCAGGATTGGACCGCCCGCACTCAATGAATAAGCCGTAGTACCTGTTGGCGTACTGACGATCAACCCATCTGCGCGCTGTTTTTGCAAGAATTTGCCATCGATATGCACTTCGAATTCCAGTAGGCGCACGCAGCTTTTCACCACCACGTCATTCATGGCCACGCCAGCGTGAAGCAGTTTATTTTGGCGGAACACTTGCGCGCTGAAGAACATGCGCGTCTCTCTCTGGAAATCACCAGCCAGAATGTGGTCTATCGAACTCAGCATCTCCTCGGCACGCAGGTCGGTCAGAAAGCCAAAGCGCCCGCGGTTGATACCGACCAGTGGTACCGGATTTTGCGCCAAGGCCCGCGCCACGCTAAGCATAGTACCATCGCCGCCCATGACGATCACCATATCCACTCTGGCGCCGATATCGGCCAGCGGCACGGTATTGAATCCTTTCAGATGTGCGTGTTCTGCGGTGTTTTGCTCCACCCATACGCTGATATCTTTGGATTGCAGATGATGCGCCAGATCTGCCAGGTCGCTTTGCATTTGCTGCAACGCGTCGTGGTTCATGTATTTGCCGACAATACCGATACTATTGAATGCTTGAGTCATGGCAGTATTAAATCATAAAACCACCCGCAGAATGAAACATGAATAGCTTTTTTGGATAGCTTTTTATTCAATGCAAAGGCAAAATAGCAGC
This sequence comes from Pseudomonadota bacterium, assembly GCA_029781535.1. Lineage (GTDB taxonomy): Bacteria > Pseudomonadota > Gammaproteobacteria > Burkholderiales > Methylophilaceae > Methylophilus. Next base: position 27,905 of record JAKOWL010000250.1, read on the forward strand.
ATGCAAAAAAGTCTGGACAAACGCGCGCAAACCCTGCTGAAAACTCTTATCGAGCACTATGTGGCCGAAGGTCAGCCTATCGGTTCGCGTACTTTGCTGCAGCACTCCGGTCTGGATGTCAGCTCGGCGACCATCCGTAACGTCATGTCTGATCTTGAGAACCTGGGATTTGTCGCCAGCCCGCACACCTCGGCCGGACGCATCCCTACCCAGCGCGGCTACCGGTTCTTTGTGGACACCCTGCTGACCGTACAGCCACTGGAGAGCAGGAAAATCGAACAACTTCAGAGCGAACTGAATCCGGCAAGGCTCGGCAATGCACAGGAGCTCATTAGTACCGCAGCCAACATGCTTTCCGGACTTACACAATTCGCAGGCGTGGTCATGCTGCCCAAACGCTCCTCGCTAGCCTTGAAGCATCTGGAATTTTTACCGCTGGCTGAAAAACGTATTCTGCTAATCATCGTCACCAATGATGGCAATGTGCAGAACCGCGTGCTGATAACAGAAAAAGCCCATTCCCCCGCAGAACTGACTCAGGCAAGCAACTACTTCAACGCGCATTATGCTGGACAGACATTTGAATCCGTGCAGGCAAAACTGAACGCCGAACTGAAGAGCATGCAATCCGACATCAGCCGCCTGATGGCTGCTGCCGTAGAAGCCAGCAACCATGCGCTTGGCAGGCAGGATAATGTCGTGATTGCCGGAGAACGCAACCTGCTGCAGGTGGATGATTTAAGCACCAATGTCGCCACGTTACGCAAACTGTTTGATCTGTTCGAACAGCGCACATCCCTGCTGCAGTTACTGGATTACAGCCAGAAGGCCCAAGCCATGCAGGTATTCATTGGCAACGAGGCTGGCGTCAGCCCACTGGACGAATGCAGCATGGTCACCGCACCCTATGAAGTAAATGGCCAGATCGTCGGAACGCTGGGTGTGATTGGCCCAACGCGCATGGCTTACGAGCGTGTCATTCCGATTGTCGATGTGACGGCGAAGCTGCTTTCCAGCGCACTTTCCAATCACTAAGCAAACAGATACAATGGGCGCCAGCGCAGTTCTCGCATCCAAATAACTCCAATCAGAACTAAATTCACAAGGGAAGTTTTACCAGGAAACTGGTGTCGTTTCGGACATTTCGAAACGAATTGATATTGATAATTTAGGAGAGTAAAAGATGACTTCATTTGTAAAACGAGGTACAGCCTTGGTTTGCTTGATGGGTGTTTTGACCATGACTGGCTGCGGCACAATGTCCACACGCGGCAAGAACACCGCGATTGGTGCAGGCATAGGCGCAGTCGGCGGCGCAGTGCTGACTGGGGGCAGCGCATTGGGCACTGTCGGCGGCGCTGCAATTGGCGGATATATCGGCAATCAAATCCACAAACGCTAGATTTTATGCAGCTTAAAAAGGCGCGCTTGCGCCTTTTTTTGCTTTTGGCGCCTACAATTCGCGGTCATGGCTATTCAATTGGCTTTAAATTAGAATAAACACATGTCTTACTTTAATCCGGAACCACCTTACCAACACGGCGATCAGTTGAAAGTTGGCATTCTGCTCGCCAACCTGGGTACGCCGGACGCCCCAACCAGCACAGCCTTGCGGCCTTATCTAAAACAGTTCCTGTCTGACCGGCGCATTGTCGAAATCCCGCGTGCGATTTGGTGGCTGATTCTCAATGGCATCATTTTGAATAGCCGACCGAAAAAATCTGCCGAGAAATACGCACAAGTTTGGATGAAGGAAGGATCGCCTTTACTGGTATATGCACAGCGGCAAGCAAAACTGCTGCAAGGCTATCTGGGTGAAAAAATCAAATCCCCTTTTGCCGTGGAAATCGGCATGACTTATGGTAACCCAAATATGCAAAGTGCGATTGAAAAATTGAAAGCTGCACACTGTGACCGTATTCTGGTGGTTCCCATGTACCCGCAATATGCTGCCAGCAGCACAGCCGCTGCACTGGATGCCGTTTGGCGCGTATTGCTAAAGATGCGCGACGTGCCAGCCATTCGTACCACAAAACATTATCATGACCACCCGGCTTATATCGCCGCACTGACCCAGCACGTGAACGCATACTGGATGGTCAATCGCCGCCCGGATTTTGACAATGGCGATAAACTCGTCATGAGTTTCCATGGTGTACCAAAATTCCATCTGCTGAAAGGTGATCCATACCACTGCGAATGTCACAAGACCGCGCGCTTGTTGGCAGAATCACTGGGGCTGAAAGAAGGCCAATATCAAGTAGCGTTCCAGTCCCGCTTCGGCCGTCAGGAATGGCTACAGCCATATTTGGCCAACACTTTGGAAAATCTGGGAAAGAATAAAACCAAACGCGTTGATGTAATCTGCCCGGGGTTCAGCTGCGATTGCCTGGAAACGCTGGAAGAAATCGCCATGGAAGGCAAACATATCTTTACCAGCAACGGTGGTGGCGATTACCAGTACATTCCTGCGCTGAACGATAGCGACGCGTGGATACATGCCCTGACCCAGATTACGCTGGAGAACCTGCAAGGCTGGGCAACAGCGGATTGGGATGCTGCCAAGGCAAAAGCCGAGCTGTCCGCTACAAAAAGCCAGGCGCAGGCTTTGGGCGCAAAAGAATAAGCGTTATACTTAAACATTCTCGCTTTGCCTCCGTTAAACCGATAAATTCATTAAAAGAGATGAAGTGCCAGGAGCCGCGGAGCGAATGACGAAGACATATGATGTTCATAGGCTAGGAATGAGCGAGCACGCGACAACGCAATTCGCTCTCAGAATGAATTTATGATTATTATCACTGGCGGCGCAGGCATGATAGGCTCTATCACCGCCTGGCACTTTAACACACACCTCAATCGCGATGATTTGGTGATCGTTGACCATGTCACGCACGAAGACCAATGGCAGAATCTGGTCAAACGCCGTTATGCGTTTTATCTGAATAAAGATCAACTATTTGCCTGGCTGGAAGGCCGCAAAGGCATAGATGCGGTCATCCACATGGGCGCCATCAGTGCCACTACCGAACGTGATTTCAACAAGCTTGTCGCCGACAATATCCAGTATTCCCAAGCTTTATGGACGTGGTGCGCACAGAATAAAGTGCCGTTCTTCTATGCCAGCTCTGCCGCCACATATGGCAACGGTGATGCTGGGTATGATGACGCCAGCATTGATAATCTGCGTCCACTTAACGGCTATGGTTATTCCAAACATTTCTTTGACCAATGGGTATTGCGTCAGGTCAATGAAAAACAACCTGCGCCGCCAAGCTGGGCAGGTTTCAAGTTCTTCAACGTTTACGGCCCTAACGAATACCACAAAGGCAGGATGGCGAGTGTAGCGTTCCATACCTTCAACCAGTTCAGCCAGACTGGCGCGATGAAGCTCTTCAAGAGTGATAGAACCAGTGTGGCAGACGGCGAACAGCAGCGCGATTTCGTGTATGTGAAAGATTGTGCCGCCATCATGGCCCACTTCTTTGCCGGAAAAGGTGCGAACGGCATCTACAACATTGGTACCGGTAAAGCTCGCACGTTCCGTGACTTGGCTACCAATGTCATGGCCAGCATGGAAAGAACGCCTAATATCGCCTATATCGACATGCCGGATGACCTGAAGGGAAAATACCAGTATTTCACCGAAGCACCGATGGATAAGATCCGCGCGGCCGGCTACTCGGCGCCGATGACCAGCCTGGAAGACGGCGTGCGCGATTATGTGCAAAACTATCTAATGAAATCAGACCCTTACTGTTAGGGACCCAAGATGAAATATGTAGATTTTTTAAAAACCCAGCATGCCGTGCATATGCAGATGTATGAAGCGCTGCCTGCCTTGTTCCCTTTAATCTCAGAAGTAGGCATACTTCTGCAAGCGACCATCAAAAACGGTGGAAAGATATTGTTATGCGGCAATGGCGGCAGCGCTGCGGATAGCCAGCATATCGCCGCAGAAATTGTCGGCCGTTTCCAGAAGGAACGTAAAGGCTTGCCATCTATCGCTTTGACCACAGACACGTCTATCCTGACTTCCGTCGGCAACGATTACGGTTATGACTATATCTTTGCCCGTCAGGTAGAGGCATTATGCACCCCGAAAGATGTGCTGATTGGCCTGACAACCAGTGGCAATAGCGCAAATGTCGTCAGAGCCATCGAGACAGCCAATGAGATAGGTGCTGTCACTATCGGCCTTACCGGCGGCACCGGCGGCAAAATGAACGCCTTGTGCACACATAACATCGTCGTGCCCAGCAATATCACCGCACGCGCGCAAGAAGCGCACATCTTTATCGGTCATTGTCTGTGCGAGATCATTGAAAGCGACTGATGACACAACTGATTGATATCGTCAAAAACTTCGGCAAAAACAAGCAGCATGTCCTTGTGATTGGCGATGTGATGCTGGACCGTTATCTGATGGGTGAGGTCAGCCGTATTTCCCCCGAGGCCCCCGTACCTGTAGTCCTGGTAAAGAATGAACAACTACGGGCAGGTGGCGCAGCCAATGTCGCCGCAAACCTGGCATTACTTGAAATCCGGACGCATTTGATCGGCTGCGTCGGGGATGATGCCGAAGCAAACAACTTGACCAAGCTCATTACAGCTACGGGCACTCAGGCCAGATTGATCAACAGCAAAACCCGTCCCACCATTGCCAAGACCCGCATCATTGGCGGCCACCAACAAATGTTACGCTTAGACCAAGAGGACAGCACCATATTTTCTGCGGATGAGAATGCGGCCCTGATGGCTGCTGTAGAAGCGGAAATCGCCGCACAACCTGCCATGGTCATTCTATCAGACTACGCCAAAGGTTTGCTCAGCGAAACGGTGTGCCAGCAAATCATCAGTCATTGCAAAGCCTACAAAATACCAGTGTTGGTAGACCCTAAAGGTAAACAATATAGCAAATACCTAGGTGCTACCGCATTGACACCGAACAAGAAAGAAACTGCAGAAGCTTGCGGCACCTCTGCGCAAGACCTCGAGTTGATTAACAAGGCGATGCAATTAAAAGCGTCCCTGGAACTGGATTTCCTGGCAGTAACGCGCGGCGAGGAAGGCATCACGCTGATTGATGAAACGGCACATCACTTGCCAGCCACAGCCAAACAAGTATTTGATGTTTCCGGTGCAGGTGATACGGTGATTGCGACTCTGGCGGCTGGACTGATGCATGACCTGCCCCCTTTGCAAAGTCTGGAACTTGCCAATATCACCGCAGGTGTCGTGGTGGGGAAACTAGGGACAGTCCCCATCACCAAGGCAGACTTACTGGACGCCCTTACAGCCAAGCAGGGCAATGAACAAGCACATAAAATCTGTACGCTATCAGAACTGCTGGCTAAGGTAGAAACCTGGAAGCAAGCCAGCCAAAAAATCGTTTTCACCAATGGCTGTTTTGATTTGCTGCATGCAGGACATGTCACTTATCTGGAAGCCGCCAAAAAACGCGGTGACAAACTGATCCTAGGCTTGAACACCGATCGCTCCGTGAGCGCGCTTAAAGGCCCGACGCGCCCAGTCGTGCATGAAAACGACCGTGCCCGCGTTCTGGCGGCACTAGAGAGCGTGGATGCCGTCATTCTATTTGACGAAGATACGCCATTGAATCTCATCAACGCTGTCAAGCCCAATGTGATTGCAAAAGGCAGCGACTACACGGCCGACCAAGTAGTGGGTGGCAAGGAAGTGCAAAGCTGGGGCGGTGAGATAGCGCTAATCGATTTGGTGGAAGGCCGCAGCACCAGCAATATCATTAAAAAAATGAATGCCTGATGGCGGAAAAGATCCTCATTCTTGGCCCCTCCTGGGTAGGCGACATGGTGTTGGCACAAAGCCTGTTCAAGACACTCAAAACGAATAAGCCAGACTGCCAGATAGATGTTGCCGCACCTGCGTGGACACTGCCCTTGCTGGAGCGCATGCCGGAAGTGAGCGAAAAGATCGCACTACCTTTCAGACATGGCGAGGCTGCCATCTGGCAACGTATCAAATTCGGCAAGGCGCTGAAAGATAAAGGTTATACCCAGGCCATTATCCTTACCAACTCGTTCAAATCAGCCATCCTGCCTTGGGCAGCAGGCATCCCCAGACGCACCAGTTTCTTAGGCGAGATGCGTTATGGGTTGATTAACGATATCCGTGCATTAGACAAAACCAAGCTAAAAAAAACGGTAGAGCGATTCGTAGCGCTTGGCTTGGATAAGGATGCTGCCTTGCCGCAGACATTGCCAATTCCCTCATTACAGGCATCGCCAGAAGCCGCATGGGTATTGGCTTCCAGACATGGCATCTTGAACAACAAAAGCAGGATCTTAGGGCTATGCCCCGGTGCCGAATATGGAGAAGCAAAACGCTGGCCAACGGAATACTATGCGGAAGTCGCCAATCACGCGCTCAAAAACGGCTGGCAGGTAGTCCTGTTCGGATCGGAAAAAGACGTGCCCGTTACAGGACAAATCAACCAACTCGCGCAAAACCGCTGTGTGGACTTGGGCGGAAAAACCAAGCTGGGAGAAGCCATTGATATCATGTCCTTATGTGATACCGTTATTAGCAATGATTCTGGCCTGATGCACGTCGCCGCCGCATTGGACAGAAAACTGCTCGCCATTTTCGGCTCTTCAGACCCGTACCATACACCGCCGATGCATCCTGATGCGGTGATTGAATATCTTGGGCTGGAATGCAGCCCTTGTTTCAAGCGAGAATGTCCACTAGGACATTTGAATTGCCTGAAACAAATCACCCCTGAGCGGATTCAGGCTAGAATTGGTTAATGATGCTTTCCTGGTTGAATAAATTAGATAAAATTGCGCCGTCAAAGATCTTTTGGTGGGTTATATCCATCAGCATGGTTATAGCGGCCTGGATACAATACATCCAGCATGGCTGGATCAACCCAGACTCTGTCTTGTACTTTGAGCAAGCGCGCTTAATATCGTTGGGCGATTGGCGCGGAGCATTTAAAGTATTTAACTGGCCTTTTTATGCGTTTTGTATCGCTTATACACACAAACTCACTACGCTCGGCATCCATACTTCGGCACAAGTTCTTAATATCATATTTTTTGGAGCCGCAACCGCTAGTTACTTAAAACTCATTCAATTAGCTGGAGGCACATCACGCGCCATGTTTTGTGGTGCGCTTGTTTTGTTTGGTGCTCAGTATATTGTTGGGGATGTTTTAGGGATGCTGATGCGAGATGAAGGATTTTGGGCATTCTTCCTAGCTAGCCTTGTTTTCCTTATCCAATACATACAACACCAGCGAACCCGCGATGCAATCTTCTGGCAAATATGCATCATAGTCGCAACCTTGTTCAGGATAGAGGCCATTTGCTACCTGTTGGGATTGCCTTTTGCGCTTTTCTTTATACCAAATCAGTCATGGCAAAACAGGTTGCAGCATGTTATTCGCACATATTCAATCAGCCTCTTTATGCTGGCCGTCATTTTTATGGTTATATTGCTCAATCCTGACTTGAGCATGAAAAACTTTGGCCGCCTGCAAGAAGTCTTTAGCCTAAACTTATATAACGAGTTTACCGCTCACTTGAAAGAAAAATCGAACATCATGGCGGACCAGGTATTAGGAAAGCATCTTTCAGAATATGCTGTCCCTGGCCTGCTAATCACTTTCATTTATGCCATTCTCTCAAAAATCATTTCTGCGGCAGGTATCATTCCTAGTGCGCTTAATGTTTATGGGGCTCGACAAGGCCATCATCAAACTATAGAAAATAACACCTATTTCATACTGAGTGCAGCCGCCACCATTGCAATTATCAGCATGGCGCTCATCATCACCAAAGTCTTCGTTTTATCAGGACGCTATGTAGTTGCATTAAGCTGGATTCTGATGATATGGGCAGCAATCTACTTGGCTGAAATGTTTAAAACATCCAACAAAAAACTATTAAAAATTGGTGTTCTGATTCTCATGTTGCTCTGCCTAGGCCTAGTAAAAAACATATGGCCTAAACGCGAAGGCTACAATTACATGCAGGATGCCGCAGCATGGTTGCAGCAGCAAAACACCACTCCTGATTATGTATTCTATGATGATTCCAGAATGCGCTACTATGCAGGCGCGCCTTTTATTGGCACTTGGGATGACAATTGGATAGTCGCAAAATCCGCAATCGATGATAATAACATCAATCAATACGATTATTTGGTGATTAGTTTATCCAGTAGCCATGCAGAACGTGAGGCTTATATTAAAAAAACTTTGACGCAATACCATGAAATCCAACGATTTTACCCCCCAAGAAGAGTCAAATGTATTGTTATTTACAAAAAAAATAATGGCTAAGATCTTGTTATCTTAAATGCTTTATGTAAAACATTTACAATGTTATCAAAGCCGAGTTATGTATTAACTCACCATCCAAACAGGCAAAAAAACTTTAGAAAAATATTGAACAAACTATCCTTGGGCGACCGATTTACTCAAACATACAAAATCAATTACTAGGATGAACAGCAAAAAGAGCCGTTAAAGAGCTAATGCACTATGCTTCTGCTGTCATTTTTTGTAACAATAATTTGGCCCGGCTTTCCCATGTGTGCTTTTTCAAAAAGGTTTCATGTCCATTACGCGCGATTGCATGCCTTTTTTCAGGGTTCTGTAGATAATAGTCCACTTTCTTAGCAAGTTCTTTAGAGCTACGGAAAACATCCAGTTCTTCACCAATGTCAAATAGTTCTGCAACTTCATCACAATAATCCGTCAGCAGGAAACATCCAGCCGCCAGAGCTTCAAATATCCTGAGATTCACACCAGTCTCGGCACCATAAAACTGGGTGCGAGTAATATTCAGCACGATTTTGGCATCTGCCAAATACTGATATAGCTCTTCACCCCAAATAGAGACGTCCTTGACGTTTGCCTTAAGTTCCTCGGAAATAAGCGGGTAATTCCGTTTCCAACGATCCCCGTAAACTGTAACCTTAGCTTTAATCTGTTCCAAGAGAAAAATACGCCGCAAATCACAACTACCCACAAACAGCACGTCGTATTGCGGCATCTCAACCTGCGGCATAGAAATCTTGCTTGCGCCAAATGGCAAGAAAGTTGCCGGAAGTCGTTTGGTTTCGCTAAAGAAACGCGTTGTTATCTTTGAAAAAGAAAATATGTGATCGTAAATGGCCAGTTCATTCTCTATAAAAAAAATAAACTCCCGACGTTTTGCGTAAAGATTGCAGCTATCCGTATCATACAAAAACAATTTAAAATCGTACTTTGCTTTGAGTTTAGTCACAAATTCTGGAGACAGATATTTGTAAATGAACCCAACCACCAACACAATTGTTGGCTGCTCCTGCGCTAGATATGCCTCAAACTTCCCCTCATCCAGCTTAGGAAAATGATAGAAACTATCTTTGCTTTCCCATCTGTTAAATGCCTTTGTAAACGCCGACCTGAAGGCATAAAACAACTTGGGCGAGAGCCTGCGCAAATCAACATATTTGGTATCAACTCCCGTGCGGCTGATTGCATCCTTAAGTTCCCGCCCCAAAGGCACTCCGCCAATGCCATCAAGCAACACTAATTTCTCAGTCATGCCGTGACTTTGAGAGAAATCGAAATTGCGCAAAGACCTGCTGATAGCGTGCAAGTACAAAATACACATTCGAGTAATGTTTGTGCGGATCAAAGTCAGACAAACACCAATCATTGGCAAATAGCTTGAAATATAGACGCCTTGCTATACCATATAGTCCTTGAGGATGTACCTTCTTATTGCCGGTGTAAGTTAGAGAATAACATCTATAGCCTTTAAATATTTCCTCGAACATTCTGGTGTTCAAGAAGGTTTGTGCTACTTGCACGCTTTTCCACTCTAGCAGCATAAGAGGTTGAAACTTATTAATCGTTTCACGCAAACCTTGAATCGCTAAAACCTCATGTCCCTCAACATCCATTTTAATAAAGTTTACTTTGGCATCTGGATGATATCTTGCAAGGTAATCATCGCCGGTTTCAACATTGATCTGAAGCCGCTCTCCCTCACCCGATTTTACCTCCAAGCTGGAGGAACCTAGATTTCCGTTGAGAGGGATAAAAATTTCGGGCATTCTTTGCATATCAGATAAGCCTATGTTTACTGCGGTCGCATTAACTATTTGATTTTGCTGCAAGTTAGTCTTCAACACCTCAAATATGAACTTAATTGGCTCAAACGCGATTAGGTTTTCAGAATACCGTGCGATTACCAATGCATGATTGCCAATGTTAGCACCCACATCAAGACTCGTATGTGGCTTTATTTTTGCAAGCACTTCGGACAGAGAATTCAGCGTATTGCTATCATATTCGCCATTTTTCTGCGCTTCTTTAGTAATAGAATCTTTTGCAAAAGCATTAAGAATGTAACCTCTTTTTGTTTTTAGTTGTATTGTTCGTCTCATTTGCATATCAATCACTATTGGGCCACTAGCTTTTTTACGAAGGGCATCTGCCAAAAGTTTACACGCGCTGCTTCATCACTGAACACGGAGCTTAATATAACTTGCTGCACAGGCTGTGTGTCGTTTTTTTTAATTCCGACAGATTTTCCTAAAGCATCTGCAAGTGCTATTGAATCACCCAGCTTAAATAATAGCCCCGCATTACCCGCTATCTCCGCCCCACCACCACAATCGCTGCATATCAGCGGAACCTCGGCGGCCATCGCTTCCAGTAAGACCATACCAAATGGCTCGTGATCGGACGTCAACACGAACACATCAAATGCTTTGAAATACCGCTTGGCATTGGGTACATTACCAGTAAACACCACGGATTCATTGACGCCAAGCTCCACAGCGAGGCGCTTGAGATCCGCTTCCAATGGCCCTTTCCCTATAATCACCAATTTGGTATTGGCAGGCAATTTTGACAAGGCTAGCCGAAACCCTCGCAATAGCGTTGCCTGATCTTTATCGCGATGCAACCGCCCGACATTGCCAACCACCCATGCATCCTGAGGAAGTCCAAGTGCGTGGCGGGCTTCTTGTCTTGATATTTGTATGCTCTGTAAGGCTTGTACATCGATATGGTTATAGAACGTTTGTATTCTTTCTGCAGGCCAGCCAGATAGATATAGCCGAATCTCATCACGCACAGAGTCCGATACAGCCAATATATGTATACGCTTTTGGAACAAATTGACCATCAGCCTGCGAGAAAAGCGTTTGAAATCACCGTAGTTATGACGGATGCTGATGACTGGAACTGACGTTGCAAGCAGAGCCACATAAGTCGGTTTGGCGCGATGCGCGATACAAAATTCAAACTGATATTTTTGATGCAGCGCCCTGATCTTTTTTATTGCGCCAAGCTTGAGTCCAGAAACATCTTTACTTTCATATTCCAGAAAGATGACCTCTCCATGTCCTACTTCTTTGGCGACATCAGGATCTGCCTTGCCAGTTAAAAAAACTGTCAGGATCTTGTAGTTACTATTTTTAAATAAGACTGCATATTGCCTGGCACAATCCAGAAAAGGTGGATAGTAACAATGGCTAATTTGCAAAACCCACAAGATGGAATCCTTTGATTATGTCTGCTAAATATCGTATCGATAATACGACCGATACCAGTTAGTAAATTTTTCTATTCCTGACTGCAAATCGGTATTCGGCTTAAATCCTACCCAGCTCTCCAAAGCAGTCGTATCGGCATAAGTTGCCTTCACATCACCTGCCTGCATTGGCAAAAACTCTTTTTCAGCAGTTTTTCCCAATGCTTTTTCCAGCGTTCCAATGAAATCCAGCAGTTTCTCAGGCTGACTATTGCCAATATTGAAAACGCGATATGGTGCATTGCTGGTTGATGCCTTTGGCAAACCGGTATCAAAATCAGGGTCTGGAGTAGCAGGTTTATCCAGCACGCGCACTACGCCTTCAATGATGTCATCGACATAGGTAAAGTCGCGCATCATGTCACCATGATTAAATACCTGGATTGGCTTGTCATTCAGGATGGCATTTGCGAACAAGAAGGGCGACATGTCTGGCCTTCCCCAAGGTCCATAGACGGTAAAGAAACGTAAGCCTGTGGTTGGCAATCGGTATAGATGGCTATAGGTATGCGCCATCAACTCATTCGCCTTTTTGGTGGCAGCATAGAGACTTACCGGGTGATCGACAGCGTCGTCTTCACTAAATGGAAGTTTGGTGTTGCCACCATAGACGCTGGATGAGCTAGCGTAAACTAAATGCTCCACATGATGATGCCGGCATCCCTCTAGAATATTGGTGAATGCTACCAGATTGCTACTGGCATAGGCATGCGGGTTCTTTAATGAATAACGCACCCCTGCTTGCGCTGCCAAATGCACGACACGCTCTGGCCTTTCAGAAACAAACAATGCCTCGGTAGCTGGCGTATCTGCCAAATCCAGTTTAATGAACTTGAGGTTATGCTGATTTGGGTTCGCTTTGAGCGATTCAAGCCTGGCCTCTTTGAGGCTTACTTCGTAATAATCATTCAGGTTATCCACGCCAATCACCGTATCACCCCTTTCCAGCAAATGCTGAGCCAAGTGATACCCAATGAAACCTGCAACCCCTGTAACCAAAACTTTCACTATCTCTACCCGCTAATATCTTAATTGGCGCCAGTATGACACATCGAGCCGAATCCCAATACCACCAATTTCTTTTTCCGCTTCAGGTAAGGCTCAAACTCCTCCAGCCTACATGCTGCTGAAAAATTATCAGCAACATCAATATCTTCGGCTAAAAGCATGAAATTTTGCTGTTTCTGCCTGAATGCATTCCATTCTTGTTTATCCAACAGTACCACCGGCTTATTTGAATAAAAAATCAAACGGCTATCAATGCTCTTATATGCATACAGTCTGTCAGCACTTACTTTTTGACTCCATTGTTGGAATTCAGGGAAAGCGGAAATCCTATAATTAAACACATGCGCTTCAAAAGCCACATAAAAGATCGCTATAGTTGCTGGCATCAGGATGACTAAAGCATTCATCAGTTTTTTCATGGACAAACTGGCTGCTTCATATAACCTCGACAAATGGATACCCAAGAGAATCGCAATCACCGGATAAACTGGAAGTAGATATTTGGCATGCTTGTTACTGAATAGCGAAAAAACCAGTATTGGCACAATCGTTGCGGCTGCCAAAATGAGCAGATTCCTTTGCTTCTGAATCCCTTTAAAACTCTTGTCGGGTTTAACAAGAAACAATCCAACCAGAAATAGAAAGTCAACGACGATCCACCCAAGGTAACTTAACAAAGGTTTCACGTTATTATCACCCTGCATCTTCTCCACCATGTCACGTTTCACGATCTGCGACCAAATGTCAGGGCCAAGTTTGAGGGTCACTATGGCATACCATGACAACGCCACCAGAAAGAACAGCACCCAAGCTTTCCAATCTTGCATGAACCTTTTCAAGGCCTCATCTCTTGTCCAAACTGACAATATCAATAAAGGCAATGTGACAAACAGCATGGCGACCGGACCTTTGGTCAGCACTGCAAGGCCTAGCAAGCTGTAACTCAAATATAGCCAGATTCGCTTGTGTTGCTGTTCCATATAGAGGATGGCTGAGATCAGAGAGCCAAAGCATAATAAGGTAAGCAACATTTCAATTTCTGCTCGGCGTGCCAACATGGCAAATCCGAGATTTGCCACAAGCAAAGCCATAGCGCATACACTGGCCACAACTCCATAGCGTTGCCTAGTGAAGCGATAAACGATTCCCAGTACGGCAGCCGCAGCAATTGCAGATGGCAGACGCAAGGTCCATTCGTTAAGGGTACCAAACACTTCGGAGATCGACATTGAGAACCAATAGAACAACGGAGGCTTTGTGAGGTAAAGCTCACCATTCAAGCGCGGCAATAACCAGTCTTTGGTTTGGAACATCTCTTTAACGACTAATGCGCGCCTCCCTTCATTCAGAGACATCAGCTGTAAACTGCCGAGTCCCCAGAACAAGGTCAGGAAAGCACAGACCACCACAAACCAGAAGAAATACTTGAACTGGTGGGTATATGAATTATTCAAGATGCTGAAAGATCAATGAGGTTTATGTTGAGCCCGTCGAGCGTGGCGTTTGATCAACACCAGGTTACGCGCATAGACAATCGTGCCGGGCATTTGGCCGAGAATGATGACAGGATCAATACGATGTATGCCATATGCCAATACGATTAACCCGCCTAACAAACTCAAATACCAGAAACTAACTGGGATCAAGCTTTGCTGATGTTTTTCGCTATGTATCCACTGCACGATAAAACGCATCATAAACAGACACTGTCCGACCAAGCCGATACCCACCCACACCAAATCAGTGGTTGAGATACCCGCAATATAGTGATCAACCGCATTGACGATATGCGAAAAATACATACCTATGCCATCATTGACAATTTGCATGATTAAATCACCTTATCTTCCGTTGCCTGTGGAATCTTGGCGCGGCGTTGTAACCAGGCTACGCCAAACAAATCCACAATCCCCACCATCAGCCTGTCCAAGGTACCATAGTTGGATTTTCCATGTTCACGATTCCGATGACCAACATGCACAGAGGCGATTCTCCCGCCGCGGCGTTTAATCAAGGCAGGCAAGAAGCGATGCATGTGATCAAAATAAGGTAAATCCAGAAACGCCGCCCGGCTGAATAGCTTCAAACCACAGCCTGTATCAGGTGTATCGTCACGCAACATTTTGGACCGTACCGTATTTGCAATGACAGATGACATTCTCTTTACCCAAGTATCACGGCGGCTCTGGCGCCTGTTACCGCCCACCAACTCTATACCATCCCCAAGAGCTCCCATCAGTTTAGGAATGTCAGCGGGGTCGTTCTGACCATCGCCATCCAGCGTAGCAACCCATTCATATTTGGCAAATTTGACTCCGGTTCTAACCGCAGTACTTTGTCCACAGCTTTTTGCATGGCGAACAATCCTAAGCTGCGGATATTGCTGTTGAAGTGTTTTAAGCCTTTCATAAGTTGCATCCGTACTACCATCATCGACATAAATGATTTCGTGCTCTATAACCGGCTTCAGTGCCGAATCAATTTCGCCAATCAAGCTTGCGACATTATCCTGCTCATTGCGTACAGGCACCACGACAGAAAGTTGTTTTATCGGAGAAGACACGAGCTACCTTTCAGGGGTTGTCTATCAGTCATAACAAACTGGCAATATTCTTTGCGGTCTGAATGCGATTGGCCGTACAAAAATCCTGCCAACCCGCCACTTCAGTCCAGTCAGTCAAAAAAACGAAATCAATATTAGCATGAGTTGCTGCCTGGAAATCATATTTACTGTCCCCAACAAACAGGGCTGGCAATTGCAGATTTTCATTGGCTATCTCACGCGCCAGCACATCTTCCTTGATATCAGGGCCGCCAAAGATACCAGCATCGAACAGATCGGCCAAGCCACGGCGAGCAAAAATTCGCCTGAGTTCACTTTGGTCTCCGCCGGAGAGCAGCATCCACCTGGCTTGTGGAGTCGCAAGTTTCAGCTCTTGCAATCCTTTTGCAACCTCACATTCCATTAACGCCTTATCCAGAATCTGTTCGAATGTATCCATATAACGTTGCATTACTTCTGGTGTTACAGGCTGCTTCAGGATTTCTTTCAGGTAATACTCTATTTTCCCATTACGTGGGAAACTGCCCTTTTTAACATGATGGTCAGCCAAGGCTTGTGCCTGCTCATCTGTTCCCCCATTGCGTTTGGCCACTTCAAAATAGGCATTGACCTTGGTCTTGTTGCTATCCAGCACCACACCATCGCAATCAAAGATCAACGTTTTGTAATGAGTCAGTTTCAAGTTAAGCCTAATAAAAAAGGCTTGGTGCTAATCACAAGCCTTGATATTGCAAACACCCTTTACTTATTTGGCTGCTGTAATCGCGCTAGCCTCTTTAGCTAATTTGGTAATATGTGCCCAGTCTTTACGTGCCACAGCATCGGCCGGGGTCAACCAGGTACCGCCACAAACAACCACATTAGGCAATGCCAAAAATTGTGGTGCGCTCTCTACCGTTACGCCACCAGTAGGGCAGAATTTGACATCGGCAAATGGGCCGGCAAAGCCTTTCAGCAAATTGATGCCACCCACTGCTACAGCCGGGAACAGTTTCAGGAAATAATAATCGTCAGCGTTGGCGGTCATGATCTCGGAGCCGGTAGAAACACCTGGCAGCAATGACAGGCCGATCTTACGGGCAAACTGGCCAAGCTCTGAGGTATAACCAGGGCTTACTGCAAATTTACAGCCAACATCCAGACTGGCTTGAGCATCTTTCAGGTTACGCACCGTCCCTGAGCCCATGATTGCATCTGGCACATGTTTGGCGATTTGCTCCATCGCCTGCAATGCGCAAGAGGAACGCAAAGTCACTTCCAGCACTTTGATACCACCTTCAAGCAAAGCTTCCGCCATTGGCACAGCATCTTCAACTTTATTAATCACAATCACTGGAATCACAGGACCGTGATTAGCCAAATCTAGAGTATTCATATTCTTTACCTACAATAAATAAACGATAAATTTTTAAGGATATAAACGCTACAATCGCATCAAACTAGAGCCAAGTGATAGCACCCTCTTCGGCAGACAATACATTCTTGCGCATGCCGCCGAATAATTCACGGCCTAATCCGTGTGCATTATGGTTGCGCTTGGCGTCAGACAATTCATCTACTTCACGCTCCGCCCAAGTATCTTCATCCACCAGCACATTCAACTGCCCGACCGCAGCGTTCAAACGAATCATGTCGCCTGTACGGATTTTGGCAATCGCACCTCCTGCTGATGCTTCTGGTGTCAAATGAATAGCAGCCGGGATTTTTCCGGACGCACCGCTCATGCGGCCATCTGTCACAATCGCAACCCTGAATCCCTTATTCTGCAACACCGCCATCGGAGGCGTTAATTTGTGCAGTTCAGGCATACCATTCGCTTTAGGGCCCTGAAAACGCACCACCGCCACGAAATCACGCTCCAGTTCACCGCGGTCGAACGCAGCCAACAACTCTTCCTGTGCGTCGAATACAATTGCAGGTGCTTCGATAATATGACGGTCTTCCGGAACTGCGGAAATCTTGATGACGCTGCGCCCCAGATTCCCTTTCAGCAAACGCAATCCACCAGATTCATTAAATGGGTGCATTGCCGTGCGGACAATAGTTTCATCCACGCTTTCAGCAGGGAATTCGTGCCAAACCAGATGGCCGTTCTCCACCTCTGGTTTTTTGCCGTACTCGCGCAGACCTTTACCTGCTATCGTGAAAACATCCGGATACATGTTTCCGGATTCGATCAACTCACGAATAACGAAACCAGGGCCGCCTGCTGCCTGGAACTCGTTCACGTCTGCCTTGCCGTTCGGGTACACGCTTGCCAGCAGTGGCGTTGTTCTGGCGAGGTGATAGAAATCTGTCCAATCGATAATAATGCCTGCTGCACGGGCAACAGCTACCCAGTGGATAAGGTGATTGGTCGACCCGCCAGTGGCCAGCAAGGCCACCATGGCATTCACAATCACATGTTCATCCACCAAGCGCCCAATCGGGATAAAGCTTTCTTTACGCGTGTTTTGAAGAACCAGTTTTACTGCCTCACGCGTCAATATCTCACGCATGCCATCTGCAGGGTGAATGAATGCTGCACCAGGCACATGTAGACCCATCGCCTCCAACAGCATCTGGTTGCTATTTGCCGTACCGTAGAATGTACAGGTACCTTCACCATGATATGCTGCAGATTCAGATGCCAGCAGTTCAGGACGGCCAACCAGGCCTTGCGCGTATTGTTCACGCACTTTGGACTTGGAAGTATTGTCGATGCCCGTGCTCATCGGCCCGGATGGAACGAACACACATGGTAAATGGCCAAAATGCAAAGCGCCAATCAACAAACCTGGAACAATCTTGTCACAAACGCCAAGCAACAGTGCCGCATCGAAAACATCATGCGAGAGTGCCACCGCCGTCCCCATCGCGATGGTATCGCGGCTGAACAGGCTCAGTTCCATGCCAGGCTCACCTTGAGTGATGCCATCACACATTGCGGGTACACCACCTGCAAGTTGCGTGGTAGCGCCATGTTTATGCGCTTCATCTCTGATGATATCTGGATAGTTGACGTAAGGCTGATGCGCAGACAACATCTCGTTGTAGGCTGTCACAACACCGATGTGCGTCGGTTTTTCCGCGTAGATCTTCAGCTTGTCGTTTTGTGGCAATGCTGCAAAGGCATGCGCCACGTTTGCGCAGCCCAAACGGTCCGGGCCTTTTTTGCGGCTCAACATCGCATCTATGCGTTGCAGATAAGCCGCCCTGGTTGGTCGGCTACGTTCAATAATCCGTTCGGTAACTTCGATATGAGACTGTTTCATAATTTGAGACGTAACTTGATTATGTTCACTGGACAATGGCCTCTACCCCCCGCCATTTGCCGCCAGCACTCCTTTATCTTACAGCCCCATTATATAGCAAATTGGTTCGTGGTTTCATGCGCAAAAGTAAAATTGCACATAATTGGGGCAAGCCATTTCAAATTCTTGAAGAAATTGATTATTCCTTAGTTACCAGCACATCTTCCAGCATCAAATATTCCAGATCGCAGCCATAGAACATGTTCAGCGCGTCGGTCGGGCTGCATATCATGGGCTCGCCGCGTCGATTCAGCGAGGTGTTCAATACCACCGGGTTGCCGCGCAACGCTTCCAGATGCTCTATCAGCGCGTAGTAACGTGGATTCGTTTCCCTGGTCACTACCTGCGCGCGCGCGGTACCATCTTCGTGCACCACCTCAGGGATGCGCGATTTCCAATGCTCGGCCACATCAAAAGTGAATGTCATGTAAGGTGCAGGATGCGAAGTCTGCAGGATATCTTCCGCCACTCTATCCAGCATACTCGGGCAGAATGGCCGCCAACGCTCGCGATACTTGATTTGTGCATTGATACGGTCAGCCACCCCTGGGAAGCTGGGGTCTCCCAATATACTGCGACAGCCCAAGGCGCGTGGCCCGAATTCCATGCGCCCCTGGAACCAGGCCAATGGATTGCCCGCCGCCAGAATCTCTGCGGCTTTTCTGGGTCCATCCGTGACTCGCGTGAAGACTGGCTTGGCGGGGTGCTGCTCACACGCCGCGATACATTCTTCATTGCTATAACTAGGCCCTAAATAGGCATGCTCCATTTTATGGATAGTCTCGCCCGCCAGATGTGCCGCATACGTTGCTGCACCAAGTGAAGTACCGTTATCACCGGAAGCAGGTTGGACGAACAATTCCTTCACGTGCGGCAACGCAATAATGCGCTGATTCAACTTGACGTTGAGCGCCACACCGCCAGCCATGACGATCTTGCCAGTCTCGCGGATGATGTCGCCGAGATAGTATTCGATCATCTGCAGCGCCAAATCTTCCAGCAGTTGCTGCACGCTCGCCGCATAATGGATATAAGGGTCGTCGATCTCATCACCCTCGCGCTTGGGGCCTAACCACTGTATTAACTTGGGCGTGAAATAGAAACCTTTGCCATTCTCCTTGTAGCGACGCAGGCCAACCACGTTCACGTAATCGGTATTCACGATCAGTTCGCCATTCTCGAATTTGGCCAAACGACTCAGGTCATACCTTTTGGGATCGCCATATGGCGCCATACCCATCACCTTGAACTCGCCATCCAACATCTCGAAACCGAGGTATTCCGTAATCGCGCCATACATGCCGCCGAGTGAATCCGGATCATAGAACTCTTTGATCTTATGGATCTTTCCGTTCTCACCATAACCAAAGAACGTCGTCGCGTACTCACCTTTGCCGTCAATACCGACAATCGCGGTCTTTTCTTTAAAACCGCTCAGATGATAAGCACTGGACGCATGCGCCAGATGGTGCTCCACCGGCACATATTTGGCCTTGGTCAGCCCTAGTTCCCGCATCAATTTCAAAGACTTGTCGCGGTTGCGACGGAAACGGCGATTGCCGTTGAACAGCGCATCCAGCGCTCGATCCGGCGCATACCAATACCGCTTGGCATAGTGCCAGCGCGCAGCAGAAGTTAGTGGTATCTCGCCATATGGGAAAGCAACGATATCCACCTCTTCCGGTTTCACGCCCGCCTGCTTCAGGCAAAATTTCGCTGCTTCGTATGGCCAATGGTTCTTAGCATGCTTGTCACGGATGAAGCGCTCTTCCTCCGCTGCCGCGACGATTTTCCCATCGATTAATATCGCTGCAGAAGCATCATGCCCAAGCGCGCCGGATAGACCTAATACAATCATTGAATCAACTTTATACAGTTTGTATGTTTATTTATAGTGCGATATTCTCAAAAACGCCCGCCTGCTCCAAAGGCCGTGTATCAGAATAAACAGCGCGAAACGTCTTAACGAACGCATTATACAGCGTAGGTTGATTTTGCCAATTTTGCATGAAGCGACGCAAATCGCGGACATGCGCTTTCAAGCACGAGCGACGATGCTGATGCATACTATCCAGATCAATCAATACCGGAATAGCGCCTTGCATTTTGATATTGGTCGCTTTGGTATCGCCGTGCGAGATCTGCAGCAAATACAGCCTGTAAAACAGTGTGCAAATGTTTTTAACCGCTTCTGCGCGCAGCAGCTTGTTTTGCGTCTGGGCGAAGAACTGTGTCGCATCCAGCGCATTTACAAACTCGGTCAGGAAGTACGCCTTACCCCGCAGCAAACCGAATTTCCGGGTTTCCAGCAAAGCCACAGGTTGCGCGGTAGCGATATTCAGCAACTTTAATCGATGCGCATTCGCCCAGGAAACCGCCGCACGGCTGGGCCGCAACGCACGGCTGAAAGCATGGCTAACGCCTTTGATATTATAGCGCTTGATGACGACCTGCTTGTCAGCGATTTCAGCCAAACCCACTGTACAAGTGTTGCCGCTTTTCAGCAGCACACCACTTTCCAGCAATGCATCAAAATCCAGCCCGTCAGGCATATCGAACGAATTAGACCTTGCCAGGAACACGATTGCAGAGTGGCTCACAGACACATCGGTACAATTCCTGAACACCTTCTTATCCGCATAGTTGCTTACAGCCTTCTTGCGGTACCAATTTGCCAGTGGCGCCACTTGCGTCACATTCATCGGCTGATGCCAGTTGAAGATCGTGTGATAAGCCTCCAACATTTGTGGTAGCCACTCGGCCTGCTCCAGCACATCGAATTTAGAAACCATTTCCGCCAGATTGTGCAGAGCCCTTTTGTAGGTCAGACCGGCATGCTGGCGCACACCGTCACCATCCAGGGTATAGATCAAATCGTCAGTGACCAGAAAATTCTTCAGATGCAAATCGGTATGCACGATATCGGCATCATGATGCTGCGCGATGACTTTCATCAGCTTTTTCGCCAGATCCAGACGTGCTTTCGGCTTAAGCGTCGGCCAGAGTTCCTCAACATTTTTTGAGGACTTAATCTCTTCCAGAACAATGACTTGAACTCGCTCACCATTTTCCAAAAACCCTGTGCCAGAGTATAGCAACTTGGGCGTCGCAATCCCCTCCTGCTGCAGAATCGCAATGCCATCCGCATCGCGCATGGCATATTTCTGTGCATCCGTGCCCAGAAAAATCTTGGCAAAAATACCTTGGCTGTTCCACTCGCCTTTAGCCACCAACCGTTTGGATGGAATCCTCCGGACGATCTGCAGCACCCGCAGGTCCGCAGCACCTTCCAGATG
Organism: Pseudomonadota bacterium; assembly: GCA_029781535.1. Lineage (GTDB taxonomy): Bacteria > Pseudomonadota > Gammaproteobacteria > Burkholderiales > Methylophilaceae > Methylophilus. The sequence goes on from JAKOWL010000250.1 coordinate 49,647, forward strand.
CAATGCAAACTGTGCCTGCCCGCCTTTGGACAATGCATCCAGATTCATTTTGAAATCTTCCACAGCGTCCAATGACCGACCGTTTTTTCTTCCTGAACGCGGTATTGCTGAATATCCGGTTTTTCCTTGCTCAGATACCATATCGAATCATGTGTCTGCATATACTCCGCAACGCTTTTCGAATCCATAGTTTTGATTAGTTTCTTGGCATAGAACGAGAACGCGCCGTTGCCCGGCTCATTCTGGAAAACCGGCTCATAAGCCAGTGTCTGCAGCGTGAGCTGCTGGATATCATTTTTTTCCATGTCCTTGCTCAGATACTGCTCGGAAAACAAATAGCCAAACGCAGACAAGATTGCTGCAATCAATATGGCATTTGTGGGCTGTTCGGTCTTGAACAGTTTTTTTAACACCAGCGGAATCAATAATAGAGCCATCCAATACGGCGCCGGGTTCACATTGAGCGTATGCTTCCTGAAAGCAAAAACCACCATGCCTATCACGCCGATGCACAATAGCCAGAACAGCACTTTGTTAAATTTGTAGAATTTACCGCTGGCTACACCGAGATAATTCCCGATCAATATTGCCAGAGATGGCGCAAACAATAGCGCATACTGCATTTGCTTGTTCACGGTGAATGTCAGCAGCACGAACACCACCGCGAACCATATCCAGGCAAACAAAACCATCCTGTTCAATGGCCTGTGCTGGTAAAACCTGATAGCCATCGGAACGATCAGCAAGCCCCAAGGCAGAAAGAACTCTGTGATATGTACCAGATACCAGTAGATAGGCTGCTGGTGTGTACCGCTGACAAAAGTCTCATCCAACTGCTTGCCAAAAAAGTGCTGCGCAGCATCCGGCAAGGTCATAAACACCCAGGTATACCAGCCCCCCGCAGCCAGCAAAAACAGCCCCAAGCCAAGCGGGCTCAACAGCCTCTTGAGCACCTGCATCTGTTTGTTGAGGTAGGCATACACCAGCAGTGTGAATAACGGAATTGCAATACCTGCAGGCCCCTTGCCGAGAAAGCCCAGACCAATCGCCAGCATAGCCAAAGCTGCCCATTTGCGTTGCTCATTGGCCGCACGGTGCAGAAGGTTGAACCCTGCATAACACGCCGCCGAGATGAAAAATATCAGCGTGGCATCGGCCTCGCCGCTGCGAAAATGCCGCAGGCTAATCAACGATGTCGCAAGCACCAGCACCACATTCACCGCAGTTTCGGTGCTGGTTTCCTGCCTGACCCATGTAAACACCAACGCCAGCAACATCACTGCAAACAGCATGGAAGGCAAACGTGTGCTCAGCTCGCTCACGCCAAACAACTTGTAACTGATTGCTGTCGTCCAGTACGTCAGCGGCGGCTTCTGCAGACGCATGTCACCATTGAAATAAGGCACCATCCAGTCGCCGTTCACCACCATCTCGCGGGAGGTTTCTGCAATGCGTGATTCGCGGATATTGTCTATCGCACGGTCGGCGGAGCCGATAAACAAAGCCGACAGCACCAGACTTAATATCACCATCCAGGTTTTCAACATATATTCACCATATTCAATTTTTTGAGCATTTTAACAGAGGCAGGTTAGCCAAAACTTAGCTAACGCACTAAAACGTGCATAAAGCGCTACAATGGCGCCCAATATGCTGAATCTCCTTTCACGGCTCATCGCAATGTTACCACTGCCCTTCATCCACAAAACGGGGGTAGCCTTGGGCTGGCTGATCCATTTCTGCACGCCTGCCTCTGCACGCATTCAAAAGCAGAATCTGACACAAAGCGGCTTGTGCCCGGACCCGGCAAGATTCAAGCAAGTCATAAATACCAATATCGGCGAGACAGGCAAAGCTATCCTGGAAACGCTCGCCATCTGGCAATGGCCGCAGGAAAAAGCACTTTCCTATGTCAAAAATTGCGATAACTGGCATCTGGTGAAAGATGCGCTGGCCGCTGGCAAAGGCCTCATCTTCATCACCCCACACCTCGGCTGCTTCGAGATCACCTCCATCTACTACGCGTCAAAACACCCCATCACCGTGCTATTCCGCCCACCCAAGAAGAACTGGCTTGCGCCTTTGATTGATGCCGGCCGCAGCAAAGGCCAGGTCACGCTCGCCCCGGCTAATGTGCAGGGCGTGCGCAGTTTGATGCATGCGCTGAAACGCGGCGAAGCGATTGGCATACTGCCCGACCAGATTCCTGCGGAAGGCGAAGGAGAATGGGCGGATTTCTTTGGTAAACCTGCCTACACCATGACGCTGGCCAGCCGCCTGGCCGAAAAAACCGGCGCCACCGTCATTATGGCTTATGGCGAACGGCTGCCGAACGGCAAAGGCTACGAGATACACCTGACTAAAGTGGATTCCATCGCCACGCCTGCCCTTCTCAATCAAGCCATCGAGGCACAAGTGGCTAAAAAGCCGGAACAATACCTGTGGCGCTACAACCGTTACAAAGTGAGAAGGCACAGTCAGAAAACCGTGCCGAATAAATCAGAAAATTAAACCCGAATTTTTCATTACAAAAATCATCGGTCTGGAAGGCCCATCCAGATTGGCTTGCGAGGCATGTATTTCGATAATGAACGCGCACACTCGCATAATAACCACCCTACTACGCAAACTATTCAGCCTTATTCTGACTATTAGAATATGCCTCTAAGACAAACTCGGACAACACTAAAGTTGCCTGTGCAATCTGTAAAAGCGCCATCCGTATTGGCAAATTATCATTCTCTGTAATTACTATTTCAGCGTCTGGGCCAAACATAGTAACTTCACCAATTACTTCGAGTGAAGATGCAATTGCTTGAAATGTCGGATGTGGTTTTGGATTAAAGTGCGCAGGTCCTTCTTTGTTAGCACTCCACTTAATAAGGTCTTTAGGAGTGTACCAAGTTGCTCGCATGTTACCAGTCTGTGTATCAGGAATACTGACTGCACCTATTGGTGCATCCAAAAACTCTCTTAGAGTCATTTCATAAGAAAGAATCGCCGGTTGAGTAGAAACAGTTAACGGATTCATTGCAAAGTTTGGCGGCCTCATATTCATAGCCTCAGGAGGATATGGCCCCCAAACTTTCAAACTTAAAGATAACTCACCTGCAAGAGCAATCAACGTTGGCCATTTAGCATCACATAGCATTGAGCGAATATGACCTGCAAGAGTTAAGTGAAAGTTATATTCATCTCGATTTGCATGCTCGAGTAATGCCCTGAGCGTTTCCATTTGTGTTCGCAAGGCTTGAGCTAAACGTGAAATATCTACTGGTAGAGTCATTTTTATAAAAAATCCTATTAAATTTTTACCTGAGTTTTTTCTTATTCGCCGCAAGCCTAATCTGAAACTTCACTCCATTGAACTTGGCTAACAGCGCTTGCAAATATATTTCACTTTTTCACTCTATTTTGGCCTATTCGCTTTGTTGTACAGCCAGAGGATGCTCATGGCAGTAATGGCGCCGCTGAAGGCGAGAAAAGTATCCTTCTCAGCATCCCAGATATCGCCCTGTGTGCCAAGATAGGCATTGCCGAGTTCCGGGCTGACGATAAGCGCAACAGCAGCCTCCAGAAACTCATAAAAGCAGCTGAACCCAAGTATGCAGGCAACAGGTAAGAAATATGACCAGCGTGGCCGGACGCCGGCTGAGCGCATCAGGATATCGCGCATGGGATAGGCGTTAAGCAGGCCGTAGGAAAAGTGGACGATGCGATCAAAGTGATTGCGCGTAAGGTTGAATGTGTCTTTTAGCCAGAACCCGAACGGCACCTCTGAATAGGTATAGTGGGCGCCTATCAGGTGCAGGCTGATAAAAACCCCGAACAGCATATAAGAAAGGTTGGTAAAAGCGAAGCGCCGATAGGTGGCGATGAGCAAGCCGGCATAGATAAAGACCAACAGGTTCTCAAGCAGCCAGTCTCGGCGATTGAAAGGCTCGATGGCGGTGATTACCGAGAGTATCACCAGCCAGAAGATGAGCCCGTGCAAGAGACGGTTGCTGCGAAATGGTTGGGGAGTCGAATCGGTCATCTGTCAAATATACACCGCAGACATTTTAATCCCTTAATTTTTACTTTAATTTTTCCCGGTCGGCCGCCAGCCTGGCCTGAAACTTTTGGCTGTTGAACTTGGACAGCAGCGCTTTTGAGCGAGATTCTACCTGTGTCCAGAATGCATCCGATTGTGGCAGGTAATGCTGTTTGAACAGCGCTAAATCTTCTGCACCCCAGCCCACCTGCAAACCGGAGAAGAACAGGCCGGCAATATCTTTCATCACCGGTTTTCCATTTGAGGATTGGCCTTGCAGCATGCGGTGCAGGTCTATCAGGTGCAGATTGAGTTTGCCTTGCTCGAACTCAGCCTTTTTCACCACGAAATGGCACAGGTAAAAATCGCGGTGGCACAAGCCTGCACCATGTAGTTTTTTTGCAAGCTCTGCCAGCGCTTGTATCAAGGCTTGTCTGGATTCCGCAGGCTTGCTCAGCCAGCCTTCACTCAGTTCTTCCGCGGTGATGATATCGCCCAAATCCTCCGTCAAAACAAAAGATTGCATGGTTGCCGGGTTGCAGCCGCGCTGGCCGTAAGCTACTAGCGGTGTGTTGGGAATGCCGATTGCATCCAGCTTTTGAATCGCAGCGACTTCTGTCATGGCCCCAAGAACCGGCTTTTTCAAGCTAAACAGGTTCTTGAATATCTCGCCCCAGCCGACGCCAAAATGCTGTTTCACAAAAAAGCTTTTGCCGCCAATCTGTACCTGTAGCGTTTTTCGGCCGGGCACATCGCGAAAGGCTTTGCCTTGCAGCTGCATCATCGCAGTGAACGGGTCGCCCTGCAGGTGCGTGCTTACCGAATCCGGGATTTGCTGGATATCAGCCATGGTTTAGTTTTTTCTGCGCAAGCTCAATCAGGATGTTCGCCTCTGCGCTACCATCATTCTCCTGCATCAGCTGGCGGGCAAGCCGCAAGCCGTTGGCAGACCATTCATGTTTCTTCGGCGAATAGCGCATCTCCAGAAACTGGCGGTTGAATATCAACTGGTCGAAAGGCATGGCGCTGACGATGCCTGCATCGGCCTCCTCCACGTAATGCGCGTAGCCGCAGCTAGCCGTCACTAGCATAGGTGCGCCGCAAGCCATGCCTTCCAGAATCACCAAGCCCGTGTTCTCGCGTCGCGCGGGGTGGATGCAGACATCTGCGCCCTGCATCAGCTGCGGGGTGTCCGGACGGCCTTTGGAAATGACCACATGCGCCGATAAACCGAGCTTTTTCACCAGCTTCTCGAAATCGCTTGGGTTATCCTGCCCCACGGCCACCAGGCGCGTATTAGCCAGTTCCTCCTTGGGCAGATCGGCCAGCGCCAGAATGGCGCGGTCCAGGCCTTTCATATGGAAGCCTGAGCCGGTGAGCAGATAGACGAAATCCTCCGTGCCAAAATTGAACGCCTTGCGCAGATAAGCGCGCATCTCGGCCTTATCCTGCAGTTGAAAGCGCTCTGCAGACAGGAACGGTGGAATATAGTGGAAGCGCGCATCCTGAGTGCCGTACCAATGCTGGAAATGCGGCTTTTCGGTCAGCGAGACAGCCAGGATCTCGGTTTTGGAATCGCGCGAGAAAATGGCTTTCTCACAGGCGGCAAACCACTTGAAGCGCGGCAGCAGACGATACCAGGTGCTGCGCTGCTGTTGGACACGCTCGACAAAGCATGGGTCAGCGGCAAAATGTGCGTCCAGACCCGCCATACGGTTGTAGCCAAAGATATAGTCGAAATGGTTCTGCCTGATAACGGCGAACGACAAATCGATGAATTTCTGGTAGCGCTGATAATTGAACAGGCCGGGCTGCGGCAAGACATGGACTTTAATACCCTGCGGCTGCTCGCCCTGCCAGATCATGGTGAATACCTCCACCTGATGGCCGCGTTTTGTCAGCTCCAGCGCGGTGCGCAGCATGTCGCGCTGCATGCCGCCGAAGGGAAAGTATTTAAATATAAGAAACGCAAATTTCATTGGCTGCATTGTATGCGAAAATAGCGCCGTGAAAAGAATTCTGTTAGTTAAAACTTCTTCGATGGGCGATGTCATCCACAACCTGCCGGTAGTGAACGACATTCTGCAGCACATCCCTGACGCGCAGATCGACTGGGTGGTAGAAGAGTCATTTGCGGATATTCCCAAGCTGCACCCGGCCGTGCATCGTGTGATTCCTGTCGCCATGCGGCGCTGGCGCAAACAACTGTTCAGCAAAACCACGTGGCAGGAAATCCGCGCCGTGAAAGAGACCCTTGCCAACACCAGCTACGATGCGGTGATTGACACCCAAGGCCTGCTCAAGAGCGCCTGGCTGGCGCATTATGCCAATGGCCCATTGTTAGGTTACGACAGGCATTCCATCCGCGAGCCGCTCGCCAGCTTGTTCTATAACCAGCGCTTCACCATCTCGTACCAACAGCATGCGGTGACACGCAACCGTACACTGGCCGCAATGAGTCTGGATTACTCTGTTCCCAATGATGCGCCAGACTATGGCATCGCCAAAAATGATGCCGCTGGAGACCGCATGGACATTGGCTTCCAAAGCAACAATATTGGGAATAAGTACATTATCGGCCTGCACGGCACCAGCCGCGATAGCAAGCTGTGGCCGGTGGACCAATGGGTGGCGCTTGGGCAAGCGCTCAATGCACAAGGCTTGGTGCTGGCACTGCCCTGGGCCAGCCCGGCAGAATTGGAGCGCGCGACAGAGGTTTCCGGCCAGGTAGAGAACTGTACCGTATTGCCAAAACTCAGCATCGGTGCGGTTGCAGGCGTGATTGCAAGTGCTACAGGCGCCGTGGGTGTGGATACGGGTCTTTCGCATCTGGCGGTCGCACTGAACATCCCCACGATTGCCATCTACACTGATACAAATCCTGTATTAACCGGCGTGATGGCTGGCAGATTCGCACCAGCCATCAACTTGGGCGGTATCGGTCAGCCACCCTCTGCAGACGAAGTGTTACAAAATCTAAAAAAAATCATTAAAAACGCTTGAATTCAGATTTTCTATCCCCATGTTGTTTAAATGGATATTCAGTAATGACGAGGAAAGCATGCAAGAAAACGAAAACAATCAGGAACAGTCCGTAACAGGATCTACAGAAAACGCCTCACCTGAAGCGCAAATCACTGAGCTGGAGGCCGCGCTGGAAGAAGCCAAAGCCGCAGTACTCTATACTCGCGCCGAAGCTGAAAATGTCCGCCGCCGCTCCCTGGAGGATATCGACAAAGCCCGTAAGTTCGCCTTGGAAAAGTTTTCCGGCGAATTGCTGGCAGTCAAAGACAGTCTGGACGCTGCGCTAGCCGTGGACAATGCCACTCTGGAAAGCTTCAAGAATGGCGTGGAACTTACCGCCAAGCAACTATTGAACGTATTCGAGAAATTCAATATCTCCGAGATCAACCCAGCCGGTGAGAAGTTCGACCCGAACAAACATCAGGCCATCAGCGCAGTAGATTCTGACCAGGAGCCAAACACCGTGGTGAACGTATTGCAAAAAGGCTACACCTTGAACGAACGTGTGTTACGCCCTGCATTGGTGATGGTGGCGAAAGCAAAATAGATACAGACTGGGCTTGAAATCTGCCAAGCCATCCCAATTTTTAAACTATCAGATTTGAAATTAGTGAACTCAAACTAAAAGGATTATTAAACATGGCAAAAATTATCGGTATTGACTTAGGTACGACTAACTCCTGCGTAGCCGTGATGGAAGGCGGTAAATCTCGCGTGATCGAAAACGCCGAGGGTACACGCACGACTCCATCCATCATCGCTTATCAGGAAGATGGCGAGATTCTGGCTGGAGCCCCTGCCAAACGTCAGGCTGTGACCAACCCAAAGAACACGCTATACGCGGTAAAACGCCTGATTGGCCGTAAGTTCTCCGAAAAAGAAGTACAGAAAGACATCGACCTGATGCCTTACACCATCGCCAAAGCCGACAACGGCGACGCATGGGTGGAAGTACGCGGCAAGAAAATGGCGCCTCCGCAAATCTCCGCAGAAGTACTGCGCAAGATGAAGAAAACTGCTGAGGACTACTTGGGCGAAGAAGTGACCGAAGCCGTCATCACGGTACCAGCCTACTTTAACGATAGTCAACGTCAAGCCACTAAAGACGCTGGCCGTATCGCTGGCTTGGAAGTAAAACGTATCATCAACGAGCCAACTGCTGCTGCACTGGCTTTTGGTCTGGACAAACAGGAAGGCGACCGCAAGATTGCCGTATATGACCTAGGGGGCGGTACCTTTGATATTTCGATCATCGAAATCAATGAAATCGACGGCGAACACCAGTTCGAAGTGTTGTCCACCAACGGCGACACCTTCCTGGGTGGCGAAGACTTCGACAATCGCTTAATCGACTACTTGGCCGACGAGTTCAAAAAAGAGAATGGTCTGGACTTGCGCAATGACTTGCTGGCTAAACAACGCCTGAAAGAGGCTGCCGAGAAAGCAAAAATCGAGCTGTCTTCCAGCGCACAGACTGAAGTGAACCTGCCTTACATCACGGCAGACGCGACTGGCCCGAAACACTTGGTGGTGAAAATCACCCGTGCGAAATTTGAATCTTTGGTAGAAGACCTGATCGAGCGCACCGCCGAACCATGCCGTACCGCACTGAAAGATGCCGGCGTGAAACCGTCAGACATCTCTGACGTGATTCTGGTAGGCGGTCAAACCCGTATGCCAAAAGTGCAGGACAAAGTGAAGGAAATCTTCGGCAAAGAGCCACGTAAAGACGTGAACCCGGATGAGGCTGTGGCCGTAGGTGCTGCAATCCAGGGCGGCGTGCTGCAAGGCGACGTGAAAGACGTGCTGTTACTGGACGTGACACCATTGTCTCTGGGTATCGAGACATTGGGCGGCGTGATGACCAAGCTCATCAAGAAAAATACCACGATCCCTACCAAAGCATCGCAAGTGTTCTCTACCGCTGAAGATAACCAGAATGCCGTGACGATTCACGTGCTGCAAGGTGAGCGCGAAATGTCCAGCGGCAACAAATCACTGGGTCAGTTCAACCTGAGCGACATTCCGCCAGCTCCGCGCGGCATGCCACAGATTGAGGTGACTTTTGACATCGATGCGAACGGTATCTTGCACGTGTCTGCCAAAGACAAAGCAACCGGCAAAGAGAACAAGATCACCATCAAGGCGAACTCTGGCTTGAGCGAAGAAGAGATCAAACGCATGGAAGAAGATGCAGCAGCCCATGCAGATGAAGACAAGAAACTGCGTGAGACAGTGGATGCACGCAATCAGGCGGATGGCTTGGTACACAGCGTGAAGAAATCGCTCTCCGAGCATGGTGACAAACTGGATGCGGATGAAAAAGCCAAGATTGAGGCGGCAATCAAAGACGTAGAAGATGTACTGAAAGATGGTGACAAAGACACCATCGAAGCCAAGACCAACGCGTTGATGGAAGCCTCGCAAAAACTGGGCGAGAAAGTCTATGCTGAGCAACAGGCCCAGCAAGGCGGCGCACAAGCCGACGCCGAGCCGCAAGGCGAGAAACCGGTAGAAGGCGAAGTGGTAGATGCCGAGTTTGAGGAAGTGAAAAAAGACTAAAACGTCGATGTAGTAACAGAAAGCCCATTGTGATGGGCTTTCTGCTTTTGCGTGAGAAAACGAATGGCTGCTAAAAAAGATTATTACGAAGTATTAGGTGTCAATCGCGACGCTTCTGAAGAAGAGATCAAGAAAGCCTTCAAGAAGCTGGCGATGAAATACCATCCGGATCGCAACCCGGATAACCCGAAAGCGGAAGAACATTTCAAGGAAGCCAAAGAGGCCTACGAAATCCTGTCTGACTCACAGAAACGCGCGGCGTATGACCAATATGGCCATGCCGGTGTAGACCCAAGCATGGGCGGAGCCGGCTTTGGCGGTGCAGGCGCGGGCGGTTTCGGTAATTTCAGCGATGCATTCGGCGACATCTTCGGCGACATCTTCGGCGGCGGCCGTAGCGGCCAACGCTCCAATGTGTACCGTGGTGCTGACTTGCGCTACAACATGGAAATCACCCTGGAAGATGCTGCCAAAGGATCCGAGACAAAAATCCGTATCCCCACGATGGCAGAATGTGACAGCTGTCATGGCTCAGGCGCCAAATCGGGTAAATCTGCCTCCACATGCTCGACTTGTGGCGGACATGGCCAGGTGCGCATGCAGCAAGGTTTCTTCTCTGTCCAACAGACCTGTCCCAAGTGTCATGGTGCAGGCAAGACGATCAAACACGAAGACCAATGCCCTAGCTGCCACGGCGCAGGCCGCGTCAAACAGCAGAAAACCTTATCAGTCAAAATCCCGGCTGGCGTGGATGAAGGTGACAGGATCCGCCTGACCGGCGAAGGCGAGGCTGGTATCAACGGCGGTCCAACCGGTGACTTATATGTAGTCATTCACCTGAAACCGCATGGGATATTCCAGCGCGAAGGTGGTAACCTGCATTGCGAGATGCCTATCAGCTTCACCACCGCAGCATTGGGTGGCGAGATTGAAGTACCTACGCTGGATGGCGCAGCCAAAATGAAGATTCCGGCTGAAACCCAGACTGGCGCAGTGTTCAGGCTACGCGGCAAAGGCGTCAAACCTTTGCGTTCATCTGAACATGGTGACTTGATGGTGCATGTCACAGTGGAAACACCGGTCAAATTGACCGAGCATCAAAAGAAACTGCTGCGCGAATTTGAAGACAGCACACAGAAAGATGCCGGAAAACATAGTCCGCGTAATAAAAGCTGGGTAGACCGAGCAAAGGACTTTTTCGGGTAGCCGCTGGATGCCTTGGCTCCAACTACTATTCTGCCTTACTGTGATTACCTACGCGGGATATTATCTCTCGCGTTACGGCGACATCCTTGCCGAGAAAACCGGCATGTCAGCTTCTTGGGTTGGCCTGGTTCTGCTTGCCACAGCCACTTCCTTACCTGAGTTGGTGACAGGTATCTCAGCCATCACAATTGCAGAAGTTCCAAATATCGCCGTTGGTGATGTGCTGGGCAGCACTGTGTTCAATCTTGCCATTCTGGTAATGGTGGATGCACTATATCAAAGAGAGACCTTATATAGCCGTGCTGCCCAAGGGCAAATCTTGTCCGCTGCGCTAGGTACTTTATTGATCGCTTTTGCCGGATTCAGCCTGCTGCTCGATCATACCGAGATGAAGTTGACATTGGGAAATGTTGGGCTGTACAGCCCTTTGATTGTGCTGGTTTACCTGGCTTCGATGCGGGCAGTGCACCGCTATGCAAAGCGTACGCTTGACGAATACACTGAAGCCTCTACTGAACGATACCCGGATGTTGCATTGCGCCAAGCAGTGGCTGGCTATTCGGTAGCAGCCATTGCGGTCATGGCTGCAGGCTCCTGGTTACCATTCGTAGCCGCTGACATCTCCAAACTAATGGGCTGGGAGCAAAGTTTCGTCGGCACATTATTGGTGGCAGCAGTCACTTCCGCTCCTGAAGTTGCAGTCACAGTTTCAGCGCTTCGCATTGGTGCGCTTGATATGGCGATTGCCAATTTGCTGGGAAGCAACCTGTTTGACATACTCATACTTGCTATCGATGATCTGTTCTATACCAAAGGCCCTTTGCTTGCCAACGTGAATACCAGCCATGCCATCACAGCCTTGACTGCGGTAATGATGAGCTCTTTGGCAACAGTTGGCTTTATATTCCGTCCTCAGCGCCGCGCAGTATTAAAGCTTACCTGGATAAGTCTGGGGTTGTTCCTGCTCTATATCCTGAACACATGGATCATCTTTGAACATGGATAACCACCGGCAAGCTTGGCATACATTATCAACAGAAGATGTTGCCCATCTGCTGGAAACCAACCCTCAAACCGGATTAAGTAAAACACAAGTCACCGAACGCATTGCGCGTTATGGACCGAATACCTTGAATGAAAAACATGGGCGTTCCGCTTGGCACATACTATTCGACCAGCTTGCCAATTTCATGGTGATTGTGCTGATTGGTGCTGCAGTCATTTCCAGTATCGTTGGCGATGTACAAGATACTATTGTCATCATAGTGATTGTGATACTGAATACAGTGATTGGCTTTATTCAGGAATATCGGGCGCAACGCGCGATGACGGCACTAAGGCAGATGGCAGAAGCCAAGGCGCGCGTGCTACGTGATAGCACAGTTCAAATCGTTAACGCTTCCGAGCTGGTTCCTGGTGATGTGGTATTGCTTGAAGCCGGCAATGTAGTGCCGGCTGATGTTAGACTCTCTGAAGCAGCGCAACTCAGGATTGATGAGTCAGCCCTGACAGGGGAATCCATCGCTGTCGAGAAACAAATCCACCCGCTATCTGCAGCAGATGTGCCGTTAGGCGACAAAATCTGCCTGGCATACAAAGGTACGGTAGTCACTTATGGCCGCGGGCGTGGTCTGGTGATTGCCACCGGGATGCAAAGCGAGCTGGGCAAGATCGCATCACTACTCAGCCAGGATAGTAAAAGTAAAACCCCATTACAAAAGCGCATGGTTAGCTTGGGCAGATGGCTGGCATTAGCTGCACTGGCGATTTGCTTACTGGTCTTTGTGATTGGCATTTTGCGCGGCGAGCCACTTTTACCCATGTTCATGACATCTATCAGCCTGGCAGTGGCGGCCATTCCAGAAGCATTGCCCGCTGTAGTGACCATCTCATTGGCCATAGGCGCACACAGAATGATCAAGCAGCACGCATTGATCCGCCAACTGCCTGCAGTAGAGACATTGGGCTCAGTGACTTATATCTGCTCTGATAAAACAGGCACATTGACGCAGAATAAAATGCATGTGACTACACTTTATGCCGATGGCATCGTTGCCGATATTGAGCAATTCAAAGGACCTGAAAATACGAATGCATTCATTAAAAGTAAAAACGGTCCTTGGCCAATCTTATTTCAGGCGTTGGCATTGAACAACGACGCACATCAGGATAACCATGGCCGTGTACAGGGTGAACCCACCGAGGCAGCGTTGTTGCGTGCGGCACAAGAAGCTGGCTGGCTTAAGACAGAACTGGAAAAGCTGACCCCCAGGTTAAAAGAACTGGCTTTTGATTCCGAGCGTAAGCGTATGACGACGTTCCATCGTGCCGAGGATAGCGTGATTGCTTACACCAAAGGCTCCCCCGAAACGCTCCTAACCCAATGCACGCGCATACTCACTTCAAGCGGCGAAAACCCGATAGGACAAGCAGCATTATTGCAGCAAGCGGAAGTGATGGCGGCAAATGGTTTGCGTGTATTGGCCATTGCTTATCGTCATTGGGACACCTTGCCGGTTGGCGAACAGCCTGACGAGCTGGAACACCAACTTGTTTTTCTTGGTTTTGCCGGGCTTATCGATCCGCCACGTAGCGAAGCAAAAGAAGCGGTTTCTTTATGCAAACTGGCAGGCATTACCCCCGTCATGATTACAGGCGATCACCCTGCCACTGCGCGCGCCATCGCCTACCAACTGGGCATATTGGCAGATAGCGATGGTAAGGTGATTACCGGTACCGATCTGGCAAAGCTGAGCCAAGAAGCGCTTGAAACCGAAGTTGAGCATATACGGGTCTATGCCCGCGTTGATCCCGCTCAGAAAATCAAGATTGTCCGCGCACTGCAGGAAAAAGGCGAAGTGGTGGCCATGACAGGTGACGGCGTTAACGACGCCCCCGCATTGAAAGCTGCAGACATTGGTATAGCCATGGGCAAAGGCGGTACGGACGTAGCCCGTGAAGCCGCGCATATGGTGTTACTGGATGACAACTTCGCTACTATCGTACATGCCGTTCGTTACGGCCGTCGCCTCTATGACAATATCCGCAAATTTATCCGCTACGTAGTCACGACCAATTCGGCGGAAGTCATGACTATTTTTTTGGCACCTTTTCTAGGATTGCCAATACCATTGCTGCCTATCCATATACTATGGATCAACTTAGTCAGCGACGGGCTTCCAGCGTTGGCGCTTACCACCGAAGCGACAGAACGTGGGGTCATGCGCAGGCCGCCACGCCCGGCAAAGGAAAGTCTGTTTGCCAACGGCATGTGGCAACACATGATTTGGGTAGGGCTGCTGATGGCAGGCCTGTCCTTGTTTACCCAGGCATGGGCCTATCATTCCGGATTAGCGCATTGGCAAACTATGGTTTTTACCGTGCTTACCATCAGCCAACTGGGACATGTCATGGCTATCCGCTCAGAGAAAGAATCTCTTTTCAGTATTGGCTTCTTCTCCAACACGCCAATGACTGCAGCAGTGATGATGACTTTCGTATTGCAAATGGCGCTTATTTACTTACCAGTATTTAACGAAACCTTCAAAACCAACCCCCTTAGCATGGAAGAGCTTGTCTTTTGTCTGGCCATATCCAGCATAGTTTTCATCGCTGTAGAAATCGAGAAATGGTTAATACGCCGTGGATGGCTATATCGTCTTCAAGCGAATTAAAAAAACATCTTCCAGCAGTAATCAGTGAGGCAACACGCCAGCACCTGATCTCGATTCGCGTTTACATGTATATACAAAACCTTACAATTGTTTACAAGCACGTCATTAAATTGCAATACCGGGTTGTTAAAGTGACTCAAACGTTAATTAATAGCGGAAAGGAGTAAATAATGAACGCGTTAATTAAGAGCATTATTTTAGGCGGCTTGGTACTTACTGGTTTAGCGTTGGTTCCAATGCATGCCAATGCTACCGGGTTCCGTCACGATACACTAGGCAATAATGGCAAAGTGCTTTCAAAAAGCAAGTTCTATGATGCCGTTGAAAATACAAAACCGGATCAAGTCGCTTTGGTCTTCGGTTTACCTGACCAAATTCTGACCTTGAAAAAACCAAATGGCGAAACGCAAGGTGTAGTTTGGGTTTACCGTAACGCAGTCAAACAAGATAGCGACAAGTTATCAGACGCACGTCTTGTATTGATTGATGGCAAATTAGAGTACGTCCCATTGTCTGACGTGATTTGATTTGCCTTGTAATGATTGCTTAACGTGCAAATAAATGGCGTGGTCCCCCATCACGTCAGTATCTCCTAATCATTTGCACCCTCGCCCACCCCTCACCGGGTGGGTTTTTTTTACATACTCAAGGCACGTAAACTCGTCTAAAATGCGTTCATGCCGCACATTTTGATCGTAGAGGACGAGCCAGCTATTGCCGAAACGCTTGTATATGCCTGCCAAGAAGCAGGTCTGCAAACCACACACCATCAGCTAGGCAGCGATGCTATCTCGGCAATCGAAACCGGATTGTTTGACATGGTCATACTGGATGTTGGCTTGCCGGATATCACAGGATTCGATGTATGCAAGCAGATCCGTATGTCTTCTGATATCCCGGTACTTTTCCTAACCGCACGCAGCCATGAGATAGACCGCATCGTCGGGCTTGAGATCGGAGCCGATGATTACGTGACAAAGCCTTTTAGCCCTCGCGAGGTAGTGGCACGAATCAAAGCCATTTTGCGCAGAATGGAACCGTCTCATCCACAACCGCAGCTTACATTCAAACTGGACGCAGATGGTACACGTATCCAGTATCGCGACAACTGGTTGCAGTTGACGCGCTATGAGTTTGGTCTGCTTAAAACGCTGATGCAGCATCCCACACGCATTTACAGCCGTGCGCAGCTGATGGACCTGGTATGGTCGGATGCAGAAGACACCCTGGAACGCACGGTGGATGCGCATATCAAGACATTGCGCGCAAAACTTAAAGCCATCGACATGAACTGCGAGGCTGTTGTGACACATCGCGGCATGGGCTATAGCCTGCTCAAATGAAAATCTCGCTGAAGATCTTTTTGGGTTACTTTATCCTGGTTGGCCTGGCCGCATTTTTTGTGCTGAACGTATTTGTAGACGAAGTAAAACCCGGTGTGCGCCAAGCCATGGAAGATAGCCTGATGGACACCGCAAATGTACTGGCAGCGCTAGTCGCGCAGGACTTTAAAACTGGACAGATACAATCCGGCGACTTTGCACAAAGCCTGAAGTACTATCAAAACAACGCCAGCCAGGCCAATATCTGGGGAGTGAAAAAACAAGGGGCCAGCTACCGCGTATATATCACAGACAACAAAGGCACCGTCGTGTTCGATTCAGCCAACCTGGCTTTGGGGCAAGACTATTCGCGCTGGAACGATGTATACCTGACACTGCGAGGGAAATACGGTGTACGCTCCAGCCCTGTGGTTGAAGGCGAAAAAGATGGCGACACGATCATGTATGTCGCCGCGCCCATCAAAGACGGCAAAAATATCATCGGATCGCTTACCGTGGCAAAACCAAACCGTGCCATGTTGCCATTCATCCAGCGTGCACAAATGAAAATCCTAGGCTGGGGTGCACTGCTGCTGGGGATGTCCATCCTCATCGGGATATGGTTCACGTGGCGTTTCACACGTGCCATCCATCGCCTGCGTGATTACGCCGTAGCAGTCTCACAAGGCAAGAAAGCTGCACAACCCTCATCCAGCAACGATGAACTGGATGAGCTTGCGAAAGCCATGCATACCATGCGCAATGAACTGGATGGCAAACAATATGTGCAGGATTATATCCATCAGCTGACACATGAATTGAAAAGTCCTATCACCGCAATCCAGGCCAGCAGCGAGTTATTACAAGGCGAAATGCCCCCCGAAGACCGGCAGAGGTTTTTGGGTAATATCCAAACGCAAACGACACGCCTGCAGCAAATGATTCAAAACATGCTGGGTTTGGCGACGATGGAAAGCCAGCAGAAACTGGCCCAAACCAGCACTATAGATCTAACGCAGCTAGTACGTACGCAGATCCAGTATTTGCAGGACAAGGCCGCTCATCGCCATATTCAAATCAGCTTACAAACCAGCACAGCCCCCCTGCATACTCAAGGGGAGACTTTTTTACTGGCGCAGGCCATTACCAACCTGTTGGAAAATGCGCTGGATTTCAGCCCGGATAACGGCAGAATCGATGTGACAATTTCCAGCAAAGATGAATTTGTAGAGATTGCCGTACGCGATCATGGCACTGGTATCCCTGATTATGCGCAAGACAAGATCTTTGACAAGTTCTACTCTTTGCCCAGACCACTAAACGGCCAAAAAAGCACCGGACTAGGACTCAATTTCGTACGAGAAGTGGCACTGCTGCATGGCGGGGATATTCGCGTACAAAACCATGCAGATGGCGGCGTGCTTGCAACATTAATGCTGCCGCTGCACTAGATAACTTCATATTCACTTCACATTCACCGCATCATCCCTTCATTGACGATGCTTATTCTGCACACTCCTACACAACAAAAAGGGGTATGCAATGAACAGAACTTTTATCTTTAAAGTCATGGGAGTGTTCTTTCTCACCATGATGATGTCCTGGGCGGTCAGCTATATCAACTCGATGATTCATGAAAGGCAGTTTCGGCAAGAAGACGTCAAAAACCAGATTGCGCTTAGCTCTGCCGGAAGACAAACGATTATCGGACCGATATTGGTAGTGCCATATATTGAGCAATATCCGGAAACAATCACCGAGAATGGCATCAAAAAAACGGTGATTCAGCAAGATACACAAGCGGTGTATATTTTGCCGGAGACACTGAATCTTGAAGGAGGATTTACCAACCAATACAAACAGTTAGGCATATACAAAGCACTTATGTATCAGCTCGGCGGACAGATGCAAGGACGCTTCAAATTCAATCAGCCAATCCTGCCCAGGCACTCAGGTGGTACGGTTTATATCAAACCTGCATACCTCAGCATGGGAATCAGTGACCCGCGCGGCTTTACCGACAAGCCAGAGCTCACCTGGAACGAAAGAACCATAGGATTTTTGCAAGGCACTCAACTGAAAGCGCTTGGCAAGGGCATCCATGCTGAGCTCGGGCAAATCGACATGACGCAGACTCACGATATTCCATTTGCGTTCAAACTCAATCTGCGCGGGATGGAAAACTTTGACTTTACCCCGATTGCCGACAATAACAAAGTGCTGCTTCGCTCCAGCTGGCAGCACCCGCATTTTAACGGCAGCTACCTGCCAGACCCGAACACCCAAAAAGTCAATAGTGCCGGGTTTGAGGCCGAATGGCGTGTGTCATCTATCTCCAGCAACAACCAAAGCTTGCTAATAAACGCTCTGGGGGCAGCCAACTCATCCTTGAATCTGGAATCGTTAAACATCGGTTTTATCGAGCCCATCAACGTCTATAGCCTCTCCGACCGTGCCACGAAATATGGCCTGCTGTTCATCGGACTCACCTTTGCCGGATTCTTTATTTTCGAGCTGATGAAGCAACTGCGCATCCACCCTGCACAATACACCATGGTGGGTCTGGCGATGGCAATGTTCTATCTCTTGCTCATCTCTTTATCGGAGCACATCAGCTTTGGCGCGTCTTACCTGATCGCCAGTCTGGCCTGTGTAGGCTTGCTGGGGTATTACCTGAGCTTTGTGCTAAAAAGCAAAGCAAACGGGGCAATCTTTGCCACCCTGCTGACAGCGCTCTATGGCGCGCTATATGGCATTCTCGCATCGGAAGACAATGCCCTGCTGATGGGGTCACTACTTGTGTTCGGCTTACTAGCACTCACCATGGTGATTACCCGCAAAGTGGACTGGTATCAGATCAGTAGCAAACCAGCACAAAGCCTGGCTTACGCTGAGTACACCGCATAATGCGCCGTGCAGTATATTTGCCTGCGCTTATCCTGCTGCTTGGGCTGCTAATGCCCAGGCAGCAGGTAATCCCGGTGCAGCATGCGCATCAAGGGGACTGGAACCGGCACAGCTTCTGGTATAGCCCATGGGGAAAATCCGGTGTACACAAGGGCATCGATATCTTCGCGCCCAAAGGCACGCCTGTTTTGAGTAATGGCGCCGGGCTGGTGCTATTCAAGGGTAAAATCGCACTGGGTGGCAATGTGGTGGCGGTGCTTGGTGCCAAATGGCGCATTCACTATTACGCACACTTGAAGCAGGCAAACGTACCCTGGCTTGATTGGGTATCCAGTGGCGAGCAAATCGGCCAAGTAGGTGACACTGGCAATGCGGTGGGGAAGCCAACGCATTTACATTACAGTATCATTACGCTTGTGCCTTACCCGTGGCGTATCTCCATGCAGCCACAGGGTTGGAAACAGATGTTTTATTTGAACCCAATGGATTACATTCAAGAATAGATGCGTTATTTACACTGGCTGAAACCCAAAAAATGTTGGCTATGGTTGCTTGGCCTGCCTGTTTTGTATACAAGCTTTGTGCTGGGCTTTGTATGGTGGCATTGCCATAAAAGCGGCCTGGAGGGCGGAAAATATGGCCCACTCGATGCGTATCGCCATACGCTGGCCAGCGCTTTGGTTGCATACACCACCACACCCAGGCTGGTCTCGGCTACCACCAAAATCATGGAATACAAGAACCGGCCAATCGACTTAATGGACCAGCACAATAATGCGATTGGCGCAGAAATTGGCGTGAATGCTGAATCGTTATTTGATCTGGATGCTGCCGTCAAGAATCAGGTGGCACATGGCACTATAGATGCTAGCAGTGCTCAGCAAACCACTTGGTTACCGCCGCAATATTGGCTAGAAAGTCTACTGTGGTGATTTATATCACCCAAGCAAACTTGCGATAACTTTCAGTTCTTCTTGTGGACTGGCGTAGTCTTCGTATTTCCTGCCAGCCGTCCGCGCATACCAGTAGTTGCTGTTCCACACATCACCCTCGATCTTGTGCAACACAGCATGTATCCAGTTGGCCATCGGGTCACTGTAATCCTGTGCGATTTTATGGGATTTATCCCATTCGCCACCCAATGCAGCCTCAACAGCTTGTAACAAATGTTCCTTATTAGACATTGCTTGGATATTGAATCGTGCCTTTTTGAATGAACTCGATCTTGTACCCATCCGGGTCTTCCACAAAGGCAATCACGATGGTGCCATGCTTCATCGGCCCAGCCTCACGCACTACTTTTCCGCCCTTGGCTTTCACCTGTTCGCAGGCTTTATAAGCATCTTCCACCTCGATGGCGATATGCCCAAACGCACCGCCCATCTCATAGCTGGTCTTGCCATAGTTATAGGTCAATTCCAGAACGGTGTTGTCGTACTCGTTGCCATAACCGACGAACGCCAGCGTGAATTCGCCATCCGGGTAATCGTGCGTACGCAGCAGTTTCATGCCCAGCACATTGGTGTAGAAATCAATGGAGCGCTGTAAGTCGCCCACGCGTAACATGGTATGTAAGATTCTCATGCCTATTCCTTATTCATTGGCCAGATTCGTTGATATTTTTCCAGCAACTGCTCTTTGGTCTCTTTGTGTTCCGGGTCGAATGGGATGCAGTCTATCGGGCACACCTGCTGACACTGCGGCTTATCGTAATGCCCTACGCATTCCGTACACAGGTCAGGGTCTATCTGATAGATCTCCTGTCCCTGCGAGATCGCATTGTTCGGGCACACCGGTTCGCAAACGTCGCAATTGATGCACTCATCAGTAATATAAAGCGCCAAATCCTAATCCTTCAATTTTTTCAAAATCGCCGCTTCCACTGTCGGGGAAACGAACTGATGCACATCACCACCCAGTTTGGCCACTTCGCGCACCAGGCTGGATGAGATGAACATGTATTGTTCCGCTGGGGTCAAAAACAAGGTCTCCAGTTTGGGATAAAGCTTGCGGTTCATACCCGCCAGTTGGAACTCA
Organism: Pseudomonadota bacterium; assembly: GCA_029781535.1. Classification (GTDB taxonomy): domain Bacteria; phylum Pseudomonadota; class Gammaproteobacteria; order Burkholderiales; family Methylophilaceae; genus Methylophilus. Next base: position 70,412 of record JAKOWL010000250.1, read on the forward strand.
TACTCGAAATCGCTCGCCGCGCGCAGACCGCGAATCACTATCTGTGCGCCTTGATCCTGCACAAACTGCATCAACAGGCCATCAAACCCCACCACTTTGATATTGCTGGCATTAAACACACCGCGCGCCAAAGTCACGCGCTCTTCCAGAGTGAATAGCGTGTTCTTGTTGGTGCTGCCAGCTACCGCCACAATCACCTCATCGAACAAATCGGCCGCACGGCGCACGATATCCTCGTGCCCAAGCGTGATGGGATCGAAGGTGCCGGGGTAGACTGCAATACGATTTTTACTCATGAATTTCACCAATCCCTAATGTTTGGATTTTAGCAAATGATAATACACCGCGCCTGCTTTGCCGTGTTTTAACACCTGCCAATCCTCATTATCCTGCAAAGCATATTCCGCCTCGGCATACACTATGCCGTTTCCGGCTAAATGCGGTTTCAGCAAAGGCAGCAGTTTATCCAACCAGCCTTTGTTGTAGGGCGGGTCACAGAATATCACCTCGAACTTTTGCACGTTCTGGGCCAGAAACTGTATCGCGTCCATCTGCAGCACCTGCGCAGCATCAGCCGCCAGCAAGGCTTTATTCTGTTGCAGGCTTTTGCAAGCCACAGGTGAAAACTCCACCATCGTCACGGCTTTTGCGTTGCGCGAAAGTGCCTCGAAACCCAGCGCGCCGGTGCCCGAGAACAAATCCAGACAGGTTTTACCGGTCAAATCCTGCCCCAGCCAGTTGAACAGCGTCTGCCGCACGCGATCCGGCGTCGGGCGCAAACCTTCCGCATCCGGGAACTTGATGATGCGGCTGCGCCATATGCCGGCATTGATGCGTACCTGATTGGTTTTGGATTTCTGCAAAGTAATGTAGAGTGTCAAAAAAGCCTAATTATAGTGAGCTACGGCGCATTTATGTTGTCATAAACAACAGCATCGTCATTGTGAGGGGTTTTATCATGAAATTGCATACTGTATTGCTGCTACTCGTATTGGCCTTGATTGCCTTGTTTGCCATGCTGAACTGGGGAGTATTTCTTGCCCCTACAGAGTTATCTCTTGGCTACACTACAGTCCGCTTGCCTTTGGGCTTAGTCATGCTCGGGCTATTGGTGTTCGTTACAATACTGTTTCTTGCTTTTGTGGTCTACCTTCAGGGTTCTGTTTTACTCGAAGCACGCCGTCATTCGCGTGAACTTCAAGCCCATAGGGCGCTTGCAGATCAGGCTGAAGCCTCTCGATTTACAGAACTGCGTTCCTTCCTTGAAGCAGAATTGACCAAACAATCAGCACTAAATGACGAATCAAAAACGGTAATCCTCGCAAGAATCGACCGGCTTGAACATGACATTCGATCATCCATGGAGCAGTCTGGGAACACACTGGCTGCTTATATTGGCGAACTGGAGGACCGGCTGGAAAAGATCACACCGCCATCTTCTGCGCGCTGAAGTTCGCCTCTTGAGCCGCGCGTTTATATTCACTTCGTACGCGCGCATTCATTATCAAAACTCGATGCCATGGAAGGCAGGCTGGACGCGGCTTCCAGGCATATTGTTTACGCAATGAAGAAAATGCGGTTTTTTGATGTTTCCTACTGTGCACCCACCACCACGGTCACAAAGTTCTCGGGCTTGATGCGGCGATTGAACGCATCCTTGATCTGCGCAGCGGTAACTTGCTCGATGCTTTTGTTGAACTCGTCCAGATAAGTGTAGGAAAGCCCGTAAAAACCGATGACGTTGAGGTAATCCAGAATCTTGCTGTTGCTATCCAGCCGTAGCGGGAATCCGCCAGTGATGTTGTCTTTGGCTGCTTTGAGCTCTTTCTCGGTGATACCATTTTTAATGAATTTAGCTACCGTCTCATTAACCAGCTTCAATGCATCTGTCGCTTGTTCTTTCTTGGTCTGCAGGCCAATCTCGAACGGGCCGGGCTGTGCCATGGGCACGAAGTAGCTGTATACGCTATACACCAGCCCACGTTTCTCACGCACTTCTTCGGTCAGGCGCGAGACGAAACCGCCGCCGCCCAGAATGTAGTTGCCGACGTAGAGCGGGAAATAGTCAGGGTCGCCACGCTTGATACCCGGCTGACCAATAAGAATGTGCGCCTGACTAGCTGGATGCGGAGTCTTTTGTTCGACGGCAGCGGTCGGCAATGTGACTTCCGGCAGCTTGCCCACCGCTTCGGTCTGCGGCAAGCTGGCAGAAATCTGTTCGGTGATCTCGTGCGCCTGTTGCTCGGTCATATCGCCAATCAGTGCAATGACGGCACTCTTGGCACTGTAGTATTGCTGGTAGAAACTTTGCAAATCCTCACGCTTGAGCGCTGTAATGGTGTCTACCTCGCCATCTTCATCCAACGCATAAGGATGCTCGCCATACAAAGCACGCATGAAGGCCTTATTTGCAATACTATCTGGCTTGGTCTCATCTTCTTTCAGGCCGGCAATGATGCGCTGCTTTTCGCGCTGCAGCACAGCATCCGGGAAATCCGGCTTGTGCAGAATAGTGTTGAAAGTCTGCAGCGCTTTTTGCTGCTCGCTAGTAAGGGTACGCAGTTTAAACGCGGCACGGTCAGCATCCAGTTCGCCGCCCAGTACAGCGCCAATATCGGCAAAGGCGTTGGTGATCTGCTCTTCGTTCATGCCGCCCGCACCCAGCGCCATCATGTAGCGCGTCACGCCAGCCAGGCCAGCTTTCTGTTTGGTGTCACGCGCACTCCCTGCAGGAAAATTGACGGCAATATCCATGATGGGCAAATCGTGGTTCTCGACAAAGAGCACTTTGCTGCCCGATATGGTCTGCCAGTGCTGGATTTTGACAGCAGCTTGCGTGATTCCCGAGAATACGACAAATGCAATCAATAAAACATATCGAATCATTTTTAACTTTCCAACTTTATTTTTAATTTAATGGCTATGTGGTCTGCCAACAGGTTTGGCATTCGGATCAATCGTCTGCGGATCCAATGTCGCCACGGTCATATTGTCCTTGACCAGATACTTCTTGGCGACCGCCTGGATCTGCTCGGAAGTGACTGCCTTCAACTTCTCCGGATATATCTTCAGCAGACGCCAGCCATAACCCATCGTTTCCAGCTGGCCTACCTGCATCCCCTGATAGAACATCGAATCGCGTTTATAGACGTCCGCAGCGATCACCGCGGCCTTTACCCGGTCAAGCTCTTGCTGTGTTGCACCCTCGGCTTTGACCTTCTCGACCTGCTCCAGAATCGCCTGTTCAAGCTCGGCTACGGTTTTGCCTTCGCTAGGCGTACCCACCAGCTCAAACAGAGCTTCGCGGCCACGCGACGTGCTGTCATACCCCGCACCGACATCCACCGCGATAGGGTTATCACGCACCAGCTTCTGGTTGAGGCGTGCTGAATCGTTGCCACTGAGCACCCCCGCCAGCACATCGAGCGCATAAGGTTCCCATTCATCCTCCGGTGTGGATGGTTTATCTTGCAACGTAGGCACGTGAAAGCCCATCACAAGATAAGGCAACTTGCCCGGCGCCTTCACGATGGCACGCCGCTCGCCCACTTGCGCAGGTTCGCGTTGCGGCTTACGCTCTGGCAGCTTGTGCGGCTTGATCGAGCCAAAGAACTTATTCGCCAGTTTCAGCACGTCCTGAGTGCTGACATCGCCTACGACCACCAGTGTGGCATTGTTAGGCGCATACCAGTTGCGATACCACTCGCGCGCATCTTCCGCCGTCATGTTCTCCAGATCGTTCATAAAGCCCACCACTGGTCGCGCATAAGGATGCTCGGTAAAGGCCATTGCCTGGAATTGCTCGTTCACTTTGGATTGCGGCTTATCCTCGGTGCGCCAGCGGCGCTCTTCCATCACCACCTTGATCTCTTTGGCGAACTCTTCATCGGTGATCTGCAGGTTGGCCATCCGGTCAGCTTCCAATTCCAGCGCCAACGGCAACTTGGACTTTTCCAGCTGCTGGAAGTAGCAGGTGTAATCCATACCGGTAAACGCATTTTCCTTGCCCCCGGCAGCGGCGATAATACGGGAGAACTGGCCGGCAGGCACCTTTTTCGTCCCCTTGAACATCATGTGTTCCAGCACATGCGCAACACCGGTCTTGCCGTTGACTTCATCCAAGGCACCAGCGCGATACCAGACTTGCGACACGACCACCGGCGCGCGGTGATCTTCCTGAACAACCACTTTCATGCCGTTATCGAGTTTGAATTCCTGAATGTCTGCCCACGCCAATAAGGGCATGGCAATTACCAAGAATGCTAGAAATCTGCTTTTATTGTTCAATTTTTTTCTATTCAAGCTTTTTCCTATCAAGATGCGATTCCTTCAAAATGGATTATTTCTCTAAAGACAGGCAGGATTTTAATTTAGTTCGTAGCCGTGTGTGGCGATTACGACTAAAATAACGCTAATTCACGATTGTATATGACGATGTTCGATTTTTTCAAAAAGAAACCCGCAGAGACACCTGCACCAACCACACCGGCAGTCGAGCCATCTGCCGAGACCACCCTCCCACAAGTTGCAGTGATGGAGGATAACGCTGCACCAAAGCTCAGCCTTACGGAACGTCTGAAACAAGGCCTGGCCAAAACACGCCAGCAACTGGGCGGGCAACTCGCCGGATTGTTCGGCGGCGGCAAGATCGATGCGGACACCTACGATGAACTTGAAACCATCCTGCTGACTTCCGATGTCGGCGTGGCAGCAACGCAAAGGCTGCTGGATAACCTGAAGAAGCGCGTCAAACGTGAAAATCTGGAAGACACCGCCGCACTGAAGAACGCCCTGAAAGCCGAGATGCTGGCGGTGTTGGCACCACTGGAAAAACCGCTGGAAACTAATACGCATGCGCCTTTCGTAATGATGCTGGCAGGCGTGAACGGAGCCGGCAAGACCACTACCATCGGCAAACTAGCCAAGCTTTTCCAGGCACAAGGCAAGAGCGTGCTGATTGCAGCCGGCGACACTTTCCGCGCTGCAGCACGTGAGCAACTGCAGGTATGGGGTGAGCGCAACAACGTACACGTCATCGCATCCGAAGGCGGCGATCCGGCTGCTGTGATTTTTGACGCGGTTAACTCCGCTGTTGCCAAAAAGATCGATATCGTCATTGCCGATACTGCAGGGCGGTTACCGACGCAGATGCATCTGATGGATGAGATCAAGAAGGTGCAGCGCGTGATTGGCAAAGCCTTGCCAGATGCGCCACATGAGATCCTGCTGGTGCTGGACGCCAATACTGGCCAGAACGCCATCAACCAGGTGAAAGCATTTGATGATGCGCTGGGCGTGACCGGACTGGTACTAAGCAAGCTGGACGGCACCGCCAAGGGCGGCGTGATTGCGGCGATCGCCGAGGCCAGGCCTATCCCAATACGCTACATTGGCATTGGCGAAGCGATTGATGACTTGCGCCCTTTCAATGCAAGTGACTTTGTAGATGCACTATTTGATAGCTAAATCAACGACATGATAGTTTTCGACCAAGTCAGCAAACGTTACCCCGGCAGCCACGAGGCACTAATCGACGTTTCCTTCACCATCAATGACGGTGAACTGGTCTATGTCACCGGCCATTCCGGTGCCGGCAAAAGCACGTTGCTGAAGCTGATGGCGGCGATTGAGCGTCCCACCAGCGGTGCGGTCATCATCAACCAGCAAAATATCGCCAAACTCAAGAGTGCCAGCCTTCCTTTCGTTCGCCGCAAGATTGGCATGGTGTATCAGGATCACAAGCTGCTGTTCGACCGCAACTGCTATCACAATGTCGCGTTGCCGCTCGCAATCAACGGCATCACGGGAGCAGAGGCAGGCAAGCGTATCCGTGCCGCACTGGATAAGGTTGGCTTGCTGAACAAGGAAAAGGCCATGCCCATCACCCTCTCCGGCGGTGAGCAGCAAAGACTGGCTATCGCGCGTGCCGTAGTATCCAGGCCATCCATCCTGATTGCCGACGAACCGACCGGCCATCTGGACCGCAGCTATGCCGACGACATCATGCAGTTATTTGGCGCTTTCCAGCAAGTGGGGGTGACGGTGATTGTGGCCACACATGACGCCTTGGGCAAGACTACCCCTCAGGATAAAGTGCTGCAGCTGCAGCATGGCCGGCTGGTACCGGCAGAGGTGCCTGCATGAATATTTGGCTGACTCAGCATCTGCAGGCGATGAAGCAAGTATTGCATCGCTGCCATCAAAATTTCCTACATACTTTTTTGATCAGTCTGGTGATAGGCGTGGCGCTGACCCTGCCAGTCTTGGGTTATGTCACCATCCACAATCTCGGCGACCTGACTGGCAAGGCCAACCAGGAAGCGCAGATAAGTGTTTTCTTGAAGAACAACCTGACAGAGAATGCCAAATCCAGCCTTCGCAAAAACTTGGAAAGCAATCCTGAAATCAAATCAGCCACTTTCGTATCTAAAGAACAAGCACTAGAGCAACTCAAGGACAGTTTTGCCGATGTGACACTTATCGAATCCTTGCAGCAGAACCCATTGCCTGACGCTTTCCAGATTGTTCCCAAGAGCCTGGATACTGCACAGTTGAGCGCACTCAAAAAGCAACTGGAAAACCTGGATGGTGTACAAGAAGTCGTGCTGGATGCAGACTGGCTCAATCGCCTGAACAGTTTGATTCAGCTTGCCGAAAGAATCTTATGGCTAATCACCGGCCTGTTCGCACTACTGCTCATCACTGTCATCAGCAATACAGTGCGCATGCAGATCATGGCCCAGCGCGACGAAATCGAGGTCAGCCAACTGATTGGTGCCACTGCAGCTTTTACACGCCGCCCGTTTTTATATCTAGGCGGACTATATGGCCTATTCGGGGGTGTACTGGCAATCCTTATTGCTGTAGCAGTTGTATATATTTTCAACCAATCCATTATTCCTCTCACCGCCGCCTACCAGACACATTTCGCGCTTAATTACCCGGCTATGAATACACTGGGAGCAACCTGTCTGTTCGCTTCTGCCATCGGCTTGCTCTCCGCTCACGTCACTGCATCAAAATTCATAAATAAATCAATGCGCTAGTTACAAATGGTAACAATTTTTTGCTTGATATGGCTTTATGCCTACCGGATAATCAAAGTTATAACAAAATAACTCAATATAACAGGGGAATATCAATAACAAAGGATGTTATATGAAGAAAATAATCACTTTGCTCGCGTTTTTACCGATGGCTGCGAGCGCCAATACACTGCAATTCAATCCTTCAGGCAGCAATTTCAGCTTTAGTGGTTATGGCATATCGCCAGATACTACCGGAGCCAGAGATGTTGGGCAGTTAGGTTCATTTTCCACGGCCGGGTCCGGTAGCGGCACACTGACTTTCACCTTTCTAGGTCAAGAGAGTGGTTTCCTTAACAACTTGTCACTTACCGTCGACGGCGCTATCCAAACCCTGACAGAAGGTGCGCTTGGCAGCACCATCTCAGCTGTTATCAATGGGGCCGGACTCATCAACTTCGGCTTCTTCAGCTCAGGTCCTTCTGGTAATTTTGGACAATTTAACAATGGCGATACGGCAAACGGTACGTTGGGTTTTGCAGTGCTTAAGGAATTCATAGGCAATCAAGACCCGGCTGCTGTTGCAGGTGCAGGTTATAACAACACCACAACGCTAGGCAGCTTTGACTTTTTGCTTGGTTTCAATGATGCAGGCAAGGGCGATGCTGATTACGACGACTACGTGGTAGGTGTAAATTTCAAGCCAACGGCAGTACCGTTACCAGCCGCTATGCCGTTGCTGCTGGCAACTGCAGGTTTGTTTGGATTTGGGATTTACCGCAAGCGCGTCTAACCAATGTCTGTGCCTTAGCAAAAGGGGTGTCTCGACACCCCTTTTTTAATGCTAGGCATGCACTCGACCAAATGCTGAAACCATGCGCTTGAGTTCCGGCACACAGGATCCGCACTGAGTACCGCACTTGAGCTTGGCCTGCAGCGTCTGCAAGTCCGCACCAGCCTCACAAGCCTCGACAATCTCGTTCTCAGCCACATCCAGGCAATTGCAAACAATCTTGCCACGACCACGCTGACCTGTTGGCGGTGTACTCAATGGGGCCAATGCCCAGCGTCGGAGTTCATCACTGAACTGGCCTGTGGTCATCACTTCTTTCAACCAGTCTGCTGCCAGCGTCTCACCCACCAGCCGCACACCAGTGACCTGGCTATTTTGTACCAGTATCCGTTTACTGATGCCGCGCTTGGCATCATCGTAGTGAAGCATGGGCGCACCTTCCAACATGCCCAACAACTGATCCAATCTTTCGATTATCCGGGTATCCGGAGCCCCATGATGCGCCACACGCAGAACCACCATACCACTGCCCCTTCCATAGAGGCCGCAAGTCGCATAATCAAAGTCAGGCAGCAATGTACGTATGGATTGCAGCAAAGACAAATCGGCACAATTGCGCATCACCGTCATTTGCCAAGGCAAATCCAGCTTTTCGATTTTGATTGCAGTATGCTTCAATTCCGGCTGCTTTGAAGCTTTATCGAAAGCCGGCGGCATCAGCGCGTTCACGCCCAAGCCATGCATAGACTGGCTTCCCCAGTGCATCGGGATATAGGCTTCTGCAGGCTTCATCTCCCCGGATTCCGCGACGCGGATCACGAGGCTGCCACGCTTGTTGCTGACCTTGACGATATCCCCGGCCCTGATTTGGCGGCGCTGCATATCATCCGCATGCATGGATATCACGGGCTCTTCGACATGGTTATACAACTGCGCGACTCTGCCGGTACGGCTCATGCCATGCCATTGGTCACGCAACCGCCCGGTCAACAGATGCAATGGATGCCGCGCATCGGTCTTATCCGCGGTGCCTTTGTATGATGCATTGACGAACCTAGCCTTGCCATCAGGTGTAGGAAACCCGCCATCGGTATAAAGTCTTGCCATTCCTTTGCCTGCACCGGATTTGAATGGCCACTGCTGCGGGCCCTTATTTAGCAGGATATCGTAAGTCAGGCCAGTGATATCCAGGTCACGGCCACGTGTGCTTTCACGATGCTCGTTAAAGACAGCCTCCGTACTGACATAAGGGAACAGTTGTGGTTCCCTATCCAGATGCTTTTCCAACCGATGTGCGAAATCTACGACGATCTCCCAGTCATGGCGCGCCTCACCAGGAGGATTAACAGCAGACTGCACACGTGTGATACGCCGCTCGGAGTTGGTTACCGTCCCCTCCTTTTCTCCCCAGGTACTGGCTGGCAACAATACATCCGCGTACTGGCAAGTCTCGGTATTGTTAAAAGCATCCTGCACTACGACCAGCTCAGCCGACTCTAGCGCTTTAAGCACATTGTTCACGTCAGGCATGGACTGCGCCGGATTGGTACAAGCAATCCATATTGCCTTGATTTCGCCGCTTCTAACAGCGTCAAACATCTCGACTGCAGTTTTGCCGGGGGTCGCAGGCACCTCATTTACCCCCCATAGCTTTGCGATTTCGGCACGATGTTCAGGATTCATCAGGTCTCGATGTGCAGATAGCAGGTTCGCCATCCCACCTACTTCACGCCCACCCATCGCATTGGGCTGCCCAGTCAAGGAAAACGGTCCTGCCCCTAACTTGCCGATCTGCCCCGTAGCAAGGTGCAGGTTGATTAGCGAGGCGTTCTTGTCAGTACCATGAATGGATTGGTTCAAACCCTGACAATACATAGACAGAGTGGGGCCTGCGCCGAACCATTTGGCTGTCTGGATGATATCTTTTTCACTGACTCCGCAAATATCTGCAACCATTTTTGGCGTATATTCACGCACTGTTTCTTTCAGCGCGTCAAAACCCGTGGTGTGCTTGCGAATATATTCATGATCCAGTAAGCCTTCCCACAACATGACATGAAGTAAGCCATTGAACAGCGCCACATCTGTGCCCGGGTGAATCGCGAGATGGATATCAGCCAGCTGTGCGGTATCAGTCCTGCGTGGATCTACGACCACGACCTTCATATCCGGATCCTTGGCCTTCGCATCTTCGATGCGGCGGAAAACGATGGGATGTGCAAAAGCCGTATTGCTGCCCGCGATAAAGAGACATTTCGTATAGTTGATATCGTCATAACAGGCAGGCGGCGCATCAGCGCCCAAAGTAGCTTTATATCCTGCCACAGCGCTGGACATGCACAGACGCGAATTGGTGTCGATATTGTTGGTGCCTATCAACCCTTTGGCAAGCTTGTTGAATACATAATAGTCTTCGGTCAACAGTTGCCCGGAGATATAGAACGCCACGGCATCCGACCCATGCTTACCGATGATATTCGCAAACTTTTCTGCCAGATAGTCCAATGCGACATCCCAGCTCACATGCTGTCTCTGTGTATCGCGAGTTTGTCGCATTTCTGGGAATAATGCACGAAAATCCGTTGTTGCTGTTAAATGCAATGTAGAGCCCTTGGTGCATAAACGCCCAAAATTCGCAGGATGCTTCGGATCACCCTTCACATTGATAATTGCATTACCATCAGATTCGATGATGACGCCACAACCAACCCCGCAATAGGGGCACGTTGACTTAGTCTCTTTGATCATTTCAGCTCTATATACACAACGCCACCTTCTACTTTTATGGGATAGCACGCTACTTCGCCGACATCCGGCTCTTCGGCCTTGCCAGTTTCCAAGCTGATTTTCCATTGGTGCAGCGGGCATGCCACCTTATTGCCATAGACAATCCCCTGTGTCAACGGACCGCCTTTGTGTGGACAGCTATTATTAATCGCAAACACTCGGTCATCCTCAGTACGAAACACGCCTATATCTCCAGTGCCAGTGCGCACTACACGTGCCCCTAACTTCGGGACTTCATTCAAAGGACATACCTTTTTCCAGGACATACAAACTCCGCACAAATTAAGTAATTAAGAAACCAGCAACAAGTAAATCAGTAAAAAATTCAGCAACATCGAAAAAATGGCGATCCACTGCCACTTGACTAATCTGGCACGCGCAATCAATGGGGTGCGTTGTACTGCAATCGGCTTAAATTCACCATGCTCTAGCGCCAGCAACATTTCATCCGCAGTTTCAAAGCGCTTGTCCACATCATGTGCCACCGCCTTGAGGACAATATTTTCCAGCCAGCTTGGAATTTCCGGCCTATACCTAGTTGGCCTTGTTGGCTCGCCAAACCGCGGCGTCTGGAAAGGCTCAATCTCGCCATATGGGTATTTTCGTGTAAGCAGATAATATAAAGTCACACCCGCCGCATATATGTCTGTGGCGATATTTGCCGTGCCCCCCGCGAAAAGCTCTGGTGCCATAAAGCTGGGCGTCCCAGGGTTTTCCATCTCTTCCGGCATATCTGTCATGGTGTTGAGGGCAACGCCTAAATCCAGAATACGCAAGCGCTGGTCACTGCCTATGTGAATATTCGCAGGCTTAATATCGCGATGCACGATATTCAATCTATGTAACATACTTAAACCACGCATCATATCCACACCGATTTTGGCTACACCATTCACTGTGAAGTGATGTCCGCTATCAATACGCTGCTGCAAGGTAGCACCTTCGTGCCAAGTCATTACAAAATACAGGTATTTACGTTGCGCTGGCCCCAATGGCAGAATCTGCGGCATAGCCTGTGAGACCACGCGCTTAGTCAACCATTCTTCATTCAACAATGCCTGGCAACTTTGCTTGTCCTCAGCTAATACCGGTTGCAATGTTTTCAGCACAAACAACTGGCCATTTTGGCTACGTACTTTGTATAGCAGGGTAGCGCGCGAGTCATGCAAAACCTCCTGCACCTCAAACCCATCCAGCACATCACCCACCTTGAGTTTTGGCGGAACCGGCAGCGACTGAGCATCTGCCAACACATCACTTAGGCTATCTTCACCGATGTCTTGAACCCGCACCACCAATGCAGAAGCATTGTCTTGCCCTCCCTTAGCCAAGGCGTTTTTGGTAAGTTCGTCTGCTACCATCTGCGGGCTATCATACAGCATCATGGCGCGATGGATAGCCTCTTCACCAAGCGGCTCCCATACGCCATCACTCATGATGGCAAAAACATCACTCGTCTCCAGCAATCCGTCGGCATAATCCACACTTAAGTGATTATCCAACCCAACGGCTCGCTTCAGCACATGACGCATCTCCGGGTTGTCCCATACATGATCTACCGTCAACTGCTTCAGCGATTTATTTCTCAGCAGGTAAATACGTGTATCTCCGACATGCGCTAGATAATAACGCTGGCCGCGCAATACTATCAGCGATAGTGTAGCGGCCATTCCAGCCAAATCGCGGTTGGCACTAGCTTGCGCCAGTACCCAACGGTTTGCCGCAGTAAGCACTTTGTCTAACGCAGCATGCGGCTCCCAAGTATCAGGCGTGGCGTAATAATCAGCCGAAACCGAACGCACAGTCATTTCCGAAGCCTCAGCACCACCCTCATTACCACTCACGCCATCAGCCACAGCCAATAAGGCGCCTTTTATTTTGAGTTGATCTTTATTGGGTGTCACAACGCCAATATAGTCCTCATTACGTTTACGCGGGCCAATCTGACTGGATTGGCCGATTTCAAATTTAAGGGGCATGCTTAAATTCTAGCAGGGGTAATGCGCAACAAGCCAAGAATTAATATATTAGTAATTTTTAAACCTTTGCTGCGGTTGCTGTGGCACTTCCCCACGTCGTTCTCCAGCGTGTTTTTACGCCACTCAAACCCAACAGCGCCATTACTGCCAAGCCTGCAAAAATCAATAAGCCTATCTGATAACTGCCGCTATGCTGCTTGATATACCCCAGGCTAGCTGCCAAATAGAAACCTCCTACACCGCCTGCCATACCTACCAAGCCGGTCATTACGCCAATTTCCTTACGAAAGCGTTGGGGGACTAGTTGAAATACTGCACCGTTGCCCATGCCTAATGTAGCCATCGCAGGAATTACCACCATCAAAGACTTGGCAATAGTGGGCTGACCAAAACTCATCCAAAAAATCAACAGTGCTGCCATCGCATACATGATAAGCAAAGTGCGAATACCGCCAATGCGGTCTGCAACATAACCGCCAATAGGACGCACCAACGAACCTGCAAATACACAGGCAGCAGTACAATAACCCGCAATGACCGGACCGAGACTATATAAATCATTGAAATAGATGGTTAGACTAGAAGCCAGGCCAACAAAACCACCAAAAGTGACACTATAAAAAAACATGAACCACCAGGCATCTTTATCTTTCAAGACGTTAGCATATTGCGCCAATGATTTAGGTGGTGGTGCATCTGGTGAGTCTTTAGCAAACAAAACGTAAACTACCAGCGCAGTCACCAGTGGAATCAAAGCCATCCCGAACACATTATTCCACCCGTATGCCGCCGCCAAGCTAGGCGCAAATAACGCAGCAAACACAGTACCCGAGTTGCCGGCACCTGCGATTCCTAATGCGGTACCTTGGTGCTCTGGCGGATACCAGCGGCTAGCCAAAGGTAAAGCAACCGCAAAGGCAGCACCTGCAAATCCAAGAAATATGCCCAGCAGTAATGCTTGCTGGAAGTTTTGAATACCATGTAACCATGCTGCCAGTAAGGCCAGAATCACAATCACTTGTCCTATCAAGCCAGCAATTTTAGGTTTAAGATGATCGACCAACACACCCATTACGATCCGCAGCAATGCACCCGCCAGTACTGGCGTAGCCACCATCAAACCTTTTTGTGCCGGTGTAAGCTGTAAATCTGCCGCTATTTGCACAGCCAGTGGACCAAGTAATACCCATACCATAAAACTCAAATCGAAATATAAAAATGCTGAGAACAGTGTTGGTGTATGCCCAGCTTTCCAAAAACTAGTCTTCATGAAAAATCCTCAAAATTATGGTGTTAATCGAATAAGTAATTAGATGGTAATGGTTTGATACTCTTTGTATTCATCACGCTTTTGCACGCGATCCAGCCAGGGGTTGGTCGCACCTTGCAAAGCATATAGCAGTCTCTCATAGGCAGCTTTGCGGCCCTCATGGTCTTCCACTACACGTTTTTTCACATAATCCAAACCTACACGTTCAATCCAGTGCACAGTACGATCCAGATAGCGCGCTTCCTCGCGATAGATCTGAATAAAGGCACCAGAATACTCCATGACTTCCTCTGCCGTTTTTACCTTGCATAAAAACTGCGCGACTTCGGTTTTGATACCTCCGTTGCCACCCACGTAGATTTCCCATCCGGAATCGACGCCAATGATGCCCACATCCTTGATACCAGATTCCGCACAGTTTCTGGGGCAGCCGGATACCGCGAATTTCACTTTATGCGGTGCCCACATGTGATCGAAGGCTTTTTCCAAATCGATGCCCATTTGAGTAGAATTTTGGGTACCAAAACGGCAGAACTCGCTACCCACACAGGTTTTGACGGTGCGAATGCTCTTGCCGTAAGCGTAGCCGGATGGCATGTCCAGATCAGCCCACATATTAGTAAGGTCTTCTTTCTTTACACCCAGCAAGTCGATACGTTGGCCTCCGGTAACCTTTACCATTGGCACTTTATATTTGTCAGCCACATCCGCGATCTTGCGTAATTGATCAGGAGAGGTCACACCTCCGTACATACGCGGTACAACGGAATAGGTTCCATCTTTTTGAATATTCGCGTGCACGCGCTCGTTAATGAAGCGCGATTGCGGATCATCCTTGGCTTCATGCGGCCAGGTCGAAATCAGATAATAATTGAGCGCAGGGCGACATGTCGCACAACCATTGGGCGTGCGCCACTGCATGCCTTTCATGGCATCCGGAATCGTCAGATATTTATGTTTACGTATCTCTTCTCGCACCTCTTCGTGATTCATCTCCGTACAACCGCATACAGCCTTGCTGGTAGATGGGGGTGCATAACCACCGCCTAGTGTAGAAGCTAGGATCTGCTCGACCAGACCGGTACAGCTGCCGCAGCTGGAAGCAGCTTTGGTCTGCTTTTTCACATCATCGATCGTGAACAAACCCTTTTCTTTGATGGCTTTAACGATGGTACCTTTGCATACGCCATTACAGCCACAGACTTCCATTTCGTCGGTCATGGCAGCCGCTTTGTCCTGACCAGCATGACCGGTATTTCCCAAGCTATCCTGCCCGAACATCAAATGGTCGCGTATCTCATGAATAGATTTGCCGTCACGGAGCATCTGAAAATACCAGGCTCCGTCGGCAGTATCGCCAAACAACACGCCGCCAATGATTTTGTCATTCTTGATGACGAGTTTTTTGTAAACGCCGCCCACAGCATCGTGCAAAACGATCTCTTCACGTCCGTCATCCGGCGCGCCTTCACCGCTGGAGAAATCACCTGCACTGAACAAATCAATCCCTGTAACCTTTAATTTTGTCGAGGTCACAGAGCCTTTATATTGACCTATTCCAAAGTTAGCCAGATGTGTGGCACAAACCTTGGCCATTTCAAACAATGGCGCAACCAGGCCGTAAGAAATACCACGATGCGCTACACACTCCCCCACTGCATAAATACGTGGGTCGTATGTCTGCATGGTGTCATTCACCACAATGCCCTTATTACAATAAATCCCCGCAGACTCAGCAAGCGCATAGTTCGGGCGTATACCCACCGCCATTACAACCAGATCCGCTGCAACCTCCACTCCATCTGTAAAGCGCACTGCGCTGACGCGCCCATTTTTACCAATCAGCTGTTCAGTATTTTTGTTAAGCAGGAATTTGAGGCCTTTAGCTTCCAGGTTTTTCTGTAGCATACGGCCTGCCGTCTTATCCAACTGGCGCTCTAGTAACCAATTGTTTTTGTGTACCACCGTTACGTCCATGCCTTGAATCTTCAGACCGTTCGCAGCTTCCAGACCAAGCAGGCCACCACCTATCACCACTGCATGCTTGTATTTTTTGGCGGCGGCAATCATGTCATTGGTATCTTTGATGTCACGATACCCCAGCACTCCCTGTAAATCAGCACCAGGAATGGGCAGCATAAATGGTTTGGAGCCAGTAGCGATCAGCAAGCGGTCATACTCGGCACTTGCACCGTCCTCTGCATATACCACGCGATTTTTACGGTCAATTTTGTTAATACGTGCGTTGGTGTACAACTTGATATTGTTTTCCGCATACCACTCACGAGAGTTCAGGATAATGTCATCGATAGTCTGCTCGTTCGCCAGCACAGGAGAAAGCATGATGCGGTTGTAATTAGGGTATGGCTCGTCACCAAACACAGTAATGTCATAAATATCCGGTGCGATTTTCAACAGCTCTTCGACTGTTCTCATTCCAGCCATACCGTTACCTACTACTACTAACTTCATTTTTTGCATTTCCATCATCCCGATATTTTTAAATCCTGCCCACTATTTGCAATATGCATGCCAACGAAAACATCAACAGAAACAATAGGATAACGTGTCAAGTCTCGGCAATTGCATCCAGGTATGCACCAGAATGGAAAAGTGCACCACATCAAAGCACTAAAGCAGTGCACGTCTCCAGACATACCAAAGGTTAGAACGTATACATAGCAGTCAGCCAGAGTTTCTCGGTATCACGGATACGTCCACGATTGCCCGCTACGTTGTTAGCTGTGTTAGCAGCTGCGGCATAATGGTCATCTTCACTATATTTCCCGTATTCGACTTTGGCCATCCAGTTCTTGTTGACGTTATATGTCGCAGCCACATTCCATTCAGTGCCATATTTGTCACCATTCGTCTTAGTACCGCTGCCCACGGTATAAAAATCTTTATCTGATTTGATCACGTGGTAATCTGCAAAAAACAGAATGTCATCCCATTTATAAGTCGCTGTCACGAAAGTGTCCTGTATACCCTGTCTTGGTGTTGCCAGAAACTTATCCACCCACCCCTGGAACAGGTGATTAGTGCCCAATGGGGTCTGAAAAGCATATTTACTGTCATTGCTAGACAACAGTTCCTGGTCGGCACGAATCGTGAAATTATCGATACCAACACCACCCCCCACTTTGTAGTAATGCGCATCTATACGCTTGTCCCCGCTTTGATAGTCTGTCTGTTTAGCATATTCAGCGGTGTAAAGCGCCCTCAGGTTTGGGTTGAATGGGTGTATGCCATCCAGACGCAACCCGAGAATCTTGTTGGACTGGTCTGCGGATGCATTGGGCTTACCATTATTGTTGAGCGTGCCTGCGCCAAACCAGGCGTTACCAAAACCCAAATCTTCAAAACCATCCAGATAAGCATAGCCAATCAGGTTCTCAGTAGGTGAAATACGATATTTAACATTAGCAATCTCGAGCGCACCTTCATCGCGGTTCTTGGTAGTGATTTGTCTCACACGCTCAAAGTGAGCCAAAAAGACCTCTGTATCAGGAATGCTTTTATTCAATACCGAAACTCCATCAAACACTTGCATTACTTGGCGGAAACCAATATCCCCGATGAACCGAACGTTATCCAGGTTGACTTGTTGTCGGCCAAGACGAAATTTGGTGTTTCTGATCCCCGTCCAATCGATATAAAGTTGATTGATTCCTGTATATGTCGGATCGACAATCTTTGCATATTCCACGGTTCTGATTTGGTTAGAAGCACCATTGATGAGCGTGTTATTGGTGCTATCGTTAAAGTTATCTACAATTTTTGTCACATCTATCAACTGCGCTGCAAAACTAAAGTTTTTGTAAGGTGCTGTTTGCCAGCCTATCAAGCTGCGCAGTGTTAGTCCCTCGGCATCTTTGAGCTCTTGATTCGCAGTTGGATTAGGAGTTGTACCCACGATAGTTGTCGGCTGCAGACCATCTTGATCCACATGCTCATAACGCAACCTGAAGCTGGTCAAATTCTTGCCTTGTTTTACCGAGTCCATAAAAGTATATTCATCTTCAGAGTGTGTTACGGCCTCTTCAGCAAGTGCCGCATATGAGAACGCTGCCAGCGCCATGCCTAAAGCAAATGCAAGCTTGGATTGATTAAAAATATTTAAAGATTTCATCTTGGTTCCCTGTGTATTTTGTTGATATCTATTTTGAATTAAGCAGCTTTCTTGGCATGGCGCTCGTAAAGGAAACGCAACACCTCGCTACGTAAATGGTTGTAGGTTGCATCCTCTGCCAAGGCTAGGCGGTTACGCTGTTTTGGCAGGCTAACATCCAGAATCTCGCCTATCGTTGCGGAAGGCCCGTTGGTCATCATCACAATACGGTCTGAAAGCAATACAGCCTCATCCACATCATGCGTCACCATGACCGCTGTACAATTCTTTTCCGTCATGATGCGCATCAATTCATCCTGCAGATTGGCACGGGTCAACGCATCCAGCGCACCAAACGGTTCATCCAGCAGTAACACTTTTGGCTCCATTGCCAATGCCCGCGCTATACCTACCCGCTGTTTCATCCCACCTGATATCTCATGCGGCCTTTTCTCAGCGGCATGTGTAAGCCCCACCAGCTTAAGTGCTGCATACGCACGCGCTTCCAGTTGCATGCTGGTTTCAGATTCAAAAACGCGCTCTACAGCAAGATATACATTTTCAAAGCAGGTTAACCAAGGTAACAAGGAGTGGTTCTGAAACACGACCGCACGCTCAGGCCCTGGCCTAGCAATCTCGCGGCCAGCACAGAATAAATGGCCTGAGGTAGGTTCTAACAGCCCAGCGATCAGGTTCAATACCGTGGACTTGCCACAACCAGAGTGGCCGATGATGGAGACGAACTCGCCCTGGTCAATACTCAGGTTGATATTATTCAATGCTTCAAACGTACCTTTTTTGGTCACGAACTTCATACCTACATTTTCGAGGTATACATATTTTTCGATTGGTTTTTCCATGTTGTTTCCTTCCAGCATGTATTTATTCGTAAGAAAAGCGTTTGGCGATGAGCAGCAGCGATTGCTCCAGCAGCAATCCGATGATCCCCACCACAAATATCGCGATGATGATGTGTTCCACCACCAGATTGTTCCACTCGTCCCATACCCAGAAGCCAATCCCTGCACCACCGGTCAGCATCTCTGCGGCCACAATTACCAGCCACGCTGTGCCAATGGACAATCGAATGCCGGTCATCATGTATGGCAACACGCTAGGGAACAGAATTTTGGTGACGATCTTCCACTCACTCAGGTTAAGTACCTTGGCCACATTCATGTAATCTTGTGGCACTTTGGATACGCCCACGGCAGTGTTGATAATCATTGGCCATATCGCAGTGATGAAAATCACCCAGATTGCGGCTGGGTTTGCCGCCTTGAACACCAGCAAACCTATAGGCAGCCAAGCCAGTGGTGAAACAGGGCGTAGCAAGCTAATGATGGGGGATGTCATGCGTGCCAGGAACTCGAAACGACCAATCATGAAACCAAACGGAATACCCACCAATGCCGCCATACTGAAGCCCAGACCGACACGTTCAAGGGAATTGAGGATATTCCAGCCAATCCCCTGATCATTTGGGCCATTGATATAAAATGGATCGCTAAACAGTTTTACTGCTGCCTCGAAAGTCACAATAGGTCCTGGCAGACCCTTGGTAACAGCCGCAATCATGCTCCAGACACCTATCAACAGTGCCAAACCCATCACTGGCGGTATTAACCACTGCATAAATGGTTTAACTTTGCTTAAGGCACTGCTTTTAGCAATCGATGCGACTGTGTCTTCTTTAACTGCTGATTTATCCTCAACAATCTGTACTGCAGCCATACCCGGTTTCGATTCAATGGGTTTTTCTTCAGTTTTTGATTGCATAGGTAAACCTTCCTTGCGTAGTGGCACAACACTCATGGTGGGCTCCCAAATATAGTCTAGTAAAATTAAGCCTTGATCTTGAACCCTGCTGCATAGGCAGATGGATTGCTGCCATCCCATACGACACCATCCATCAGCTTGGAAGAACGCATCTGTTTTTTCGGTACACTTACTCCTACTTGTGTTGCAGCTTGTGTATACAAATCGATATGATTAACCTTCTTGGCAACAGCCAAATAGTCCGGGTCTGACTTCAACATGCCCCAGCGTTTATGCTGTGTCATGAACCACATACCATCAGACAGGTACGGGAACGGCACGGCACCGTCATTGAAGAATTTC
Source organism: Pseudomonadota bacterium (assembly GCA_029781535.1). Lineage (GTDB taxonomy): Bacteria > Pseudomonadota > Gammaproteobacteria > Burkholderiales > Methylophilaceae > Methylophilus. The sequence goes on from JAKOWL010000250.1 coordinate 90,498, forward strand.
ATGTAGTTCGGGTCCTTCCATTTTTTACCGTTACCATTGTCATAATCACCAAGAAAACGGCCTAAAATCACATCTTTTGGTGCATTGACATAAGCCTTGCCGGAAATCAGTTCTGCCACACTGGCACGGTTAACAGAAGCGTCGATATATTTGCAAGCCTCCAACACTGCCATAATCATGGCACGGGCCGTATTAGGATATTTGGCAACAAATTCGGCAGTAGTGCCCAACACTTTTTCCGGATGGTCTGTCCAGATATCCTGACTTGTTGCGACTGTATAACCTACTTTGTCGTAGATGGCGCGGGCATTCCAAGGCTCACCGACACAGAAGCCATCCATATTGCCAATACGCATATTGGCCACCATTTGTGGTGGCGGCACCACGATAGTTTTCACGTCCTTGATTGGGTCAATGCCATTGGCTGCCAACCAGTAGTTCAGCCACATCGCGTGTGTGCCGGTCGGAAATGTCTGTGCAAACGTGTAATCACGGTTTTCATTTTCAATCAGACGCTTCAAGCTTTTGCCGTCTTTAACCCCTTTTTCCTTGATCTGATTGGACAAGCTGATACCCTGGCCGTTATTGTTCAAAGACATCAGCACCGCCATATCTTTTTGCTGACCACCAACACCCATTTGCACACCGTAGACCAAACCATAAAGCACATGTGCAGCATGCAGTTCCCCATTTACTACCTTATCACGCACACCTGCCCAGCTTGCTTCCTTACTAGGTGTGATTTTGATTCCGTATTTCTTGTCAAAACCCATTTCAGCTGCGACGACAATCGGCGCACAATCGGTCAACGGGATAAATCCTATCTTCACTTCAGTGAGCTCAGGCGCATCTGAACCTGCAGCCCAAGCGCTACTGCGTATTCCGGCTGGTACGATATTCATCATGGCTGCCGCTCCAAACGCACCTGCAACAGCCTGTTTGAAAAAGCCTCTTCGGCTGGCATCCATCTGGTTTGCAGATTCGATCTTGGCAATCTTTTTGGCGCTTTCACTCATGTCTACTCCTTATCAATTCACAAATAAAAAAGGCGTCTTGAGCATGCGGCAGCACGAAGCCTACCTACATATTCAAGACGCCTTTGTCTCTATTTAAAACGAAATACCAACCTTGGCATTTCTAACTTTTGTGTCACCCGCCATTGGGAAACACAACATTTGCATCTACTACTGAATAACTTAACCCGCTACAAAATCAGCATTTTTGCCGCATCTATCAATTGTCCTGACAAATCCGCCAATTTCATGTTTTTTTTCATCGCCATGCTGCGCAACAGGCTATAAGCCTCGTCTTCATCCAAATTGCGCTGCTTCATGAGTAACCCTTTTGCCTGCTCTACTACTTTGCGCTCTTCGAGTTTTAGCTTCGTCAGCGCCAACTCTTCACGTAAGTTATTGAATTCTTCAAATCTGGCAATTGCTGCATCTATCACCGGAGTCAACCTTTCTGTGGGAATATTACCGACCACATAAGCACTCACACCTGCTTGTGTCGCCGCACGAATCTTGTCCTTATCTCCATCATGCGTAAACATTACCACAGGGCATCCTGCATTCATGGTCATTACACATACATTCTCCAGGGCATCACGATTTGGCGATTCCATATCCATGATCACTATATCCGGCTTCAACCGTGCACACTGATCCTCGATATTTATCGCATTCTTGATATGCGCGACCACCTCGTAACCATTATCAACCAATGATTGCTTGAGCGGTTTGCTTCGATCAGGCTCATCGTCGATAATCATTACCCTTAGCATGGTCGAACAAAAGCAATTGCTATGCCACACTATTCAACAATAAATAACCTAATGATTCTAATAGATTAATTACGAATATTCAGAATTCTGATTGTGACAATTAGCGCCTCAGCAATGCACAAAATCAGTGCAAATGCTCCGAAAAACAGCACCGATTGGCAAACAAATCTGCTAGGAAATAGCAAGCTAGAATGATTTTTAGAAGACTGATGGAATAAAGCTTAGTTAGATTGAACTTGCATCGGTCCAGTCCATCAGACCTGGACCGATGCTAGAGACAAACTTATTGAGTCTTTTTAGCCAACAAGGTGCTGGCTTCGCTGATATTCGCCTCAATCTCTTTATTCAGCAACTCATCTTCTTTGCCAATGAGCGGCTGTAGACGTTTCCAGAAGTCGATAGCTTTTTGATATTCAGCGTCATTAAAGGCTATCGTACCTGCAAGCAAGAGCGCTTTAGGATTTTTTGCATCGATTTGCAAGGCTTGATCTACCAAGCTTTTTGATTTCTCATCGAATTTGCTTTGATTTGTCACAGCCAAGGCATCCGCATAGTCTGCTAATAGCTGCGCATCATTTTTAATCAGCTTCGCCGCCTTTTCAAAAGCTCCCACGGCTTTGCCATGCTGCTTGATTTCTACATACGTACGCGCAAGCAATGCCCAATTGTCTCCATTTTCAGGTGACTTCTCCAACTTGGCGGCCAGCTTGTCAGCCATTGCTTCCAGATCACCCATTTCATGACTATTACTGCCAGGCATGCTTGGTGCACCACCCATTTGCACTGGTGGCATAGTTTCTTGGGGGGCAATACGTGCTGCCTGTGGTGAGCCAATCTTCCAGTAAATCAATCCGGCCAACAATGGAACTGCCAGAAAAACACTCAACAACGGCAAATTCTGCTTGAATGTCTTGTCAGCACTAAATCCAATTACAGGCAATAAAACTGCGCCCGCTATCACACCCAAAATAAACCCTATTAATAAAAGAGCCATGCTTATTCTTCCTCCGCTTCAAAATCTTCATTGCCAGCACGTTTTTTAAGCGTACGGATCAAAAAAACAGCGCCTATCAGAAAACCGACAAAAGGTCCCAGCCAAAGCAACATGGTGCTGCGCTTCATAGGGGGACGGTACATCACGAAATCGCCATATCTTGCAACCAGGTAATCCACGACTTCCTTGTCGCTTTTACCTGCGTGCATCTGTTCGCGAATTTCTTTTCGTAGATCCTCTGCCAATGGTGCATTTGAATCAGCCAAGGTTTGATTTTGGCATACCAGGCAGCGCAACTCTTGCGAAAGGCTCTTTAAGCGAGCCTCCAGTACAGGATCCTCTGCCAGCGGTTTTGCTTCTCCTGCAAAAACCAAAGCACAGGCCGTTAACATGTAAAATAGGACTATCCATCTTTTCATCGCTGTAGCTCTTTCACCATAGGCAAAATCTTAGTGTACAAAAGCTCCTTGGTTATCGGACCAATCTGCTTATAACGTATCACCCCTGACTTATCAATCAAGTAAGTCTCCGGTACTCCATATACACCATAATCAATACCGATTCGTCCATCCATATCCGTAGCAACGAGCTTGTACGGATTTCCAGCTGTTTTCAGCACATCCTGCGCTTCTGCGTCAGTATCTTTATAATCCAGCCCATATAATTGAATTTCGCTGATTTTTGACATATCCATCAGCACTGGGTGCTCTTCACGGCATGCTCCACACCAGGAAGCCCAAACATTCAACAACCAGACTTTACCTTTCATTTCTTCGCTGGAGAATTTCTTGCCTGTTTCAGCCAGTACAGGTGCATTGAACAATGGTGCAGGTTTCCCTACCAATGGCGATGGAACCTCATGCGGATCCAGATATAAGCCTTTGAACAAGAAACCGACGACGATAAAAAACAATGCCAGAGGCAGCAAAGATTTTACTAGCTTACTCATGCTTCTACTCCCGGCACATAACCAGCATCCATTGCCGCTTTTTTATTGGCAACTCGATAGCGACGATCTGACAGTGCAAGAACACCACCCAAAGCCATCAACATGCACCCAGCCCATATCCATTGCACAAAAGGCTTGATATAGATCCTGACACTCCAGGCGCCATTTTCCAGCGGCTCACCTAGAGACACATACAAGTCGCGAACTATTCCCGGCTTGATATCGGCTTCTGTCATCACCGAGCCTTGCACAGGATAAAAACGCTTTTCCGGCTTGAGAGTGACAATCTCTTTCCCATTTTGTGAAACGGCGATGCTACCTTGTGAAGACATATAGTTTGGTCCAGTAATATCTTTCACACCTTCAAAGCGGAATACCAGATTCTGAATCGTGGCAGTATCACTCACATCCATACGCAAATCTTGTTCGGATTCGTAACCCTTTACCAAGGTAACGCCCAAGACAAAGATACCAATACCCAAATGTGCCACTAACATGCCATAGAATGCCAGTGGAATGGATTTAAGCGTATCTATCAGTTTAGCGCCTGTCATCCCTCTGGTTTTCACCCTGTTTATTAATAGGACGAACGTAGTGCTGATAACCCAGACTCCCATGAATACACCCATCGCCACCATCGCGGTAAGTTTACCCATGATAAATGGAACCAGCACCGCCGAGAGCAAGCTAATCACAGCCGCGACACGAATACGGACGCCAATCTCCGGCAGGTTTGCTTTTTTCCATTTGGCGAGGGGTCCCAAACCCAGTAAGAATATGCCCGGAACCATAATGGCAACAAACACGGCATCGAAATAAGGTGGGCCAACGGAAATCTTTCCTGCACCCAAGGCATCCATCAGAAGAGGATACAAAGTACCCAACATCACAGAGCCTGCTGCAGCTGCCAATACGACATTGTTGGCCAATAACATCGATTCTCTGGATACAACACCAAACCTTTCACCCAAACCTACATTAGGTGCTCTTAGTGCAAACAGTAACAGCGCACCACCGATAACAACAACAAGATAAAGCAGAATGAACAAACCACGGCTTGGATCAGTTGCAAACGCATGTACCGAAGTCAGCACCCCTGAACGCACCAGGAAGGTGCCCAGCAAACTGAGCGAGAACGCACAGATAGAAAGCAGTACAGTCCATACTTTGAAAGCATCTCGTTTCTCAGTAACTGCTAATGAGTGAATCAACGCAGTACCAACCAGCCAAGGCATGAACGATGCGTTCTCTACCGCATCCCAGAACCACCATCCACCCCATCCCAACTCGTAATACGCCCATCTGCTGCCGAAAGCTATCCCTAATGTCAAGAACACCCAAGCTACCGTGGTCCAAGGTCTGGTCCAGCGCGCCCAAGTGATATCTAACCGGCCATCCAGCAATGCTGCAATCGCGAAGGCAAAAGCGACAGAGAACCCCACATAGCCCATATACAATACAGGTGGATGAAACACCATGCCCGGGTCCTGCAGAAGCGGATTCAAATCGCGGCCATCCATCGCGGCGGGTATCAGGCGTTCGAATGGATTAGAAGTAAATAGAATAAATGCCAGAAAGCCAATGCTCACCAACCCCATTACGGCTATCAGGCGTATCCTGAAGCTTTCGGGAAGATTCTTAACGAACATAGTCACTGCCATGGTCCATACCGACAATATGGTCACCCATAACAGCATGGAGCCCTCGTGACCGCCCCATAGAGCTGCTAGCCGATATATCAATGGCAACTGTGAATTAGAATTGGAGGCTACATAAAGTACGGAAAAATCATTTACGTAAAAGGAATAATCCAGACACAAGAAAGCGATGATAATAAAAACAAACTGCGCTCTGGCTGCTGGCACAACAGTGTTTGCCAATTTTGGCTGGTTTTTCCAAACCCCTATCAAGGGTAATATGCCCTGAATGATTGCGAAACAAAAAGCAAGAATCAGAGAGAATTGACCTATTTCAGGTATCACTTGTTGTTCTCCGTAGAAAGTGTATTGGTTTTATTGGCTTGTGCCTTGGCGATAGCCGCAGCTGCCTCTGGTGGCATATAGTTTTCATCATGCTTGGCCAGCACTTGAGTAGCAACAAAAAGGCCATCCTGATTCAAACTGCCCTCAGCGACCACGCCCTTACCCTCTTTGAACAAGTCCGGCAAGATGCCCTTGTACTCTACCAACATGGATTTGGCAGTATCAGTGACCTTGAATTGGACCCGCAACCCGTCAGGTAAGCGTTTAAGAGTACCCTGTTCGACCAGGCCGCCAATCCTGAAATTCCCCGATTTAGGCGCCTCCCCTTTCTCTACCTGGGTAGGGGTAAAGAAAAAAACCAGATTGCTTCGGAAAGATTTGGTAATGAGTACAGCTGCTGCTGCAATCAACACTAACCCCGCAACGATCATGGCAAGTCTTTTGTGTCGTGCTTTCATTCTAGACAGTCTCTTGTTTTAACATGTTAGTAATACGCTGACGGCGTTTTTTAAGTGCCAACAACTCTATAGCCATCGCTAGAAAGGTGATGCCGAACGAGCTCCAGACATAGAACCCGTAGCCACCCATCGCGATAAATTCCTGAAAACTGTGCCACTGCATTTGGTGCCCTTTAAATATCTTGTCTGAACAAGGCAGCTTTACTGTCTCGCTCCATAATCTCGCAACGTACACGAGCCAATATCACCGCAATGCTGTAAAGCCAAAAGCCCAAAGCCATTATCAACATCCCTTTTAACATGATGGCTGCCATGGCAGGCGCTTTGGTTAAACTGATAGACGCTCCTTGATGCAATGTGTTCCACCACTTAACAGAAAAATAAATGATAGGCACATTAACTGCCCCAACGATTGCCAGAATCGCACTCGCTTTGTCTGCGCGATTAGTATCATCAATGGCAGATTGCAATGAAAAATAACCAATATACAAAAACAACAAAATCAGCTCGGATGTCAATCTGGCATCCCAGACCCACCAAGCACCCCACATCGGTTTACCCCAGAAAGAGCCGGTAACCAGCGCCACCAAAGTAAACATGGCTCCAGTAGGCGCAATCGACTTCGCCATCATATGGGAGAGCTTGGCATTCAATACCAGCCCAAGAATAGCGTAGCCTGCCATCAACAAATACAGAAACATGGAAAACCAGGCAGCTGGCACGTGTACGAAAATAATCCGGTAACCTTCACCTTGCTGAAAATCGGTAGGCGCTACCAATAAACCCAAATATAAGCCATATACGATCAATACAGCGGCACCAACCGAAAACCAAGGAATCAGCTGACCTGCAAGTGGGTAGAATGTTTTTGGAGAAGCATATTTCAACCAATTGATACCGCTTTTAGATTTTACTATGTCCATTTACTCATCCACTCTTTATTTAATTACTCCAAAGCCACTTTTAAAGCGGCAGATGCCGCCAAAGGTGCAAATACTAACGACAAGGCCAGAATTGCTCCAAGCAGTGATAATGCACCCTGTGGACTCATGCCAATAGAAACGGCGGTTACTGCCCCAGCACCAAACACCAGCACCGGGATATACAAGGGCAATACCAATATCGCAATCAGCACACCTGTGCCACGCAGACCCAAGGTTAAGGCTGCGCCCACACTGCCAATCAGACTTAAAGCCAAGGTGCCTATCAAAAGGGATAAAGCCAAGACCTGCAAACCTGTTGCATCCATATTGAATTGTAATCCAATAAGCGGAGCAACTAGTACCAATGGCAGACCAGACAAAACCCAGTGCGCGACCACTTTTGCCACGACAATCAATATCAATGGCTGGCTCGAGATAACCATTTGTTCCAGCGTGCCATCAGAAAAATCACTTGCGAACAATCTGGATAATGAGAGCATGCATGACAATAGTGCCGTAACCCACAAAACGCTTGGTGCCATGGCACTTAACAATTTCGGATCAGCACCAGAACCTAGCGGGAACAGACTTGCTGCGATAATAAAGAAGAAAAGCACCGCTGCCACATCGGATTGTCTACGCATCGCTACAAGAATATCTCTTGCCAGGATACGATACAGCACAGCAAACGTGCCTAGTTGGTTACTTGGAGGAGTTTGCAACATGCGGAAACCTGCTAGCCACCTAAACGCAATCGCACAAGATTAGGAACTTGCATCTGTACAGATTGATGGGTAGTCATCACGACGATACCACCTTCATTCGAAAACAGCTCGATACGTTGACGCAAAACATCCACCGCAGCAACATCCAGCGCAGTGAACGGTTCATCCAACACCCAAAGAGGCGACTGCTGCAACCACAACCTCGCTAACGAAATACGCTTCTTCTGTCCTTGTGATAACAGTCTGGAAGGCAAGCTCATACATCTTTTCAAACCGAGCTCGTCCAGCACATCTTTGATATGCTCAGCTTTTACTTCCATGCCTGCCAATGTCATGGAAAATTGGAGGTTTTCGATTGCAGAGAGTTCCTCTTTAATGCCTGACAAATGTCCGATATAC
>JAKOWL010000110.1 GCA_029781535.1 Pseudomonadota bacterium
GCTGGCAGGCAAGGCCTCTGAGATACTGGCAGACCGTGAATGCAAGCTCGCGGAAGCCCGGCAACGACGCGCGGAAAATCGGCAGCGACAATCGCAACAACCACTCCTGGTTGGCAACAAGGTTGTCTCTTAACGATGAACCGGAAAACTCCAATTCACGCTGAACCAGGACACCAGGACCTCACGGGTTCTCAACCTGATGCTGGTTCTACATCACCAAATTTCTTCAATTGATGGATTATCTAGGCTTGCCGCATTACTCTTGATGCTTGATGGGTTGGCCCACATAGCCTTTCTAATAAACCAATTGGGCATCCCAGTTGACCGTGGTGTTAGGGTGTTGATTATTCGCCAGGTCCATCTTTTAGCATCTGTAGGAGTTGTTTGTTTCTTTCTCGTGTGAGTTCTGCCTTGCGAGAGAGAAACAACATCGGGTACATGCTCCCCCAACAAATTCTTACATCGCTTTCCGCGCAAGCAAACCGTGCATCAAGTTCCGCATCGCGGAACGCTAGCCATGCTTTTTGAGCTAGTCGGAGCTTACTGATAAATAACTTGTCATCAGCTTCTTTTTTGATCAGAGCTTGGTATGTCTTGTTTAGCTCGCTATCGGCCTTGGCAAAATCATCGCGAGCACAAGCATTAATCTCTAGTTGGTTTCCACCAGGATCGCATTTGATTTCATCACTGGCCGACGCCGTGGTTACTGCGAGTGCAATAAGAATCATCAGAATTTGCGGTGGCATAGCGTTTCACTCTAAAGAGGCGGCGGATAAGCCGCAAGGACGGAAAAGCCAAAGACTTTGACGGTTGATGTCGGCTTGATCCGCGTGGTTGTGCGGTGCGGAGCGTCAAGCAATCATGCGGATGGTATCCGCCGCCCCGTAGTGCTGGCGCGAAGCACTGGCCTTTACCCATAAGCCAAAAAACTCTTGCAAAACCATATATATGAAGTATTTATCATATAATTGCTTTTGTTGAGATTATCTGATTTGTGGGTAACAACCAGCGCGAAGCACTGGGTTTTACCCACAAGTCATTCTCGCTGACCGAGGGCA
>JAKOWL010000144.1 GCA_029781535.1 Pseudomonadota bacterium
GTTCGCGACCAACTGTTCCATGACTTTCCCGGCGGGTTGGCCCCACTTCCAGAGTTTGGCACGATAGTTTAGATCACAGGAAACCGTGACCCCCATCTTACGCGCGGTTTCAACTGCTTCGAGACAAACCATCGCCGCGCCCTCCGAGATTGCCGGTGTGATGCCGGTCCAATGAAACCATGTGGCATCCTGGAAGACTGCTTTCCAATCCACCATGCAGGATTTAATGGTAGCAAAAGATGAATTTGCCCGATCATAAACAACCTGACTACTACGCATGACAGCGCCAGTTTCCAGGAAATAGATCCCCAGCCGCTCACCACCGCGCAGGATGTGGCATGTGCCGACGTTGTACTGACGTAAATATTGCAGACAGGCATCACCCATTTCATGAGCAGGCAGGCGGGTCACAAATTCAGTAGCAAGACCGAAATTTGCCAGAGTGACAGCAACATTTGACTCGCCACCGCCATAAACTACATCAAATGAACGTGCCTGTCCAAAGCGCAACGCGCCTGGCGGGGAAAGCCGCAACATAATCTCCCCAAACGTTACGATTTTTTTCATGAAGCCTCTTCTATGAATTTGCTAGAGCCGCTGAATATGGAAGCCGCCATCCACATTGATAACCTCGCCAGTGGAGAAAGGCAGGTAACCTTCAGCGATGGCGGTGATGGCTTTACCGATATCTTCAGGCTGGCCCCAGCGTTGGATGGGTGTGATACCTTCGGCGATTAACTTGTCGTATTTATCCTTGACCACGGCAGTCATGGGCGTTTCAATGATGCCGGGGCGAATTTCGTAAACATTGATCCCATGTTTTGCCAGACGATCCGCATAGAGGATGGTCGTCATGGCTACGCCAGCTTTTGAAATACAGTATTCCGCCCGGCTGGTACTGCTGGTGAAAGCACTGATGGAGCCGATATTCACGATCCTCGGATGCTCCACCACCTTTTGATCGACCAGTTCGATCATTTTCCGGGCAACAAGCTGTGTCAGGAAGAATGGGCCAATCAAATTCACGGCCAGGACTTCATTCATGCTTTGCTCGCTGGTCTCGAGGATATCGAGTCTTTGTCTTGGACCTATGCCTGCGTTGTTGACTAGGAGGTCTATCCTGCCGAAGGAACTCAACGTTTCATTGACGAGCCGTTCGCGATCCACGGCTAAAGTTATATCAGCCAGCACAATAATCCCGTCACCTCCCTCCGCCTGCACTAGTTCGAGGGTTTCCCGGGGAGGCTCAGGATTGCCTAAGTCGTTGATAACGACATTCCAACCAACACGTGCTAATTGGATGGCAATGCCGCGTCCTATACCACGGCCTGAGCCGGTAATGATGGCAATCTTTTTCTCTGTTTTCGTCATAGCTGCCACTTTCTCAAAAGGCACAGACAGAGTTCACCTGTATCCTGACTCGTTGAAACAGGCACAGGATCGGTCATCCCCAATCTAGGAATGACGGTAATAAGTTCTTGGCCTTTAGGGTTCCGACGATGCCTTCGGGGAAGTAAAGCAACACCAAGATCAGAATCAAGCCGGTCACAACGATATTTAGTTCGGTCGCGCCCAACTTTGCAACCACAAATTCATTTACGGCGATCATGATCGCGGCACCAATGGCTGGGCCGCTGACCGTTCCTTTGCCGCCGAGGATGGCCATCAGGACAATGGTAGTGCCGATGTTGACGGGAAGAAAAATCGAGGGTCGCAGATAGGTCAGGTAACTGCCCCAGATGGCACCCGCCATTCCGATAAACAACCCACTGATGCCAAAGGCGAGGATTTTGTATCGCCGGGTAGGAATGCCGGCAACTTCTGTTTTTATCTCGTCCTGCGAAATCGCACGCAGACCAAGGCCGAACTTCGAATGGCGGATCAGATATGAGGTGAAGATGGACAGTACCATGATGACTAACAAATAATAGTAGTAGGGGATCTTCGCATATTGGCCTTCAAGCGTAATCATGGACATTGGCAAGCCGTTGGTGCCACCAGTAAGTTTCCAGTTATCCAACAGTTCCGTCACCAGCAGAACCAGCGCAATCGTGGAAATAATAAATGTCGAGCCGCGGGTGCGAAGCGCAATCAGACCAAACAGGAGACCTCCCAACATCGCAATTAGGCCAGTTATGGGAGCCGTCAGAAATGGAGAGATTTGGAAAAAGACAAATACCATCCCTGACAGGTACGCCCCAATGCCGAAGAAGACATTGTGTCCAAGGGATATGTAACCTGCATAGCCCCCGATCAGGTTCCAACTGGTTGCCATGATTACGTACAGAAACACATAAAGCAACATATGCAGCCAGTAGTTGTAGCCATCAAATGCAATCTGCAATAACGGAAACAAGGCCAGGACAACCAATGCACCCGTCGGAACGCCCTTTTTCAGCCAAAGGCTTGTCTTTGAAATATGGGGGTGGCGAGAGGCTTGCACAGCAATTTCTGACGAAGTCTTATCTATCATTGCTTAACCATCCATCTTTTTGCCAAGCAGGCCCTGGGGTCGGAATAATAGGATCAGGAACAAAGCCAGATAGAATGTAATTGGCGCCCATGTCGGACCCCAATAGAAACTAACGTAGGAGGCAATCACGGCCAGCAGGAAGGAACTCAGCATGGCCCCCATCAAGCTGCCCATACCGCCCAGCACAACCAATGACATGAGCATACCAATCCATGCAACGTGCTTGGATGGGAAAAAAGTGAAAATAAAACTAAGCAGTGAACCTGCCGCCCCAGCCATTGCCAGTCCAATTCCAAACGACAGCATGGAAACCAATGCGACATTTACTCCCACTACCTGGGCAGAATTGCGGTTCTGCATAGTAGCTCGAATCGCATTTCCAACCCGGGTATATTGCAGAAACAACCACAACGAGACAATGAGTGCAATTGAAATTAGCGTGGCATAAACCTGGCTCTGGGGAACGAAGAACGGTCCAATTAGGAATGGCCTTGTCGCGTAGACTGGGCTGGTTGAACGATATATTCCCGTAAAGAGATAGCTTAATACGCCTTCGATCACCAGGGCAGATGCAAATGTTACAAGCACCGTGATATCCGTAAAGCGAGGATTGTCTGCGCGTGAAGCAAACAGCACCCTGTAATACAAAACACCGACAAGAAACATCACTGGCATTGTTACCGCCATCGAGACGATGGGATCCACCCGCCAGACTTTGAAGAGCCAGAATGAAATGTAGGCCGCCATGATAATGAATGCAGCATGCGCCAGGTTGACGATCCGCATAACGCCAAAGATGAGTGTCATCCCGGATGACATGAGGGCATAGACACCACCCAATGCTAGCCCCAAAATAAGAACCTGTATTATTTGTATCATTGCGCAGCCTCCGCCTGGAGAGGTCGGCTTCGCTTGCCTAGATAAAGTTCCTGAATGCGTGGGTCGTGCAAGACCTCAACCGCCGGACGCTCAAAACTGTTCATGCCCAGATCCAGTACCACCCCTTGATCAGCGTTTTCAAGACCTTTCCGAGCATTTTGTTCTACTAAAAGGATGGTCAGCCCTTGATCGCGCAGTATAGCGATCGTGCCGAAGATTTGCTGGACAACCTTTGGCGCAAGGCCAAGTGATGGCTCATCCAGCATAATCAATTCTGGCTTCAAAACCATCGCGCGTGCAATTGATGTTAATTGCTGTTGACCACCCGATAAAGTCTTTGCCATCTGGGATCTTTTCTCTTTTAGGATGGGGAATTGAATAAATATTTGTTCTATGCGTTTTTCTACCAGGCTTGAATTCCGCAAAATATACCCACCCATGCGCAGATTTTCTTTTACGGTCATATCCGGGAAAAGACTACGATCAGATGGAACATAGCAAATCCCTCGTTGTAGAACCTGATCTGCTCGTAAGCCATTAATCGGCTCGCCTTTGTACATGATACGACCTTCTCTGGGCTTAAGCAGGCCAGCAATTACCTTAACCAATGTGGATTTTCCCGCGCCATTCGGACCAATAATGCAGTATGTCTTTCCAGCCTCGATAGTTAACGACAGGCCTCTGAGAATGTTGGGCCCACTTCCATAACCGGCGACTATATTCTCAACCACAAGTGTGCCCATCGTCATTCTCCTAGATAGGCTTCCAGCACCCGCTTATCATCCTGGATCTCTTTGGGTGATCCTTGAGCCAACACAGTGCCATACGCCATACAGATTACCGGGTTGCTGATCTTCATTACAAAGTCCATATTATGTTCAACGATCAGGAATGTAATGCCTTTTTTGTTAAGCTGAAGGATTCTATCAATGATGCTTTCGAGTAGAGTAGGATTAACACCCCCTGCAGGCTCATCCAACATGATCATATGTGGGTCAGACATTAGAACAGATGCAAATTCCAACAATTTTTTCTGACCATAAGACAGGTTCTTTGATTTTTCATTTGCCAGATGATCAATTCCGACAAACGTCAACAAATCCATTGCCCGATCTTCCTCTTCCTTCAACATGCTCGTTCCGAACATATCCCAAAAACCCTTGATTTTCGATTGGACAACCATATTCTCCAGAACTGTCAATTCCTGCAAATCGCGGGTGATCTGAAACGTACGGCTGATACCCATATGTGTAATTTGGTGCGGCTGGAGACCACTGATCTTTCTACCATCAAAGTAGACGCTGCCAGAATCGAGCGGCATCAAACCAGTGACAAGATTGAAGACGGTTGTCTTTCCAGCACCATTGGGGCCAATCAGGCTGACAATGGATCCTGCTTCAACTGAAAAAGTGCAATTCTCGACAGCTTGAATGCCGCCAAAACTTTTGTTTAATCCCTTGATTTCTAATAGTGCCATTATTTCTCACTATTCATCTGCATGTTGGGGAAATAACTGCTTTTTATATGTCGTGCCAGATCTGTTTTCTGGCACGACACATGTTTTGAACAGCTACATTACTGCATGGGGTAGATCAGGGGTTTGACACCTGGGAAGGCACCGGTGGGATAAACGAATTCGAGTTTACCGTCCTGCCATTGTGTCATGATGAAAGACTTGTTAATGGGTAGGCCGCGTTCGTCCCAGTAGAAGTCACCCAAGATGGTCTTGACTGGGTTATCTGCAGTGCGGGCGGTCAGCCACTCATGAATGACTTTGTTGTCTGTCGATCCAGTGGCACGGACAGCCTGTTCAATCCCCTGGCACAGTGCAAATGGGATCGCCTCATCTTCACCTGGGTTAGTGCCATATTGTTCTTTATAAGCGTCGAGGAACATCTGGTTGGTGAATTCCTGTCCATTCAGCACACCTGAGAAGTTCGCCAGCGGGTGCCATGAGGCTTGGATGACTACGCCGTTGGCATCAGCACCCAGAGTCTCCCCAAATTCCTTCTGGGCGCCCTGGCTCATGAAGATGCCTTTTGGCTGGTAACCAACGGTTTTGAGCGCACGGATCAACTGGATAGCCTCGTCCGCTGATGTCACCGGGGCAAACAGGTAATCAGCATTGGCGGCTTTGATGGAAGCAGCAAGTGTGGTCCAATCAGTGAAGCCCTCGGGCCATTGCTGTTTGAATACAATTTCCGCTCCGAGCTTGGATAATTCACCGGGCGCGAGGCTTACGGTTTTTTCAGATCCATCATCGTTTTGGAATGTGACGTCATCGCCAACCAGGCCCGCAATGAGGGCATTGGCATAGAAGTCATCAGCCCACGCGAGGGCAATTGTCTTTGGTTGCTGGTCAGCAGGTACCAGATCCTTAATCATCATCACAGGCGAAGCGCCAATGTACTCAGCCGCATTTGGCTGGAAGTAAACCAGATACTCGAAACCACGCTCATAAACGCGCAAGGCAGCAGCTGAGGGAATCGGGTGCAAATAACCAGCTTTTTCTGTGATTGAGGTTGCAGGGAAAGTCAATTTGCTGGAGAAAGTACCAAAGATCAGGTCAACTTTTTCTACGTTGATGAAGCGCTCGAACTGCGCCAGTGTAGTGTCAACATCTGACTGGTTATCGCTCACAATCAATTCAACTGGACGATCAAGAAGCCCACCACCATCATTGATCAAATCAACACAGAGTTGATATCCATTGCGATGCAAAGTGCCCGTGATCGAGAATTCTCCGGTCAAGGGCAGGGATGTTCCTATTTTGATGGGAGTCACTTCTGCAGCAGCCTCAGTGGGAACGGCCGGGGCATCTGCGGCAGTAGTTGGTTCCTGTGCCTGGGGTGCTTCTGTTGGCGTGGCCTGCCCACAGGCGGTCAGCATCATACTGATGGCCAGTAGCAGAGACAAAACAGCCCATATACTACGTTTCATCTTAACCTCCGAAATGTCCTATTTTTTTCGACGAAGAGTTTGTGCCAATCCAAAATGATTGTTTTTCGCTTGGCCTCCTTATCACTTGTTCGGGAAATATCCCAAATTGCGAGAGATATTGAATGCGGTCTCTTTTATCTTCGTTCCATACTCGATAATTTTTTCACGCGGCAAACGCTGTATTGGGACCGAGATGCTCACAGCAGCCACGGGAATACCGTCATTATTAAAAATCGGTGAGGCGAGACACCTTCCACCCAGCTCATTTTCCTCCTCGTCAACTGCATATCCTATTTTCTTGACACGCTCGAGCTCTACTAGAAAGTTCTTCAGGCCGGTGATGGTCTTGGGGGTCACAGGAATAAATTCGTAGCCAGTAAGTATGGCCTGAGTTGCTTCCGGATTCATGTAGGCAAGAATGGCTTTGCCCAAAGCAGTGCTATGAAGGCATGCCCGCTTCCCTAACTCGGAGCGAATCCCAAGGGAATGGTGCCCAAAAAGCCTTTCGATATAAACAACTTCCTTATGGTCTCGAATTGCCAAGTTAATGCTCTCCCCACTCCATTGGCGTAATTCTTCAAGATAGGGTGTAGCGATTTTGCGCAGATCAATTTGATCCAAAAGCACCGCTGCTCGTTCGGCCAGTTTCAGCCCTAACCGATATTTGCGATTGTCGGGGTTTTGATCAAGGTAATTATTAACCCTTAGGGTATAGACAAGGCCAGCTACTGTGCCTGGATCCATTTTGAGCATTTTTGCAATTTCAGTATTGCCGATTTCCGCATGCGATCCCTCAAACAAATTGAGGATATCCAGCGCATGTTGGACAGAAGCGATCACTTTGCGGCCGTTCCCGGTTGTTGTTTTCATAATTGGTTGGTTTCAAATTGATAAATATTTGCCATTGTCAAATCCTATTTGACATTATCACATAAAACTGGGTGGTTTTTCGACTAACAAATGTCATCATTCTTGACTGATCTTTAGCGGAACTATCGGTGCATATTCACAACAAAAAACGACCTGTCGGTAGGTCGCTTTTTTCAATAGCATGGCCTTATGGGTTATTCGGCCTTGTAAATCTCACCTTTGCGAAAATCTGCCCAGGTAGTTTCAAACCAAGGGTCAATTTCCGGCACCGGACGGCAGTCAACCCACCTGTTCAGTACAGTCCCATCAGGTTTTGCTTCGGTCTCTAAAACCTTGGATCGAAATGCTGGATTCTCTGGCAGGATTTCCCAGCCGTCAACCAGCAAATCATGTATCTTTTCTCCATCAGGATGAAGCACAATAGACGAACCCCGACTCCCCACCTTACTCTGGAGTGCAAAGTCAATCGCCTGGAGATAGACCGCATGGGAATAGCACAACTGCCGGGTTCGAAAAGCATGCTTCAGATCCCGTTTGCTCTCGCAGCGGCATCCGCTGTCCATCACAATCTGTGTAAGCTTCCTAGCCTTGAGCGTTTCGACCTCCACTATGCTCTCCGAACGGATCTGTGCTCCCGCCAATGACATGCGATCACGGACTTCTTTCAGGATATCATTCCAGAAACGTTCCGCGCCTTTACATTGTTGAATCCAATGCCAGACGTCGCATACGGTTCTTTCCACCGCCTGCTCTGCTACCGCTTCATCAAGAGTCCACGTATGATAGCGGTTGGCGATAAATTCCGCTGCCCTAAAGCCCCCCACCTGCCCTGAATTTAATGCTGAGCCGCCCGGCCTGTTTACGCCATGGGATCCATTGACCTCTCCGACCGGAAATAGATGCTTGATGTTAGTTGATTCCCACCAGATACTACCAGCCAACCCCCCATTATTGTGTTGGGCGCAGACGGCAATCTCAAGCGGCGCGGATCGCAGGTCAATGCCATGCTCCAGATACAGATCAACCGCGCCCGGATTCATCGCAATCAGACGCTCAATGGGCGTGGCCTGTGTTGCGTTTGAACGTTCCAGATAGGTCCGGGCTTCTTTCGCTACCCCCCCCAACTCATATCCGTTTGAATTCTGCCTGAAGTCCAGGTATACCTTTCTTTTCTTGACCATGGTTTCGATGTAAACGAGCAAGTCAATCAGCGAGGAGCCTCCAATCACCTTGCGAGCATCAAAGGGCCATTGATAGCCTTTCAGGAAAACGTTTCCGTTCATTTCACCTGCAGACGCAAAATATTGGCGGAGAAATTCCTGTTCGTCAGATTCGCCATCGTTGGCTGTACTGATAAAACGTGGAATCACCTGCATGTATGTTCCAGATACGTTCCAGCGAAATTTTGTGGAGGCAAGTCCATACTGCGATTCGGGTAAATTTCGCGCGCGTGCTCCTACCATGAGGGCAAGTCCAATCGCCCCAAAATGGACGGCTGGATATACGCTAGTTCTGTAAATTCCACCCGGCCCTCCCACGGCAAAAATAATGTTTTCCGCAACATAGGCCTCGATTTCGCCTTCGGCATCTACTGCCAGCGCCCCCGCAATACGACGCGAACCGCCTTCCTCAATCACGACCAATTCAATGACATCCCGTCCTTCGCGGATGGGGATGTGGAGCCTTTGAGCTTCTTCAATGAGCTTTTGACACATTTCCCGCGATGTATATGGCCCAAGGGAGGTAGCCCGCTGGCGCGGATCGTGATCAGTCTTGTAACCAACGAATTGACCATATGGGTCTCTTGGAAAGGGAACACCCAAATTCACAAGATTGAGAAATGCGCGTGCAGAGAGGCTGGCCTCGATGAGCGCGAGATCACCGTGCATTGAGCCGCCGCTCAGATAACTATCGGCCATCAGACGCGGCGAATCGGTTTCAGTGCCGCACATCGAAAGCTTGTAATAAGTTTGCTTGTCACTGCCTGTGTTGATCGAAGTTCCTTTTGCGAGCCCCTCCGTCAAGATCAGAACGTCATCCACACCATTGCGAACCAGTTGGACGGCTGCATTCAATCCGGCCGCGCCGCTGCCAATCACCAAAGTATGCACCCAGCAACAAGAAATTGTATCCTGTCCTTCGTTATCCCTATTTATCTGAATGATCGTATTTTTCATGGCGATCCTGTGTGTAGTTGTTTTCCTGAATTAAATCATACAATGATCTTCCCCGGCAACATTGAATCTAGGATGGATCGAACAAGCAAGTGCACCCCCATCTCCCGCGGGAGATAGGCCGCCGGTGATGTCTAAATTTATACCCGTATACATGATATATGCCGCTCTGAGCAGATTTTTGTGCACTTTGAAAAACAAAACATATCATTTGTAACAAAAATTGGAACAAAAACTAGCTTGGCGGCTGTTACACTCCCATTTCTCTCAGCCTACGTGAGAGACTACACAATACGGCAAAAGAAACATCGGGACGTTCGCGTAAAATCCCTTTGAAGGTTTCGCCGTCAATTGCCAGCACGCGGACATCCGTTTGGGTGCGCAGCGTTGCCGAGCGCTGCGTGGATTCGATGATTGCCATTTCACCAACAAAATCGCCTGGACCGCGCTGCGCCAATACCTGCTCGGCTCCATCCGCTGACCGTAGAACTTGCAACTGCCCTTCGACGATTACGAACATCATATTGCCTTCGTCACCCTGATGAAAGATAACCGTGTTTTGCGGATGCCACTCCTCGCGCGCGGTCTCAGCTACTAGTTTCAAATCTTCGGGGGAAAGGTCAGCAAAGATGGGGATTTCACGTAATAGCAGAATGCGCTCCAGGATGGAAACGGTCTCTAGGGTGTCCATAGGTTTCTCCTCGCCAAACTGGGTCAATGCCCCGAGCGCGGCTTCGCGCAGGAACAAATCAGAGCCTGATTTCAATTGATGCAACAGAGGCATATATTCGCGCAAGCCAAGTTCGGATGTGGAGCGGATCGCCAAAATCCGAAGCCAGGGATTTGCACTTTTCAACAACATCGCAATTACATCGGACGGGTCGAATGGTTGTGGTTCCTCTTCGAGAAGAGTGACAACATTTTTGGCAAGTTGTTTATCGCCGATTGTATCCAACGCTTCGAGGGCGGCAGCACGATTTTCGATATTTGTCCCGCCCATGCTTTTGCGGACAAGTTCCATCGTGCGTGTATCACCGAACAATCCAACGGTTTTGATCAGTCGTCCTTCGCAAAGGGAGGCTTGCATTCGGAGATAATTGCGCAAAAAGCCTGCGGCTCTTCCAGATGCTGGAACGCTGGCGGAATGATTCCGCAAAGTCCGCGCGCTTATGGTCTCACGCTTGGCATATTCTCGAAGTGGGATAAGTGACTCAGGATTTCCTGAAGCGAGCGCGTCAAGGGCAGAATCTATAGCGGAGTTATCTCTTTCAATGATTTCGAGGACGAGCGAGCGGCTTTCGCTACTGCGGCGGCGTAAGGTTTCGGCAGTCGCTTTACGAACGCCTTCATCAGTATCAGTCAAATATTCAACCAGCCTTTTGCTAACAGAGTTGTCTTTCAAACTTCCAAGTGCAAACACAGCAGCGCGGCGAATGAAGGCAGATGAATCTTTGAGAGCTTGAAATATTGGTTGGGCATTGAAAGAATGATCAAGATATGGCGCGATTCGACTGACAGTTTCTAAAGCGGAAAGCCGCGTTCCCTGATCTTCAGAGTTAAGTCGGAGAGTTAAGCTTGATATCGCTGCATCAATGTTGCCGAGTTTGGCGAGAGCAGTGAGCGCTTTTGTTTGAACTGATAGAGAAGCATCATTGGTCATCAAACCCGAGATTTTTATAATCAACTCAGAGGAAGCTGTCACTTTTAGTTTTGGGAGAACTATCAATGCTTCTTCGCGTACCTGGTCATCGGGATCATCGAGCAAGAAAGTAATCTCATTGATTGTGGAGTCAGCCAGTAACGCTCCCAGCGAGGAAACTGCCGAAGCGCGCACAGCAGGCTCAGGGTCGGAAAGGAGGCGGGTGAGGTGCGGGATGGCTGAGTCCGATTCCATTCGTCCAAGCATTTCGGCGGCGAGTCGGCGCGTGGTCGGTTTGGCGTCCTGCAAGGCTCGGACGGCAACATCCAGCACAGCCGCTTCACCTTGAAGCCCGCTGAACGAGGATTCGTTTGCGCTGAAGACTTCGAGACGTCCCGCTTGCAGCGCGTCAACCAATGCTTGAGCATACGCCTTGCGCATTTGCCAGATGAATGCGCCACATACGAACGCGAGGATGGTACCTATCAAAAAAATCTGTTGGACGGTGAACAACCGCCCGGCAACGATCAGCAGGATGCCCGAAAGCACGACGCCAATTTGCGATGGAACGCCGTTGTTGAACGCCAGCACTTGTCCGCGCTTTTGTGAGGGGACGACATTGAACAATGCGTTCCAGGCTGTGCCTGCTATTCCGGAAAGAATAACGAGTTGTGCAAAGCGCGCAATCGCCGCACCATTCAGATCGTTAAAGCCCGCGAACACTGCAAAGGAAAAAATATAGGTAAGCGGCATGAGGAACACACCATTGATAATGCCAAGACGTGTATAGATGCGGCTAGCGAGAAAAAGGGACACGAGAAATGTGGTTGCAGTGGTGAGGCTGTTGAACAGACCAAAGAAACCGGCTACACCGGCCTCATCTGAAAATGAGGCGGTGACAATTTTATTAAAAGGAAATGCGATGGTGAAGAACAGTACCGAAAATAGAATTGAGGTGTACGCAATCAAGCGCAGTAACGGCGAAACGCGAACAAAATCGAAGCCTGCACGCAGGTCGTCCCAAAGATTCGATTTATTCTTGAACAACGTTTGCCTGCGAAAATATCCGCCAGCAATGGAACGGGTGAGAGAAAGCGCCACACCCAGCAAGATCGCATATAAGAGAAGAAGATTGTCCGTGCCCAGCAGATGGGCGACGACACCTGTGACTGCGTTACCAATGACGCTCCCAAGAATGCCCGCGCTGGTGAACAATGGGAAAAGTCGTTTTGCCTGGCGCGCATCACAGACCTCGCCTGCGAGGTTCCAGACGAAGGTACCTAGGATCATGCTCACGCCGTTGATAGTCAGCCACAGTACGGGATATAAAAGTTGAAACGGAAAAAGAATTGCAACACGTTCGAGAATCAACAAACCGATAAAAATGGCGATCAGCGCTGAAAAGAATTTTTCCTTGTCCAATCGCCCAAGCGCGGCAGAATAGGCGAGTGTGATGATAAAAGTGAGAGCCCCCAGGAAAAGATACATATAAGGCAGAAAGTTCACGCCGTAGCGAAGTAGGAATAACGCTGATGCCGCATTGTCGCCCATACCCTGCCCCGCCTGGATGCAGGCGAAGAGGACGGCGACCAGAAAGACGAGCCGCCTTTCGTCCGCGCGGATGTTCAACAAAGAAGTAAGTCGATTGAACATTACAGCTTAAGAACACCCAACTGTTGTAAAAGGCCTACCCCATCTTCCTCGCCCCAGTGCTCCACGATCTTTCCATTTGCAATTCGGGCAATGTAAATCCCTGTAAATGAAATATGCTTGCCCGTTGGAGGAATCCCCATAAAGCTGCCCGTGTTTGTACCACTCATCGTGATTCGCGCTGCCACTTTATCGCCTTCGGCGAATAGATCGTCAATGATTGTCTGATAGTCAGGGAAGCCTGTCAGCATGATCCGATGCGCGGCTTTCGCACCTTCGATGCCTGTAGGAATTCCAGGCATGATCTTGGGGGTGAGCAAATCTTCTGATACGACTTCACCCAAAGCATCCAAATCATTACTATTGTAGATTTCCTGATAGCGGCGGACGATTTCTTTATTCTCTTCAACGGACATTGGAATTCTCCTCTTTCACCCAACGCTCTTTTGAGGGCTTAGCCCCCGAAAGAGCGTTTTCTATCGAATCAATTTCTTAATTCGAGGCTGATTCAAAAACGATTCGCCAAGTCCAACCTCATGCAGGGATTCTGCAATCTGTTGTGCAATTTTGCGTCCTGCTACAAGATTATCTTCGGCTTCTTTTTGATTCCCCAGCTCCAATTGGACTTTCGCCAAGTCCAATTGGATCACCCAAAGATGAAGATTGGAATCGGATTGTTTTGCCAGCGAGCAGGCCTGGGTCAGGGTTTGAAGCGCTTCGTCAAATCGTCCCAATGCAAACAAAGCATTTCCCTTCCAGTGCAATACTTCGGGAACATCCACACGCGTAAGAGGCGTAACTTCATCCAACAATTCGTCTGTGAATGAAATTGCCTTCTCAAATTCGTTCTTTGCCATTGCCAGTTCGATATTTGCAAGACAGACAAAAATGGTGTAACGCGCGTATGGAATCGAAGTGGGTTGAAGCCATGTGCTTCCAATGATTTGTTCAGCAGACTGGACATCATTCATGAGCAGGTGCATTCGCACTCTGGCTGCTTGTGGAAACGATCTCCAAGCAGGTTGCTTGGCATCGGCGACCTGTAAAGCCTGCTCGATCAACGGCAGACCTTTTTCGATAGCGCCGCAATAGGCATATACCCAAGCCAGTTCCGCGCGCAGGCTGATGCTACTGGCGATCAACCCAGCTTCGTCCGCCAGCTGACTGCTCTGTTCAGCCAATTGAATACCGCGTCCAAGTTGACCGTTTTCAAAACAACAAAATGCCATCAGCATGCGATCATAGGATTGTCCCCATTGATTATCTATCTTTTCGCAGATCTCCAATGCTTGTTGACTGCATTCCAGAGATTGTTCGTATTCTCCAGAGTTGAAGTACGTCTCTGCCTCCGAACCCAAGCTGTCAGCCAGCATCACCTGATGATCGAGAGACTTCCACAGTTCGCGTGCTTCTCGAATGGAGGCATGCGCCTTTTCAAACTCGCCTCTGCATGTATACAGGCGGCAGAGGTCGTTCAACACAAAAGCCAGTTGTTCGCGGTCACTTGAATCGCGCGCCAAAGCCAGGGCGATCTCACCGTGTTGCAGGGACTTATCGAGGCGTTTCGAGAACAGGTAGGTAATCATCAGGTTCCAATTAAGTTTTGCCTGGGTGACGCGGTCATCGATCTCGCGCGAGATCTCGAGCGCCTCGATCAACATCTGTTCGCTCAGCACGGAATTATGTAACTGTGAAAAGATGGAATAGATGGTGGCTTTCGCCATCAGCGCTTTCATCTCAGTAGATCGATATCCATACTCATGACCAAAAGCCTGCATTTCTTCATAGATTGCCAGGGCGGCTTCAAATCGTCCGCTCAATTCAAGCACCGAACCTATTTGAGTGTAGAGATTTATGATTAGTTCAGATTCCACCTTTGTACGCTTCGCCACTTCAAGCGCGCGGCTGAAATGAGTCGCGGCTTCAGCGTTGGCATAGAGGCGCGCAGATTTCTCGCCTGCCAGCAAATCATATTTGAGCGATCTCCCATCCTGAGCGGCATAAAAATGATAGGCGATCAGCGGTGCAAATTCTTCAATGCGATTCGCATGAAGTTCTTCCAGTGTTTCTCCGATACGCCGATGCAGTTCTACGCGTTTCTTGATCAGAATCGAATCATAGGCTGCTTCCTGAATTAAAACATGCCTGAATGCATATTCATCACGAAATGGTTCGACCAGACTCGCTTCTCTGAGATACTGAATCTGCGAATCAAAACTGCCATTCAAGCTGGTCAGTTGTTTTAGTACACGCAGATCAAATGAACGGCCGATGACTGAAGCGTTTTGCAGAACGTGTTTTGACGGTTCAGGTAAACGGTCGATACGAGCACCCAGCACACCACGCAATGTATCAGGAAGCGCAACTTTTGCATCTTCGTTAATAACCCGCCAATGACTATTCTCATGAACGATCTGTTTTGTTTCGATCAGGGAGCGGATTAATTCTTCAATGAAAAACGGGTTGCCACTTGCTCTTTCAACGATCATATCCCGCACATTTTTTGGCAGGTCTTTCACACCCAGCAAGTTGGATAGCAGCAGATCAGTTTGTTCTTCTTGCAGGGGTTCAAGCAAAATAGATTGGTATTTATCAACCACCTTTTGCTGGATCTTGTGAATCGCGTCCCAACTTGACGCTGTTTTATCAGGTCGCAACATGCAAATAAATAATAACGGTTGCGTATTGGTTAAGTCAGCAAGGCTGAGTAACAAATTCAAGGAGGCTTCATCTGCCCAATGCAGATCATCGAACACGATCACATGCGGACCTTCCTTTGCCAATCCGCACAAATATCCGCACACAGAGCTCACCATTTTTTGAACCAGCGTTTCGCCCTGAACTCCGATGAGTGCTTGTAAGCTTTCTTCGCTTTCAACGGAAAGCATGGCTTCCAATAACGGCATATCGCCTCCGGGCAATGCGCAGCACTCACAAATATAATTTAACTTGCGGCGCACTTCGTCGGGGGAATCCTCTTCATATGCGTCGATCGACTGGCGGACGATCTGCCGCCACGGAAAATAGCTGACTGAACGCGCATAGGATACGGCATCGCCTCTCAGCCAGATCAACCCATCGTTTGACTTTTTCAACTCAGCAATCAAAGTGGACTTCCCCAGCCCCGCTTCGCCGATCACAGCGACAACTGACCCTGCCCCGTTTTGTAATTGCTTTAGCTGCTGGTTGAGCAAACCTAATTGCACTTCTCGCCCAACCAACGGAGAGGTCAGCCCATCTAGTCCGCGCAAGTGACCTGGACTCTTTTTCAGCCCCAATGGACGATACGTCTTGATCGGTGCAGCTTTGCCCTTTACCTCAACTTCTCCCAATGCCTCGAAGTCAAAAAATGGCGCAACTAATTTATGGGTCTCGTCAGAGATTTGAACTGTTCCAGGTACGGCTGTTTGTTCCATGCGTGCCGCGAGATTGATCGCATCCCCTATGGCTGTGTATTCCATGCGCAAGTCCGAGCCGATTGCACCGACAACGACCAGACCAGTATTAATTCCGACGCGCAGAGCAAATTCAAGTCCATGTTTGAGGTGGATTTCGTCCGCGTACTCTTTGATGCCTTCCTGAATTTCCAACCCTGCTAGCACGGCACGCTGTGGGTCATCCTCATGCGCTATCGGTGCGCCAAAGAAAGCCAGAATCGCGTCGCCCATCAGTCGCGGCACTGTACCTTCATATTTATAAACGGGGCGAATCATGAATTCAAAAATGCCATTCATGATACCCGTCCAGGTTTCGGGGTCCACTTTTTCGGCGGCGGCTGTTGAGCCTTTTACATCGCAGAATAACATGGTGATGACACGCCGCTCTCCCACCATTGCATCCTGCGCACGAGCGGCTTCGAATTTGGTCATCAGCTCGCGCGGAATAAATTTTTCGATTGATTGGTTTTTCACCTGAGCGTTATTAATTTCCCCGTTCGTTATGTGAATAGCCGTTGCAAGAGAGTTTCCGCAATTCATGCAAAACTTCGCTTCATCTGGATTACTCGTCTGGCAATTAGGGCATTTCATCCGATCAAGACCTCAAGCCAATGTATAAAGACACAATATACAGATAATCTTTGTCTTATTCTAGCATATTTGATTCTTGTCGATAATTGTCTTTGGAAAACAAAATCGCCATATCAGAAAAACTGATATGGCGAAATGATTTTATGGGAGATTTATACAACTGCTAGGCGCGGGCATGAATTTATACCCATATACGATCAGCCTCTGTTCATCCCAATCCCTCCTCATTTTACGCGTGACCATCTCAACTGTCATACCGATTTCCGCGCGGTCGTTGTCGACATCGGTCACCCGGCGGTGAAATTCGCGCCTCCCTCCAGCTTTATGATAGCAACAGTATAGCACTCGCGTCATACTCGTGCGGGCCTCAAAATCGTTGTGAATGGATATACCGCTGGAGTTATGTCACGCGGCAGAACTGTTCAGGTCAATCCCTCTTCTTTCCAGATCTCCAAAAGTTGCTCATGAAGTCATATGACCTTACCCCGTCAGAAGAATACCGCTTCCAATTCCCTCACGTGCAGGGCGTAGTGCTTTCTCGAGCGTGTTTAGCTCTCGCTCTCGTCCAATCAAGACTGGCACAGGAATAGTCCTATCGCAAAAACATATTTACGAGAAATGTGAACTATGGGTTAACAAATTAACAGTCAGTTCTACAATCCTGAATATTCTAACAAGGTTTTTGTTTTTTGCTTCACCTAGTTGCAAGGCATTTCATGTTCTAAAGCCTAAAAAGCTACATTCGACTTAATCTGTCTCTTGAGCTTTCCAGTTGCCGTGCATCCTTTTTAGTGGTGATTGGGATAGTTTGTAACCGTTGTCCATTGAGAAGATGGCGGCCCGACAAACCGTTTTCTCAGAATCGCTGCCAAATTAAGGAAAACCTATCGGAACTACTACTGTCAAATGGATTTCCGGGAAACAATTTCTTGGGATCGATTCAACCCAGCACTCTGTCGTTCTATTTACGCCCAATTTTTCCAACTGAGCGCGGTGCCTGCGGATGCGAGAGATCACAGCCCTGCGTGTCATGCTTTCATTATATAACAGGGGGAAATTGGCTCGTATAATGCAATTACACTACCTCTGGCGGGATAATCCTATGCCCACTGACAAACGCCCTCTCAAAGCCTTCCTTTGTCACACCCACGCGGACCGGGATGCTGTCCGCGCACTCTACACCCGCCTGACCAAAGACGGCGTGGATGTCTGGCTAGACAAGGAGAAACTTCTCCCAGGTGCCGATTGGGAGTATGAGATCCGCAAAGCTGTGAGGGAAGCGGATGTGGTTGTGGTTTGCCTTTCAAAGCAATTCAACCAAGCGGGGTTTCGACAAAAGGAAGTGCGACTTGCCCTTGATACTGCTATGGAAAAGCCTGAAGGCGAGATATTCATTATCCCTGCGCGGCTGGAAGAATGTGAAAATCTTGAAAGCCTGAGAAAATGGCATTGGGTGAATTTGTTTGAAGATGATGGCGATGAGAGACTCATGTCCGCTCTGCAATCGCGAGGAGAGAAGATTAGTATAACAAACAATACTTTACCCAATTCCGAAGAAACTTTATCTTCTGGTGAGACAACGGCAGTTGTTGATGGTTTGAACTGGATGATTGTCGAATCTTCAGAGATTTTCCATACAAGAATGTCTGATGCGTTCCCTGGGTTACGTAGTGTTGGGAAATTTGAAAATAGAGAAGCTGTGGATCGTTTGGAAATTTTACTACGGAAACCTTTGCATGTTGGTTTACCGTGGGAACATCAAGGGTAAAAAAATCCTTTCTGGTGGTTACGTGGCAGACATAATCTTCATATTCATGAGTTTGAACGATTAGGGGATAGTCGGATTTTGTTGGATGTAATAGAGTTGGATGTCGATTTTATTGTTCCTGTACGAGAGTTTACTGATGAAAAACGAAACTTTGTCTATCTTCAAGCCAAACCTGAGAAAGAAACTGGGCTTTATAAATATGAGGATAACTGGTTGCAGAAGTATATGAATCAAGGGCTAGACGAGAATCATGGTTACTTTTTTTATGAGGAGTACGGGGTATGGAAAGACAAATTAATTACTCGTGAAGAATACGATGATGGTTCAGCTATTATTGATGGGAAACCCACTAGAGTGTCTGGTGCAAAACTTAGAATTCGATATGTCACTCCCTATAACATCGTGATATGTGGGCAGGATAATGTTTTGAACAATTTCAGAATTGATGAAGCTGCGACGAAATTGTTTGACGATATTTTGCTAGGTAGAAAGTCCGTTGAAGATCTTATAGCCTTTGTCGCTGACTTACCGATAGGGATTAGATCGCATCAATGACCGAAGCCAACCGCCCACTTAAAGTCTTTCTCTGCCACACCCACGCGGACTGGGATACCGTGCGTACGTTGTGCAACCGCCTGACCATGGTGACATCCGTCATCAAACAGGGGATTTATCGTAAGAATTCTGTAACACTTTCATAGAAATTCTGTAATACTTTTCCAGTATTGTAGCTGAGTGCAACTGTGTGATCAGTGCACGGCCGCGGGGCAGGGTGGCTTTTCCAAATGGATTCAAAAGGAGAAATTTCTATGAAGGTGCAACGATTATTCATGAAGATGCTGGCTTTGATAACAACACTCATGTTGCTGCTGGTCAACGGACTGCCTGTTGTCCATGCTGCTCCTGGAAACTGGGACATCTCAACCGGCAATTTGGTGATCAGCTCAGGCGGTACATACACTGTCACCGGAACGACGACGAGTTATACGATTTCTGTCAACACCTCGGATGCCGTCACCATTACCCTGGACAACACCTCCATCGATGTATCTGCCACGAGCGGTCAATCTGCTTTCGATAGCGGAGGGAATGTCACGCTCTACCTCATCGGATCGAATATTCTGAAGAGCGGCGCGAATCAGTCCGGGATTAACGTCACTGACGGTGAACAACTGACCATTGATAACGCTCCATCGTCCCAGGGGTCGCTGTCCGCAACCGGCGGTGGGTTTGGAGCCGGCATCGGCGGTGGGTACATGCAAAACGGTGGGGCTGTGATGATCCGTGGAGGCCGCGTGACTGCAAACGGCGGTGATTTTGCAGCCGGCATCGGCGGCGCGTATACTGGCAATGGAGGCGCGGTCACGATCACAGGTGGGACCGTCACCGCTACTGGCGGTGTCCAGGCAGCGGGCATCGGCGGCGGGATCGGCGGTTCTGGTGGTGATGTGGTCATCACCGGCGGTTCGATCAAGGCAGGCGGGATTCGCAGCAACATCGGCGCCGGGTACGTCGGTGCCAATGTTGGAACGTTGACGAATGGTTTCGTCCCGGTTGCACTTACAGTAATTGCCAATGCGGTGGCAGCGGTGAATCCGACAGAAGTCTCTTATCAAATTCCTGTTGCCGGGAGCAACCCTGACTACAGTTATGTTTATAGCTACACGGGCACCGGACATGGAGCAGGAGACACGAATCTGTATTTCTACCTGCCGCCTGCTGCCATTCCGGTACCTTCCGCACCGAGTGGACTGACAGCCACTGCCGTCTCGAGCAGCCAGATCAACCTGACCTGGGTCGACAACGCTACCGACGAGACTGGGTTCAAGATCGAGCGCTGCAGCGGCGCGGGCTGCAGCAACTTTGCTGTGATTGCCACGGTCGGCGCGAACGTGACCAGCTATTCGAACACCGGGCTCAGCGCTTCCACCAATTACAGTTACCGCGTGCGAGCCTACAACGCAGGCGGCGATTCAGACTACTCCAATACAGCCAGCGCGGTGACCCAGGCGGCTCCGGCGCTGCCTGCCGCTCCTGCGAACCTGACCGCGACCGCCATCTCTAGGAGCCAGATCAATCTATCCTGGACGGACAATGCTGATAACGAGAGCGGCTTCCGCATTTTACGCTGTAAAGGATCCACCTGCACCAACTTCGCGCTGATCGCCACGGTGGGCGCGAACGTCACCAGCTATGCAGACACGAACCTTACTGCAAACACAACGTATCGCTACCGCGTCTACGCTTACAACGCGAGTGGCAATTCGGGCTACTCGAACGTTGCTGCAGCAACGACACGAAAGCGCTAACCCGAGAAGCAAAATTGCCGGTCGTTGAACAGGCGCCGGGTTCACTGCCTTGATCCCGTTCAAGAAGTAACACGATTAGGATTGTCAGTCAACACATGGGGCTGTCCAGCAAGTAGGCGGACAGCCCCATCCTTTCTCACGAAAGTGTGAGTAGTCAGGGCATGAATCGGAAACAAGCTGGTGACGTGGACCTGGAAAACGGGGAAAGCGGGTCGGGCCGATCTGAATGCTGAGCAACTCCGGCAGGTGCCATTTAAACGGGTTGCCGCTGCTTCGGCCAATGGTGTCTGGGCGGCGGGGTGTCATTGCTCCGCACAACGGTTGGATCATTCAGTTCACTGTTGGAGACAAGGGCAGTTACATCTATATTGTCTTCGGCGCGCCCATCGCCCACCGCGACGATGCCGCGCAAGCGGTCTTCACTGCGCTGAAACTCGCATCCCCACCTGAGTCGTTATCTTATATGACCGACCTGTTCATCGGGCTGGCTTCAGGTCAAATGCGCGTCGGCGCGTACGGCGGCGCAGGTCACCGCACTTATGGCGCCATCGGCGACCGCACGAACCTCGCCGCACGTTTGATGGTGGCGGCTTCGGTTTCCACGGCGGGAATTCCAACGGGTCAACGCGCCATGATCCTGTGCAACGAGTCAGTCTATGATGCCGCCAAGACGCAGGTCGAGTTCGAGTCCATGCCGCGCATCAACGTCAAAGGCAAGACCGAAACCATCGCCATTTATCGCCCACTGCGCAAATTGAATGAAAACGAGATCCATGCTGAGGTCGGTTCTGAACACACCCAACGCATCGATGATCTGCCTGCCGCTGAACAATTGACTCTCAAGGTGGCGAGCGTCATCGGTCAAATGTTTACATTTGAAGCACTGTCCGCGATCTACCCCGAAAAACATACGGACGCCGAGCTGCAAAAGAATTTACAAACCCTCACTGACCTGGGCTTGATCCATAAACGCCCCAATGAAGTCTCGAACTACAACTTCAAAGACGGGCAAACGCATGAAGCCGCGTACAACCTGATGCTCTTTGCCCAACGCCGTCAACTGCATCGAGCCGTGGCAGAGTTGTTAGAAGGAACCGTTTTCCGTGTCCCGCCGTATGCCGAGATCGCGCATCACTGGCAGGCTGCCAATGAAATTCCGAAGGCAATTGA
>JAKOWL010000145.1 GCA_029781535.1 Pseudomonadota bacterium
TATAGTAGTTTGAAGTGATGGCAACCGTCCCAAGGCTGACAATGGTTACTTGTAAAATCAGCTTGCCTCCGTTAAACAACAGGTTTTCGATACTGGATGGAATTCCAATTCGGAACACGGATCTTTGAATCACCTTATCAAATTTAAACCGAAGGGGCTGGAACAGCCGCACACGGGCCGTTGGTTTGAATACCACATGGAACAATGCCATACCTGCGCCAATTGTCCTTGCAATGGCGATGGATGCGGCAACGCCATGAATACCCAGACCATTCCAATGGATGCCCAAGGCCGGTAATTGGAGCCCATATATCATGATCCAACCCAGTATAACATTACCAATATTCATCAGTAATGTGTTCTTCATGGGCGTACGGCTATCCCCCGCACCACGTAGTGCACCATTGATAACCACCATAATGGCCATCATGGGGTAGGATAAAGCCGACCAAGATAAATAAATCTCTGCGTTTTGTTGAATAATCGGCTCTGCTGCCGAGAATAATGCCTGGATGACTTGGGCCCGGAAGATAAACATCAAGGCGCCGATGACTATTGCGATACTAACACAAGAAAATAGAGATTGCTTTAATGTCTCATGCACATGTTCTCGCTCACCACGCCCGATATAGTGTGCGACAACCACAGTAGACCCAATGGCTAATGAAGAAAATAGGGAGATGAGTATGTTGTTGATCGCATCAACTGAACCGACGGCTGATACTGCCTCTTGGCCCAATGCGCTTGCCATGATGGCATTGACAAGGCCCATGAGCATGATGAGGCTTTGCTCGATAATGATCGGCACCGCCAGATGCATGACATCAGGGCTGAGCATTTCTTTCATGCGCGCTTTGAGCATATGCCGGCGAACCTCTCCATTGATCGATCACTCATGTTTCAACGGTAGTATATCACACCCAAAGCAAAATGCCTATGTCAGCAACATAGTACCAATGGCATGCTTAATACAGTTGTTATTGATCAAATAAAAAACCCGCCTGCATCCATTAAACGGAACAAGCGGGTCTTTAATGCTTTATATAATTAACCAATCTTAGGTAATGTAGCCAGCCCTTCACGCAGTGCGTCATCGGATAGGGCAGAATCCTGCATTTTTCCCTGATTATATTTATTGTACGCGTACATATCGAAGTAACCATGTCCGCTTAGTGTGAAGAGAATGGTCTTGGCTTCCCCCGTCGCTTTGCACCGAAGCGCTTCATCAATGGCGCCAAGCACCGCGTGCGCGGATTCGGGGGCGGGCAGAATGAATTCACTTTTGGCAAATAAAACGCCAGCCTCAAATACACGGCTTTGCGGGACGGCTATGGCTTCGATATCGCCTTGCTTATACAACAAACTGACCAGCGGAGAATCGCCATGATACCTGAGCCCTCCTGCGTGGATTCCTTCCGGAATAAATCCGCTGCCCAGCGTATACATCATGGATATCGGAGCCAGCCCAGCTGTATCACTGTAATCGTACGCATACTCGCCGCGCGTCAAAGTCGGGCAGGCTTCCGGTTCCACAGCGATAAAGCGTGTCTTTCGTCCATGTTTGATCTTTTCATGATAGAACGGAAATACAGTCCCACCAAAGTTGCTACCACCACCGCAGCAGGCAATGACGACATCCGGGAATTCATCTATTTTTTCAAACT
>JAKOWL010000147.1 GCA_029781535.1 Pseudomonadota bacterium
TGGCTTGCTCGATTGCCACCTGATTGAACCCAACTTGCTTTGCGCCTTTGCCTGCCACATCCTCAAACGCAATCGGTTTGATGCCTAGATGACGCTCGCTCAGGTTATCCATGCCGTGGTTCATGTGCGATTCAAACACGTAGGATTGAAGCAGGGTATCGTGTGTGATGCCGCGCAGGGCAATGCCATGGTTGGCGAAAACATGGCTGTCATACTTTAGGTTCTGGCCAACTTTTTTAATGTGCTCGCTTTCCAGGATAGGCTTGAATTTTGCCAATGTCTCGGCAAAGTTCAATTGTTGCGGCGCGCCGAAATAATCATGCCGCAATGGCAGGTACGCAGCTTTGCCAGCCTCTACCGAGAACGAGATGCCGACGATTTGCGCCGTCATCGGGTCGAGCGAGGTGGTTTCGGTGTCGATGCATATCAGTTCCGCTTGTTGCAGCTTGTGCAGCCAAGTATCCAGCTGTGCCTCATTCAGGATGGTTTCATAGTCGCGTGTGTTGTCCGGTTTGTAATGAAACTCGTTCGAAACGCTTGAAATGTTCGAAATCATCGGCCTGGAATCCGCTTCCTGCTTGCCTTCCAGGGCAGGTGTTTCGGTCCGGTTGTCGAGTTCTTTGCGCCAGGTCTTGAATTCCATGTGCTCGTAAATCTCGGCCAGTTTGGGTTTGTCCTGTGGTTGCGGGGCCAAGTCGTGCAGACTTTCGCGGATGCCAACGTCGCAGCGTATCGTGATGAGCGTGCGTGATGTCTCCATCCACGGAATCGCCTTGCGCAGGTTCTCGCCAACAACGCCGGTGATCTTGTCGGCATTGGCAATGATGTTGGCGAGTGAGCCGTATTCCTTCAGCCATTTCACGGCAGTCTTCGGGCCGACTTTTTCCACGCCCGGTACATTGTCGGAGCTATCACCGATCAGCATCAGATAATCGATCATCCGGTCTGGCGGGATACCGAACTTGTTTTCCACGCCCGCAGCATCCAGTACTTCGTCAGTCTTACGGAATGCATCACGCATGGTGTTGACCACAGTGATATGGTCGTTGACCAGTTGGGAGATGTCTTTGTCACCAGTGGAGATGATGGTGCGTATACCTTCACGTTCAGCCTGTTTGGCCAGCGCGCCGATAACATCGTCGGCTTCCACGCCTTCCTCCACGATCAGCGGCCAGCCCATGGCCTTGATGGCCTCAAATAAGGGTTCTATCTGGATGCGCAGGTCATCCGGCATGCTGGCGCGGTTGGCTTTGTATTCGGGATAGATATCATCGCGAAAAGTTTTGCCTTTGGCATCGAACACACAAGCGCTATAATCACTCGGGTAGTCCTTGTGCAGGCGGCGCAACATGTTGAGCACACCATAGATGGCACCGGTAGGCTCCCCAGCACGGTTACGCAAATCCGGCAGCGCATGGAAGGCTCGATACAAGTAAGATGAGCCATCCACTAACAAAAGTCGTTTCATTTTATATTTGGATACCTTATGTCAGCTGTAAAAAAACTACCTAAAATCACCAGCTCGGAGCTGCTGAACCAGAATGCAGGAGCGCAGGAATCCTGGCATGCATTCGAGATTATGGCAGAATTTGTCGGTGCGACCGAGAGTCTGAAGCAAATTACCCCCGCGGTATCCATCTTTGGCAGCGCGCGCACCAAGCCTGACCATCCATATTACAAGATGGCAGAGGATATTGCCTGCAAGCTATCGGATGCCGGATTCAGCGTCATCTCCGGTGGCGGGCCAGGCATCATGGAAGCAGCCAACAAAGGCGGTTATGCGGGCATATCGCCCAGCATCGGGCTGAATATCATGTTGCCGCACGAGCAGACGAGCAACGACTTTCAGGACATCAGCATCAATTTCCAACACTTCTTCATGCGCAAAGTCATGTTCGTAAAATATGCTTCGGCTTATGTGGTATTGCCGGGTGGCTTTGGTACGCTGGATGAGTTGATGGAGGTGATTACCCTGATACAGACCGGCAAATCCAGGAAAATCCCGATCATTCTGGTTTACAGTGATTTCTGGCGCGGGTTGATGGATTGGCTGCAAGGCAGGCTGGTGGGCGAGGGTATGGCAGATGCGGAAGATATGAAGCTGATCCAGCTCATAGATGACCCTAAAGCCATTGTGGATGCGATATTCAAGCACTACGAATCGCGTGGCTTCGAACTCAGCCAGGCCGAACGCAACGTACAACTTTATTTGTAGCGCACATATCTTTTTTATGGCGTTTTGCTAGAATGAATGCACATATAGTTTGCGAGTTTAATATGCAAAAAATCAGGGTTACCCAGCTTTTCATTTTGTTGTTGGCGTTGTCTTCATCGGTCTCATCTTTCAGTGTATGGGCTGCCCCAACACCCAAAGACGCAGTACCATTGGAGGAAGTCCCGCCTCCGCCAAAGATTACGGACGGTGAGCCTTTGGATGAACCACAGGTAACCATTCGCAAAAAAGGCAAGGAAACCATTGAGGAATATCGTATCAATGGTGAGCTCTACATGATGAAGATTACTCCAGATCATGGGGTTCCATACTATCTGCATAAAGAAGACCAGGATGGTGGTTGGGTCAATGTCGGGCCTAACCCGCCGCTCAGCATTCCGAAATGGGTGATTTTCAGGTTTTAAGCTAAGAGGGCATTGCCCTCTTTCTTGTTTGATTCTTATCGGTTTTTCATGTCAGTTTTTACCACGCTTACTGAAGAAGAAGTCGCAGTCTGGCTGCAGCAGTTCGATATCGGCCAACTGCAGTCGTTGAAGGGTATCGCAGCAGGTATCACCAATACCAATTATTTCGTGATTACGGATAAAGACCGTTTTGTGCTGACGATTTTCGAGAAGCATACGCTGGAGGAACTGCCATACTTTGTCGACTTGATGGCGCATCTGGCAGCGCATGGCATACCATGCCCGGCGCCCGTTGCTGATAAACACGGTACGAATCTGCACCTGCTGCATGGCAAGCCTGCCTTGATGGTGACTTGCTTGCAAGGCAAGGATATTGCCATCCCTGATATCGGGCAAGTCAAGCAGGTGGCCAGTACACTGGCACAGATGCATCTTGCCGGCAAAAGTTTTACCAGACAAGGCGCGAACCAGCGTGACGAAACATGGCGCAATACAACGGCGCAGCTGGTACTGCCAAAGATCAATCCCGCAGACCGAGCAACCTTGCAGAAAGAACTGGATTATCAGCATGGTCTGGATGTAAGCGCGCTGCCGACTGGCGTGATACATGGCGATCTGTTCCGCGATAACGTACTGTTCGATGGCGAGAAGCTGGGCGGCTTCATCGATTTCTATTATGCCTGCCATGATATTTTGCTATATGACGTGGCGATTGCCGTCAACGAATGGTGTTTGCATCATAACGGGCCAGACCTTGGCCTTGTGGATGAGGAAAAGATGCAGGTGTTTTTGGATGCATACCAGACCTTGTGCCCTTTCACAGCGCAGGAATGGAAGCTCTGGCCGGCCATGCTGCGTCGGGCTGCATTGCGCTTCTGGCTTTCCCGGTTGTATGATTTCCATTTTCCGCAAGATGGCGAATTGACGCACACCAAGGATCCGAACCATTTCAAGAACTTGCTGCAGCAATATCTGGATATGGCAGACGACTTAGGTGATTAATACACAATAAATAGGGATAGTTATGGCGATTTTGGAATCTCGCACAAAAACCGGAATCAGCTGGGTGAAGGAAAGCCTGGCCTTGTTCAAACAATCTCCACGCAGGTGGCTGCTGCTTGCGTTGGTATATATCAGCTTCTTTATCATGCTGCCTTCCGTCCCCGGTTTGCAGATCATGGCGTTCGTGACCATTCTGCTATGGCCAGTATTCATCGTGTTCTCTGCGGTGCTGTATAAAAATGCCGATATAGGCCAACAGCGTTCAATCGCCGAAGTCTGGGCTGGCATCAAGCCTAAAGCGCCGCAGCTCATGCTGATAGGGCTGTTATGTTTGATCTACGGCACGATGATGGGGATGTTCCTGAATGCGGACTGGGAGAGCCTGATGCAGATTGCACAGCAAAAAACCCGGATGACAGATGCACAGGCTGCGCTCATCATGCAGAAGATGCTGCCTTTCATGCTCAAGTTCGGTTTGCTGATGTTGCCATTGTTGATGGCGACCTGGTTCTCACCCATGCTGGTGGCATTGAATGGTTACTTCGTGCTCAAGGCCATCAAGTCCAGCATCGCCGGCTGCCTGCAGTATGTGGTGGCCATGACCGTCGCCTGGTTGTTGCTGACGGTAGGCATTGTCAGCGTGATGCTGGGCTTGGGTATCTTGCTTGGGATTGTTGGCGTGCTAGTGCCGGTGGTGGCAAATGTCTTTACGCCCGCGCTCCTGTTCATGAGTCTGCTGGTGGCAACGGCACTGATGCTGGCGTATCAATATGTCAGTTACCGCGATGTGTTCCGCGCAGCGCCGCAAGTCTAAAGACGCTTAAATCTTCTCGAGCTTGGCGTATTCCATCGCCAGGCTCTTCATGCCTTCGCGGCCAAAATTCACCTTGATCACCAAGTTGTCTGCATTGCCTTCGTAGCTCACCACGACCCCTTCGCCAAATTTGGCATGGCGTACGCTTTGCCCGATCTTGAAAGGATAGCCGCTGCTGGCCGGCGCAACGCTGACACTCGAGTATGGTTTAGGCGCCGCGCGGCTGTTCAAGCGTTTCAATAAGCTATCTGGAATCTCATCCAGAAAGCGCGAGGCGATGCCGTAGCGTACCTGGCCATGCAGCATGCGGCTTTGCGCGTAGCTTAAGTACAAGCGCTGTCTGGCGCGCGTTACGGCCACATACATCAGGCGGCGTTCTTCTTCCAGCCCGCCATGCTCGTAAGCGGCCTGTTCATGCGGAAACAAGCCTTCTTCCAGCCCGCTGATGAACACGGTATGGAACTCCAGGCCTTTGGCAGCATGCACGGTCATCAGCTGCAGGGCTTCACGCCCGACTTCTGCCTGATGCTCGCCGGCTTCCAGGCTGGCGTGGTTCAGGAACTGCGTCATCAGATCCAGCTCTTCATCTACGTTATGGTGATTGCCAAAATCCTGATTGGTGAATGCAACTGCCGCGGTGACCAGTTCATCCAGGTTCTCGATGCGGTCTTCGCCTTCCTTCTCGTTTTGATAGTGCGCTTTCAAGCCGGATAAAGTCGTTGCCAGCTCAACCGTTTCTGCTAGCGATATGCCATAGGCTTGGTCCACCATGTGGCGTATCAGTCCAACAAACCCATCAAGGCCTTTGCCGCCAACTTTGCCTTCACCCACTTTGTTCACTGCCGCTTGCCACAGGCTGCAACTTTGCTGTTGAGCCGCCTCTTGCAATTGTTCCAGACTGCGCGCGCCTATGCCGCGCGCAGGGAAGTTGATGACTCGAAGTAATGCGGTATCGTCGTTTGCGTTGGCAATTAGGCGCATGTAGGCCAGCGCATGCTTGATCTCGGCGCGTTCGAAAAAGCGCAGGCCGCCATAGACGCGATAGGGCAGATTAGCGGTGAACAGCGCATGCTCCAGAATGCGTGACTGCGCATTGCTACGGTACAGCAGGGCAATGTCGCCCAGCTCTATGCCTTCGCGGTGCAGCATGCTGATCTCGTCCACGATATATTGCGCCTCTTCCGTGTCGTTATAGGCCTCGTATACGCGCACCGGCTCGCCTTTGCCGGCAGATGTCCACAGGTTCTTGCCAAGCCTGTCCTTGTTGTGGGCGATGATGGCATTGGCTGCATCCAGGATATTGCTGTGCGAGCGGTAATTTTCTTCCAGCTTCACGATGTTCTGCACTGCAAAATCACGCTGGAAATCCGCCATATTGCCCACCCGCGCGCCGCGGAAGGCATAGATGCTCTGGTCATCGTCACCCACCGCGAACAAGCTGTTTTCCTGCCCGGCCAGTAGTTTCAGCCACAGGTATTGCAGGCGGTTGGTATCCTGAAACTCATCTACCAGAATATAGCGGAAGCGGCTCTGGTAATGGCCGCGGATGCGTGCATCGCGCTCCAGCAGCTCGTAGCTGCGCAGCAAAAGCTCAGCAAAATCGGCTACGCCTTCGCGGTTACATTGCGCGTCGTAGGCCTCGTAAATCTCGCGCAGCTTTTGTGAATGCGCGTCATAAGCCTCTACCTGATGTGCGCGCAGGCCTTCCTCCTTGCAGCTGTTGATATAACCCATCACCTGCTTGGGCGGGTATTTCTCGTCATCCACGTTCATGGCTTTCATCACTCGCTTGATGGCAGAAAGCTGGTCAGCGGTATCCAGAATCTGGAACGTGCTGGGCAGGCCAGCTTCGCGGTGGTGTGCGCGCAGCAAACGGTTGCACAAGCCGTGAAAGGTGCCCACCCACATACCGCGCGTATTGATGGGCAGCATCGCCGTCAGGCGCGTCAGCATCTCCTTGGCGGCTTTGTTGGTAAATGTCACCGCCAGCAAACCCATGGGAGAGACTTGCCCGGTCTGTATCAGCCAGGCGATGCGAGTTGTCAGTACACGGGTTTTTCCGCTGCCGGCGCCAGCCAGAATCAGTGCGGATTGGTTGGGTAAAGTGACAGCCTCCAATTGTTTATCGTTGAGACCGGTAAGGATATTTTGCTCAGTTTGCATGTTGATATTATCTCATGGCAACCTCACAAACAGCAGGAACGGCAGTTACAAAACGTTACAAATTCTTGTGAACCATCTGCAATATAGCGCGTTCTAAGATGCATGGTAACGGAATTCTGAACTTCCGTTATCTTTCCGCTTCTTTCCTCCCTGAGCGGAAGCCTTGACAAGGCACTTGCCCCGATCTATCCCCTTGGTCGGGGCTTTTTTTGCTTTTAACTAACGTTTGAATTAAAGGTCTGCGTTTAGTGCATGCTGTTTGAACGATGGTTTGGGCATTTATTTAGGTGTAATTTGACTGAATGCGGAAGCCATAGCCTTGGTAAGCATTTCATTTAGCAAACCTGTAGATTTTGACTGCATAAGCGGCCCTATTTCACTTTGTCTAGTTTTTAACTCCCCTGAGTATTTTGATGAAGGGCCTTCTTCAACTAAAGATTGTAATTTTTCAGGACTGATAACTTGAGCATACGAGGATGCTAAGTTTTTATTCCATTGGTTTTGATATTTCGGAATGAGTTTGTCAATCTCGCTTTTAACAATGGATTGTGCTTTCTGCTCACCAACTTTATTAACAATCATTCGATAGGTTTGGGTTTGAGATGCGACTTGATAGCTAATGGGTGCCAAGTTCTGACCAAAGCGGTATTTCTGGATTAGAGTTAGCGCGATATCTTCAGAACTAGCCGCCATTGAAATTGTTGGAACTAAACTTAGAAATACTAGAACATAAGAGATAATTTTTTTCATTTTTATTTTTCCATGTGTGCGTGCCATTCATTATGAAACCATATGCCCTGCAGGGCAAGTGGGACGCGGCTTTCAGGCCGATGGTTTTGAATTGGCTTTTAGCAGGCATTTGCACATAGTGCAAAGCTCGCATAATGAAGATTTAGCAATAAAAAAGCCCCGCAGTTGCGGGGCTTTTTGTTGAGTGCTTGTTAAGCATTTCAACTTCACTACATCAGTGAAGAATGAAATTACATCATGCCGCCCATGCCACCCATACCGCCCATGTCAGGTGCAGCTGGTGCGTCGTCTTTTGGCAATTCAGCTACCATGCAGTCTGTCGTCAGCATCAAGCCGGCGATAGAAGCTGCGTTTTGCAGTGCAGAACGGGTCACTTTGGTTGGGTCAAGGATACCCATTTCGATCATGTCGCCATAGGTTTCGTTTGCGGCGTTGTAACCGTGGTTACCTTTGCCTGCGGCTACGTTGTTAACCACTACAGATGGCTCAGCACCTGCGTTGGCAACGATCTGGCGCAGAGGTTCTTCCACAGCACGCAGTACGATCTTGACACCAGCTTCTTGATCCAGGTTTTCACCTTTCACTTTGGCAATCGCGTCACGTGCACGAATCAGCGCAACGCCACCGCCAGCCACGATACCTTCTTCAACGGCAGCACGGGTTGCGTGCAATGCGTCTTCCACGCGTGCTTTTTTCTCTTTCATTTCGACTTCGGTCGCAGCGCCGACTTTGATTACGGCAACACCGCCAGCCAGTTTGGCCACGCGCTCTTGCAGTTTCTCTTTGTCGTAGTCGCTGGTCGCTTCTTCGATCTGTGCCTTGATTTGTGCGATGCGGGATTTGATGTTGCCTTCGTGGCCTGCGCCATCGATGATGGTGGTGTTTTCTTTACCCACTTCGATACGTTTTGCAGAACCCAGGTCTTCCAGTTTCACGCCTTCCAGTTTCAGGCCAACTTCTTCTGCAATCACGGTACCGCCAGTCAAGATAGCGATGTCTTCCAGCATGGCTTTACGACGGTCGCCGAAGCCAGGTGCCTTAACAGCCACGGTTTTCAGGATGCCGCGGATGTTGTTGACCACCAGGGTTGCCAATGCTTCGCCATCTACGTCTTCTGCGATGATCAGCAATGGGCGGCCTGCTTTAGCTACTTGTTCCAGTGCTGGCAGCAAGTCGCGGATGTTGCTGATTTTTTTGTCGTGCAACAGGATGAACGGGTTGTCCATCAAAGCGATTTGGCGCTCTGCATTGTTGATGAAGTATGGGGACAGGTAACCACGGTCGAACTGCATGCCTTCCACTACGTCCAGCTCGTTGCTCAAGCCGGAACCATCTTCCACAGTGATTACGCCTTCTTTGCCTACTTTGTCCATTGCGTCGGCAATGATTTGGCCGATGGAATCGTCAGCGTTGGCGGAGATAGTGCCAACCTGGGCGATTTCCTTGCTGGTGGTACATGGTTTGGATTGTGCCTTCAAATCGGCAATCGCAGCTTCAACCGCTTTGTCGATGCCGCGTTTCAGGTCCATCGGGTTCATGCCTGCCGCAACGGATTTCATGCCTTCGCGGATGACGGCTTGTGCCAGAACGGTTGCAGTCGTAGTACCGTCACCAGCGGTGTCGTTGGTTTTGCTGGCTACTTCTTTCACCATTTGTGCGCCCATGTTCTCGAACTTGTCTTTCAGTTCGATCTCTTTAGCTACGGACACACCGTCTTTAGTAATGGTTGGAGCGCCGAATGAGCGCTCCAACACGACGTTACGGCCTTTTGGGCCCAATGTCACCTTAACGGCATTTGCCAATACGTTTACGCCGTTGATCATCTTTTGGCGAACGTCATCACCGAATCTTACGTCTTTTGCTGCCATATCAATTTCTCCTGAGAACTCTTAAATAACTTTGTAGCGATGGGTTGAATTACTCAACAATCGCCATGATGTCTTCTTCACGCATCACCAACAGCTCTTCGCCGTCCACTTTGACGGTTTGGCCTGCGTATTTGCCGAACAATACTTTGTCGCCTACTTTTACATCCAGGGCGATCAGTTTGCCGCTTTCATCTCTTTTGCCGCTACCGATGGCCTGCACTACACCTTGATCTGGTTTTTCAGTTGCAGAATCCGGAATCACAATGCCGGAAGCGGTGGTACGCTCTTCTGCAGCGCGTTTTACAATCACGCGATCGTGTAATGGACGAATTTTCATTCAGAATCTCCTAAGATTATGTTTAAATTAAAACTGTTCGTTTGCGATAACCGCAAACAATTTAGAAATTGTAGCCGCGATTTTAGCACTCGCAAGCCTAGATTGCTAATATTTGGATGATTTTTACCGTTTTCAAGTACGAATTCAAAATTTTTTTTAAGGTTTTAAGTTGCCAGAACAGAACAAACCAGACGTCACGAATATCGCGATTCAGCAGCTGAACATGGTTTACAACCCGGATCAGGACAGGCTGCTGTTTCGCATCGGCCTGCAGGATAATATCGAACTGCAGGTTTGGCTGACGTATCGTATCAGCAGGCAGTTATGGCAGCTGTTGAGCGGCAAGGCGCACTTTCCCGCGGCCAAAGCTAATCAGTCGGAGTTGCCACCCCAACAGGCGCTGGAACAGTTCAAGCAGGAAGCGCAGGCAGTGGAGACGTTGCAAAAGATGGACTTTGCCACTGCTTACCAGCCGCGCGAGAAAGTGCAAAACGATGGTGCCATGCTGGCAGTAAAGCTTCGCTATGTCGATGAGAACGCGGTTATTCCGGTATTGCATATCGTTTGTCTGGAAGGATTGACTGCGAGCATTAACCTGAACCAGGAAATGACATTGGCAATTTGCAATATGCTGCAATTGGCAGCCAAAGAAGCCGGCTGGGATATTGGCGCACCAGCGCTCTTGCTGACTCCGGAAGCGCCGGCTACACAGAAAGTACTACATTAAATGGAATATACTGAACTCGGCACCAGTGGCATCAAGATTTCCAAAGTGTGCCTGGGCACCATGACCTATGGTGACCAGAACACCGAGGCGGAAGCGCACGAACAGCTGGATTACGCGCTGGCAAACGGTATCAACTATATCGATGCCGCCGAAATGTATCCAGTGCCGCCACGAGCTGAGACTTGCACACGCACCGAGACCATTATCGGTACCTGGTTGAAGAAACAGCCGCGCGACAAGGTTATCCTGGGAACCAAAGTAGCTGGCCCGCGCC
The DNA here is from genome assembly GCA_029781535.1 of Pseudomonadota bacterium. Classification (GTDB taxonomy): domain Bacteria; phylum Pseudomonadota; class Gammaproteobacteria; order Burkholderiales; family Methylophilaceae; genus Methylophilus. Next base: position 10,573 of record JAKOWL010000147.1, read on the forward strand.
GCGGCATGCACTGGATACGCGGCGGCCCGCCAAGTCTGGACAGGGAGAATATCCGTTCAGCCATTCACGATTCGCTCAAACGGCTGCAGACAGATTATATCGACCTGTACCAAATCCACTGGCCGGAACGCAACGTCCCCATGTTCGGTGAATACCAGTTCGAGCCGGGCAAAGAATTTGACACAGACGGCAACGCCAAGCAATGGGTACCGATTCGCAACCAGCTGGAAACGCTGGCCGAGCTGATACAGGAAGGCAAAGTGCGCGCCATTGGCCTGAGCAACGAGCAGCCGTGGGGTGTGATGGAGTTTCTGCGTATCGCCAAGGAATATAACTTGTCACGCATTGCCAGCATACAGAATTGCTATAACCTGATGAACCGCGGCATGGAGTTCGGCATGACCGAAATCCTTTATCGTGAGAAAGTTGGTCTGCTGGCTTATTCGCCTTTGGCCTTCGGGCACCTCACTGGTAAGTATGTTGAAGACCCGCAAGCGAAAGGCCGCGTGACCCTGTTTTTAGGTTACGCGCAGCGCTATAAGAAACCAGGTGTGCCGCCAACCAGTGCAGCCTACGCTGCGTTAGCACGTAAGTATGGACTCACTCCAGCGCAGATGGCACTCTCTTTTGTGATGCACCGCTGGTTCGTTACCGGCACGCTGGTGGGTGCCACCAGTATGGCGCAATTGAAAGAAAATATGGGTGCATGGAATACCCAACTACCAACAGAGTTGTTGCAGGAGATCGAACAATTGCACCTGACGATGATGAATCCGGCGCCATAACGATAATCCCCGATTGGTGATTAGCCCTGTAAAATGCACTTTTTTATAATTTACTTAGAAAGTCTGTAATGTCTCAACTCCCACCATGCCCCAAATGCCATTCTGAATATACCTATGAGGATGGCGGTCTATATATTTGTCCGGAATGCGCCCACGAGTGGAGCAAGGACGCAGTTGCCGAGACAGGTGAAGCCGCGAAAGTGGTGCGCGATGCCAACGGCAACGTGCTGCAGGATGGCGATACGATCACAGTGATCAAGGATTTGAAGGTGAAGGGTTCATCCTCGGTGGTGAAAGTCGGCACCAAGGTCAAGAATATCCGGCTGGTGGAAGGCGACCATGATATCGATTGCAAGATTGAAGGTTTTGGTGCGATGAAGCTGAAGTCGGAATTCGTTAAAAAAGCCTAGCGCGCATCCGCTGTATTCATTGGCAGGTTTGTCATCCTGAAGGCAAGTCTTGATGCGGCCTTCCAGCCAGTGATGTTTGTAATGAAAATGTTTGTTTGTCTTAACGGGATAATTGCGTTTGCAACAGCTGGCGATTATCATGAAAACGCTATGGTTTATTTCAGAGTAGGACTTTAGCCGATGATGGAAAGCCGGTCTTTGACGATTGCAGATGCGCTAAAAGCGCTACGCGAGGATATTCAGGCAGAAGATACCTTGATTGCCAGCAGGGTGACTTGGTATGTCACGTCTCAGGCGTTCCTATTGACTGCTTATGCAACCTCTTGGAATGCTGGGTTTGTCTGGCCATATTTCTTTCACAAGATACTGCCGATTGTCGGTACTGTGGTTTCTGTCATCATTCTGCTGTCGGTGTTTGCCGCCACTTGGGCGCAGGATGTCTACTTACGTGAACAGCATCGCTTTGTGGAGGAGATCAAAAACAGGCTGACACTGACAGAGGCGGAAATCGTTGCGATTTCTGCCTATGAAAAGACGATGATCTCCAATCGCACAAACAAGACAGGAAAAGTGGTTGGCGGCAAGATCCATGCGCTCGTCAGGGTGACACCGCTTATACTGCCTGTAGGCTTTTCCGCACTCTGGCTATATGCCATCTTCTTTGGGCCCAAGGTCATCTAGTTTTCTAAAACAAGAGGTTTTTTATCTCTTGAGTCTTTTCGCATCCAATCATTTGTTACCATGATGTCATACGCTTTAGCGAGTTTTTGCTATGGATGGAGATGTCATAAGGTACGTCCAGAAAATAACGCCAGTCTTGATATCGTGGGTTATGTTGCCTTTGTTGGCGCATGCCACTGCACAGCTATCGGCGATAGAACGGGCTTTTGTAGATTGCAAAGTATCTTACCCGGAACCGACTCAGGCTGAGGAACGGCTTGCCTGCTTTGATCGCATTGAGGTTCCGCCGGAGGTTATTGGCGCAAAAACCGAAGTATCGACAGCTGAATATGACGATTTACGCATGCGTGCGCGTTTCATTGCCAAAACAGTTGTCCTGCAAGCAAGCATTGGTGTGCCTTCCAGGGTGGTCATGCAACTAATGAAAAAGTTTTCAGCCTGGCAAAGCAAGGCTTGCATCAGCCGCCACAACGATGAAAATTAAAGATAAATCAAACATTTACATTTAGTTACTTGCTTATATGCAAAATAAAGCGCATAGTACAGGCAGCGATTCTTAAGCGATGTTGTTGCTGTCTGGTGCTGTACCCGTATTATTTGGTATTTCTTCCTTCATCACCCCCTGTCTTGAATTTCGCCTCCAAGGGAAATCCCTTTTTTGTTTATTTGTTATTTATTAAGGATATAGATATGGCTACAGGTGTAGTGAAGTGGTTCAACGATTCAAAAGGTTTTGGTTTTATCACCCCAGACGGGGGCGGCCAGGATCTGTTCGCACATTTCTCGGCAATTCAAGCTAGCGGCTTTAAAACGTTGAAAGAAAACCAACGTGTAAGTTTTGACATTACTACTGGCCCGAAAGGCCAACAGGCTTCAAACATTCGCGAAGCGGAATAAATTTTAGCCTTTGCGGCATTCCCGTTTGGGAATGTACGCTTACCAGAAAGAGCCCTGGTCGATCCAGGGCTTTTTCTTTTCAACATGCATGTGGAGAAGTTTTGATGGCTAAAGAAGAATTGATAGAAATGAACGGTACAGTTGCAGAAGTCTTGCCTGATTCGCGTTTTCGCGTCACATTGGAGAATGGCCACGAGATAGTGGCATATACAGGTGGAAAAATGCGCAAGCACCACATCCGCATATTGGCGGGCGATAATGTGATGCTGGAGATGTCACCTTATGATTTCAGCAAAGGTCGCATCATGTTCCGCCACCTGGAAAAACGCACTGGCGCAGCACCGGCTCCGCAAAAACGCAGGTACTAAGCTGCTGCAGGGCGCTTGCTAAAAAACTGAATCGGCTGCGGTTGCGGTATCTGCAGGATGTGTTTGCGAATTTTGCCCATCACATGCATTTCGCATGGTTTGCAGTCGAACTTCAATGTATAGCGGTCGTTGCCACTGATGAGCGTCATTGGCTCCGCAGTCACGGTACCTTGTACGCCGATGACACCTTTGGCTTCCTTGGGGCATAAGCCATGGCTGAAGCGCAGGCAGTGCTTGGTAATCATCAGCGGCACTTCGTCCAGTTCTTCGTTAGCCTCATAAGCGGCCGCAATCAGTTTGACGCCCTGTCTTTCATAGAAAGCGCGGGCTTTGTGGTTGTATACGTTAGCAAGGTAGCTCAAAGTGTCGACAGGGTAAATGGCAGGCGGCTCGGCGGGCTTGCGCTGTGGTGGACGCTGGTAGCCCATGCGGCGAATCTCCGCGAGCTGTTCCATCGCATCGCGCCGCAGGCTGTTGATGAGAGAAGCCGGAACGAACCATGACTGCGTGGTTTCGAGGCGGATGCTGTTGACCGCAAAATCTGTATTACCCAACTTGCCCAGGTTCTCGCGCAGCGTAGCTTCCGCTTTTTCCACATTTTGTGCGATTTGCTTCTCTGCGACACATTCGGCGTGTGCGGTAAAACCGTCTTCGTCGGTAACAGTCAGCGCAAAACCATCACGCGTTTCACGCAGCATCATGTCCACCGCGATCCTGCGCGTAGCTGAATCCTTCTCCAGCAGGCGCATGAAGGCTTGGTCGCGGTTACGGTAAACCGTCATGTTGCGGGTGACGCCTTCAGGCATCTCGTTCGGGATGATGCGCTGCGCATGTCTGTCCAGTCTCTGGATAGTGTTGGCGCGTAGCCCTACCAGTTCCTTATGCACATCGAAGAAACACACGCCATCGCCGTTATGCAGCTCGATATCGGTAGCAACATCAATGAAATCCTTGCCGACCTTGCTGACCTTGCCCAGTTCTTCGCCTGCGAATTTGGGCGTATCGAACGCACCGATATCAGCCTGACGGCCATGGGTAAAATAATCCGTCGCGCTGCGGTTGAAGGTCTTTTCCGGTTGTGGTGTGAAAGTGTAAGTGATTTGTCCTGCAGAAGATTTTGCATATTGCGGCATCTCCTCCAGAATCTCATCCAGTAATTGGCGATAATAGGCCGTGGCGTTTTTGACGTAAGGCAGGTCTTTGTAGCGGCCTTCGATCTTGAACGAGCTGACGCCGGCTTCAATCAATGCGCGCAGGTTGGCGCTCTGATCGTTGTCCTTGAGTGAGAGGAAATGCTTGTCCTTGCCGATGATGCGGCCTTTTTGGTCTTCCAGCGTATAAGGCAGGCGGCATTCCTGCGAGCACTCGCCACGGTTGGCACTGCGCCCGGTGTGGGCGTGGCTGATGAAGCATTGCCCGCTAAACGCCACACATAGTGCTCCGTGGATGAAGTATTCCAGGTTGCAACTGGTTTGTGCCGCGATTTGCCTGATAGTCTGCAGGTCCATTTCGCGCGCCAAAACGATCTGGCTGAACCCGACCTGGTCCAGAAACACGGCTTTTTCTACCGTGCGAATGTCAGTTTGTGTGCTGGCATGCAGCTGGATCGGTGGCAAATCCATCTCCAGCAAGCCCATGTCCTGAATAATCAACGCATCCGCACCCGCTTCGTACATCTGCCACAGCAGCTGCTGTGCGCCTTCCAGCTCGTTGTCATGGAAGATGGTGTTGAACGCCACGAACACTTTGGCATTGAATTTATGCGCATGTCTGGCGAGGCGCTCGATATCTGCAATCTCATTCGTCGCTTTGGCACGCGCACTGAATGCCGGGCCACCAATATAGACGGCATCTGCCCCGTGATTGATCGCCTCAATGCCGAAATCGGCATTCTTGGCCGGAGAGAGTAGTTCCAGATGTTTGCGGGTGTGCTGCATGTGTTAAGCGTTTGACTAAAACCATGATTTTACTAAAGTTCTTGATAGCTTGCGTGAAAACATCGGTTTTCATCGTACAATTTCGACATGACAAACCAACAATTGATTCAACGCAGCCTGACTGCAGTGTGGCATCCATGTACACAGATGAAGCAGCATGAGCAGTATCCACTGGTGCCTATTCAGCACGGCGAGGGTATGTGGCTGTACGATTTTGAAGGGAAGCGTTATCTGGATGCCGTGAGCAGTTGGTGGACGAACTTGTTTGGCCATAACCACCCGGGCATCAAGGATGCCATCAAGCAGCAGCTGGATACGCTGGAACATGTGATGCTGGCAGGCTTCACGCACCAACCTGTGATTGAGTTGTCAGAAAAATTAGGCGAGTTGACTGGTTTAGGCCATGCGTTTTACGGCAGCGATGGCGCCAGTGCCACCGAGATTGCACTGAAGATGAGTTTTCATTTCTGGCGAAACTCAGGGAAGTCCGGCAAGAACAAGTTCATCAGCCTGCAGAACAGTTATCACGGTGAGACGCTGGGTGCATTGGGCGTGACCGATGTGGCGATATTCAAGGACACCTATGCGGCGCTACTTACCCAATCGGCTCAAGTGCCAAGCCCGGACTGGCGCTTGGCTGAGCAAGGTGAGTCACCTGAGCAGTTTGCTTTACGCTGTGCGGACGCGCTGGAGCAGTATGTCGCCACACATGCTGACGAACTGGCAGCGTTCATTATCGAGCCCCTGGTGCAATGTGCGGCGGGAATGGGGATGTACCATCCGGTGTATTTGCAGCGTGCCAGGGAGATATGTGATCGTTATCAGGTGCATCTGATCGCAGATGAGATTGCGGTCGGTTTTGGCCGCACGGGAACGATGTTCGCATGCGAACAGGCGTCGATCAAACCGGATTTCATGTGCCTGTCCAAAGGCATCACCGGCGGGTATCTGCCGCTCTCGGTGGTGCTGACAACCGATGTGATCTATCAGGCGTTCTATCATGACGAGGTGACCAAAGGTTTTTTGCATAGTCATAGTTATACGGGAAATCCGCTGGCTTGTAGTGCGGCTTTGGCAACTTTGGCTATCTTTGAAACCGAGGATGTTTTGCAGAGGAACAGGCAAAAGGCGGAATCCATCAATATGAAAATGCAAGTGCTGACTGACTTGCCAACAAAGCGTCTACGCCAGCAAGGCATGATATGGGCGTTTGAGATAGTGACCAGGAATGCACAATTTTCCAAAGATTGTTACGCCAACGGGCTGGCGCATGGGTTGCTGCTGCGGCCGATCGGTAATACTGTCTACTGGATGCCGCCTTATGTGATGAATGAGAGCGAGATTGGCTTTCTGGTAGATACCACAGCCAAAGTCATCAAACAGAGTCTATGAGAAACGGACTGCTTGGATTATTGCTATTGTTGTTTGGCGTCAATGCGCAAGCGGAGTTGCCTGCCACAGTAGCCGATGCTCTGAAAAAAGCTGGTATCCCTCAGCAAGACGTATCTGTGTATGTGCAGGCGGTGGACAGCGATAGGCCGATATTGACGCATAACGCAGGTAAATCCATGAATCCTGCTTCTGTGATGAAGCTGGTAACTACCAATGCTGCGCTGGATTTGCTGGGACCGGCATACCGCTGGAAAACTGAAGTATATCGTGATGGTCAGGTCAATAATGGCGTGCTGGAAGGTAATCTGATCATCAAGGGTTATGGTGACCCAAGCTTTAAGGCGCAGGAGTTCTGGCGATTGCTGATGGCAGTACAACAGGCTGGCATCAAGGAAATCAAGGGCGACCTGGTGATCGACAAAAGCCTGTTTGCCAGCACTGTAGGCAGCCGCGATACATTCGATAACGAAACCTGGCGGGCATATAACGCTATGCCCAGCGCTTTTTTGGTAAATGGCCGCAATACCAGTTTCAAGTTCACGGCAAATGAAGCAGGTGTGAGTGTGAATCAGGAATTCGAACTGCCGGAATTGCAGATCGTCAATAACATGAAGCTGGTACAAGGGGCTTGCGGTGAATGGCGCAGCCGTTTTGGCTATAACATCAAGCCTGCGCAGGATAAGGCGGTAGTGACTTTTAGCGGCGTGTTCTCTGCTGAATGTGGCGAGCGTTATCTGGAATTGAGTGTGTTCGATGATGAAAAATACGCGTTCTATATTTTCAGGAAATTGTGGCGCGAACTGGGCGGGCAATTCAACGGCGGGGTGAAGGTGCTGGAAACTCCGGCAAATGCGGTTAAGGTGCTGGAGCAGACTTCCGACCCATTGGGTTATGTGATCCGTGACATCAATAAATGGAGCAATAATTTGATGGCGCGGCAGCTGCTGTTAACCATCGCTGCCGAAAAGCATAGCGTTCCAGCAACTGAGGCTAAGGGGTTCGCAGCATTGAAGACCTGGCTGTTCACGAAAGGGATGCCTTTCGATGAATTGATCATTGAAAATGGATCAGGGCTATCGCGGATAGAGCGCATCAATGCAGAGCATCTAGGCATGATGCTCGTGTCGGCCTTTAGAAGTCCTGTAATGCCGGAACTCATGGCGTCTCTGCCTATCCTGTCTCAGGATGGCACCATCAAGAAGCGCTTGAACGGTAGCCAGTCAAATGGCCGTGCGCACCTCAAGACGGGATCGCTGGATGGGGTGAGTGCTATCGCTGGGTATGAGATAGATGCGAACAATCATCGCCATGTGCTGGTGATGTTGGTGAATCACTCCAAGGCTGCCGCCAGTAAGGATGCACAGGATGCGCTGATAGAGTGGGTACACCAGCAACCTTGACCGTAGTATCATATCGCTTTTGCTTAAGAACGAACGGGCATAACCATGCGTAACATATTTATCGCGTTGATGTGCATGCTGACATTGGGCGCATGCCAGGCCGAAACATCAAACTCAACGAATCAGGAAAAAACAGCAATGACAAACATCACCGAATTACAAAAAATCGATACACAAGTAGGTACAGGCCGCGAAGCAGAGCCAGGGTTCAATGTCACTGTGCATTACACCGGCTGGCTGTATGATGCCAATGCCAAAGACCACAAGGGTAAAAAGTTCGACAGCAGCCTGGATAGAAAGGAACCGTTCAATTTCTTTCTGGGCGGTGGCCAGGTCATTCAAGGTTGGGACGAAGGTTTTGCTGGCATGAAGATAGGTGGCAAGCGTACTTTGATCATCCCCTCCGAGATGGGGTACGGAGCTCGCGGTGCAGGTGGCGTGATTCCGCCGAATGCCGTGCTGGTGTTCGATGTTGAATTGCTGGATGTGAAATAATGAAAGTCAGCGTAAAGTGGGTTGATGGCGTCTGTTTCGTGGGCGAGTCAGAGACTGGCCATGCAGTCGTGCTGGACGGTGCTCAAGAGATGGGCGGCCGTAACATTGGCATGCGGCCGATGGAAATGCTGCTGATAGGCATGGGTGGCTGCACTTCGTTTGATGTGGTCACTATCTTGAAGAAAGCACGTCAGAAGATCTCTGATTGTGTCGCTGAGATACAGGCAGAGCGGGCAAATGAAATCCCCAAAGTGTTCACCAAGATCCATGTGCATTTCGCGGTGACTGGTGACCAGCTTAACCCTGCTCAGGTTGAGCGTGCCATCAAGTTATCTGCCGAGAAATATTGTTCAGCGTCAATCATGCTGGGCAAGGCATGCGAAATTACGCACGATTTTGAGATCAAACAGGTCAGTTTTGAGTAAACTGGCTGTCTAGTTTGAGATTATTTTGATTTGAAGCGGCTGCTCGTCTTCCAATACGTTCAGCAGCCGGTCCACGTTGGGATGTTTGCCTGGGCAGTTCACTGCATCTTCAGTGTGTTCACAGTAAAGCGCTAGGCCTTCAACTGCGGCATCCATGCTGATTTCCCCGAACATTTTGTATAAGTGGTTGTAGACCTTGACCGAGCCTTGACTGCCCGGTTTGTTTTCGATGACGCCTGCTGGTTTACCGTCTTGATGATACAACTCGATGCGTTGCACGTGATCGGCGTTTTCCAACGTCAGTAATATATCGCTGAATTTTTGCATCCCTTAAGTGATTACCTTTTTAGCACTTGATAGTTTTATCATACCCTTAAAAAACAGCCTATACACGCCTTGCTTAAAAAATAATAAGTTAAAAATAATAGGCGGTTCTGGTCATGACTTTTGATGCTAGTCGCATGGCAGCTTTTACCGGTGGCGGCAGTTCAGCAGCTCCCAAGGAGTTGGCCTCGGAGGCGTGTTTGACCTCATCGGTATACATTTGTGTGATGATGGCACGGGTTTTGGCATCTTGTGGCGCTATTTTCCCCAGATGGCCTTGCAAATGCTGCCCCACTTGACGTTCTGTTTCAGCCAAAAAGCCAAGATTCCATTTGTCGCCGATTTTTCCTGCAAATGCACCTAATGCAAAGCTGGCTATGTACCAGAGTGGGTTGAGCAAGCTTTTTCTTCCGCCCAGTTCTTCAATTCGGCTTTCGCACCATGCCAAGTGCTCTGTTTCTTCATGGCCGGCTTCTTTCAAGGCTTCAACGATATGCGGAGTTTTGCAGGTGATAGCCTGGCCATTATACAAGGCCTGGGCACATACCTCGCCCACATGGTTGATGCGCATCAGCGCAGCAGCGTGCGCTTTTTCTGTTGCATCCAAGTCGGCTTCTGGCACATCTGCGCTTGGTAAAGGGCGTACGGTATTTGCCTTCGCAAAGACGGTGCGCAAGCCGTTATCGAACGATATGATGAGGTTGTCGATATTCATGGATACAGTTTAACAAAAACGCTCACAAAAAACCCTGCCGCAGCAGGGTGATGAATTATTTTTTACTTTCGTTTGAAGTCTTGGCTTCGGCTTTCATTTCTTTTGGGTCAGGAGCCTTTTGTACTGGCAAACCCTTCAGTTGATTCATCGCTTGCAGGAACTGAAAGTCATCGGCGCTTGCTGGCTCGATAGGGCCTTTGGGTTCGGAAAACCGTTTTTCTTCGGGTTTGTTCTTGCTAGCAGCCGCATCGTCCGCCGCTTTTTTGATGGCTTCCTCTTTGTCTGTTGGGTTGGAAAGGTGTTTACCCAGATCGGCTTCATGCAATGCATACGACTGGTCTGAGCCATCTTCTACGATGATGTCAGGCACGATGCCTTTCGCCTGAATTGAGCGGCCATTAGGCGTGAAATAACGGGCAGTAGTCAGCTTGATGGCGCTGCCATTGTTCATTGGCAAAATGGTTTGCACGGAGCCTTTGCCAAAGCTCTGTATGCCCATGATGGTGGCACGCTTATGATCTTGCAGTGCACCTGCAACAATCTCGGAGGCTGATGCCGAGCCTGCATTCACCAGTACCACGATAGGTGTTTTCTTGAAGTCATCAGGCAAGTCACGCAGATAATCCGCTTTGCTGCGGCGGGCATAGTCTTGAGGGGTTGCATTCAGGCGCATCTGCGAGTCAGGCACACGACCTTCGGTATAGACCACCAGGCTATTTTGCGGCAGGAATGCGGCTGATACGCCAACCGCGGCATCCAGCAATCCACCTGGGTTGTTACGCAGATCCAGCACCAAACCCTTGAGCGGTTCCTTGTTTTGAGCGCGCAATGCTTTCAATGCTTTCGCCAGATCTTCACCGGTACGTTCCTGGAACTGGGTGATGCGGACGTAACCGTAGTCTTTCTCGACGTACTTGCTTTTAATACTCTGCGATTTGATGATCGCGCGTGTCAGCGTGAATATCAGCGGTTTAGGTTCGTTCTTGCGCAGTACCGTAAGCATGATTTTCGTATCCGGGGTGCCGCGCATTTTTTTGACGGCATCGTTCAATGTCATGCCGCGCACTTGCGCATCATCCAGCTTCATGATCAGGTCGCCAGTCTTCAATCCAGCTTTGTAAGCCGGACTATCTTCGATAGGCGTAACCACTTTCACTAAACCATCTTCCATGGCGACTTCGATACCCAAGCCACCAAACTCACCTTGAGTGCCTGCTTGCATGTCTTTGTAGGCGTCGGCATCCAAGAATGCGGAATGTGGATCCAAGCCTTGCAGCATGCCAGTTAACGCTTCATTAATCAGCTTTTTGTCTTCAACAGGTTCGACATAGTCACTTTTCACCTTGCTGAATACTTCGGCAAATACGCGCAACTCATCGATAGGGAGCTGTGGCGAGGTGATCTTTTCTGCCAAAGCAGAAAAGTTAAAACTGATAAGCACGCCTATCAATACGCCGGAGCCAATCAGGCCGAATTTTTCTAATTTAGACCGCATTAAAATACCTTATTTAATAGACAAAATCGTAAGCACTTTGAGCCTACAATATAACATAGGTTCATTTTGCGGTATTTCAAGAAAAATGAACAGTGTTCCCCGGTTTTTGGAGAGAAAAATGTCGAAACATCACATCAAAATCGAATTTTGTACACAATGCCGCTGGCTGACACGTGCTGCATGGCTGGCGCAGGAACTGCTGACGACGTTTGATGGAGATGTCGCTTCTTTGACGCTGAAGCCGGGAACCGGTGGTGTGTTTGACATCAGCCTGGATGACAAAGTGATCTATTCGCGTAAGGCACAAGGCCGGCACGCAGACGCTGCGGAGCTTAAACAGTTGATTCGTGATGTGATCGACCCTGAACGTAGCCTGGGGCACAGTGACAAGAAGGAAAGAAACTAATTCTGTGCTATTTCAGCTTCTTGATCCACCCGTTGGGCACCATTAAAGCGTTTTTTCCAGTAATCCGCTTGCATGTCCTCTACGCGTACCACCCCGCCGGTTCTTGGCGCATGGATGAATTTGTTGTTGCCGATGTAGATGCCTACATGTGAGAACGCAGATTTCAAGGTGTTAAAAAACACCAGGTCGCCGGGCTGCAATTCGTCTTTTCTCACGGTTTTACCGATTTGGCTGATAGCGCGTGCTGTAGGTGGCAGGGTAATGTTGGCAGCTTCCTGGAACACATAGCGTACGAACCCGCTGCAGTCGAAACCTGTCTCAGGCTGGCTGCCACCATATCGATATTTGATCCCGGTGAGGCTGAAGGCGTTCATCAAGATTTCACGCGCCTTGGCTTGCCAGCCGCTGCCGGTTTCCCCGGTTGTTTCCGTTGCCATATTTGTGCCGATGTCTTCGCCCACGGTTTCTTCTGCCGGGCAGAAAACGGGCATGCAAACTAAAACACAACACAGTAAAAATCTCTTCATCAATTTTATATCTTGAACTTAAGTGCTTAAAATAGCAAAAAACCTGCCCGGTTTAATGCTGGGCAGGTTGTTAAGACGGGTTATTGTTTTGCCATGGCGCTTTTGATCAGGCCAATAATGGCAAGCAGAACTCCGCCTCCGACCCCGCCTCCAGCTACCTGGCTGACAATGGAGGCAATATCCATCCCGCCACCTGCAGCTGCTGCGCCGCCCATGCCCAATGCCCCCAGGATTTGTCCGCCCAAGCCGCCGCCCAATATCCCTACAATGGAATTGAGTGCAGTCCCCAAGTTGGCGTTCTTCATCAAACTACCGGCAATATTGCCGCCTACCGCACCGCTGATTAACTGAATAATAAGGCTTAAATCCATCGCTCTCTCCAAAAAATGACGAAATAAAACACTTACTTATACTACTTAACCGCCAGTCATGCTTGACAGCACCGATAGGCTAACAGGCTGGAGTGCTAAGTACAATACTTGTAGCGAAAATAGTGGCAAATCTAATCTAAATTGTCGCATTTGTCTCATAAGTTATTGGTACGATGTGGGATAATCTGCATATGTCAGAATACTCATTGATAACGCAGGTGTTTCAGGCTGGTGGTGTGTTGTCACAGGCGGTTGCCAATTACTCGCCACGCGGCCAGCAGCTGGAAATGGCGCAGGCGGTGGAAGATGCCATATTGCATCACAAACAGCTTATCGCTGAAGCGGGTACCGGTACAGGCAAAACCTTCGCGTATCTGGTGCCGGCCTTGCTTTCAGGTGGCAAGGTGATTATCTCCACTGGCACCAAGACGTTGCAGGACCAGTTGTTCAACCGCGATTTGCCCAATGTGCGTGATGCACTCAAAGTGCCCGTCACTGCTTGCATGCTTAAGGGGCGCGCCAATTATGTCTGTCACCACCATCTTGAGCGCGCAGCACAGGAAGGGCGTTTTATCTCGCGTGACGACGCGCGTTATGTGCAGGTCATCAAGACGTTTGCCGAGCACAGCAAGACTGGCGATAAGGCGGAGCTGACCGAAGTACCGGAAAATGCCACCGTCTGGCAAAACGTGACTTCTACACGAGACAATTGCCTGGGACAGGATTGTGCCTATTACAAGGATTGCTTTGTGATGGAAGCGCGCAAGAAAGCGCTAGCAGCCGATGTGGTGGTAGTGAACCATCATTTGTTCTTTGCAGATGTCATGCTGCGTGACGAAGGGGTCTCAGAGTTATTGCCCAGTGCCAACACCGTCATCTTCGATGAAGCACATCAGCTGCCCGATGTGGCAGGCCTGTTCTTTGGTGAGGACGTTTCGACCTCGCAAATCATGGAGCTTTGCCGCGATAGCACGATGGTGCATTTGAGTCTGGCCAAGGATTGCATCGCATTGGGTGAGGTGATTCCTGTGCTGGAAAAAGCCTGTCGCGATTTTCGGCTGATTTTTGCTTATGAAGGCTCGCGCTTGCCCGTACAAAAAGCGCTTGCACTTAAAGGCTTTGATGACGCCTATAAAACCATGCAGGCCAAGCTGCTGGAACTGACACAAGTGCTGGAGAGCCAATCGGCACGCGACCCGCAGCTGGAAAAATGCTGGCAGCGTGGCGCGGCCTTATGTGAACAGCTACACAACTGGCTCCAGGCAGAAAATGCCAATCTGGTGCGCTGGGTAGAGGTTTTCACGCAAAGCATACAGCTGCATGCCACTCCACTGAGTGTGGCAGACGGTTTTGGCAAACAGCTCAATGCCCAGCCTCGCGCCTGGATTTTTACTTCTGCCACATTGGCGGTCAAAAACGATTTTTCGCACTATCGCAGCCAGATGGGCCTGCATGCGGCGGAAACGCTCTACCTGCAAAGCCCGTTCGATTACGAAAACCAGGCGCTGCTGTATGCGCCTGCCGATATGCCGGACCCGAACACGCCCGCCTATAACGCTTCAGTGGTCGCTGCCAGTTTACCCTTGATCCAGGCCAGCCGAGGGAGGGCGTTCATCCTGTGTACCAGCTTGCGGGCCATGCGCGAGATTCACGCCCTGCTGAAAGATGCGTTTGCGGAAAATGGCCTGGAATACCCGATTCTGCTGCAAGGCGAAAGCACGCGTACGGAGTTGCTCGATAGATTCCGTGCGCATGGAAACGCGGTGCTGGTGGGATCACAGAGTTTTTGGGAGGGTGTTGATGTGCGTGGCGAGGCATTGAGCCTGGTCATCATCGACAAACTGCCATTCGCGCCGCCCGATGACCCTGTGCTGTCAGCGCGTATCGATAAAATGAATGCTGAAGGCAAGAACGCGTTCATGGAATATCAGCTGCCCTACGCTGTGGTGACACTCAAGCAAGGGGCCGGCAGGCTGATACGCGACGAGACCGACAGAGGAGTTTTGATGATCTGCGACCCGCGCCTGATTACAAAACCATACGGACGGCGCATCTGGCAAAGCCTGCCGCCGTTCAAACGCACGCGGGAATTGACGGAGGCGCTGGCTTTCTTTAGTCAGGCTACGGCATGATCACCATACCGGAAAGTGAATATACACTCACTGCTATGCGCGCGCAGGGCGCGGGCGGGCAGAATGTGAACAAGGTTTCGAGTGCGATCCATTTGCGGTTCGATATCGGTGCCAGCAGTTTGCCGGATTGGCTGAAACAGAAGCTGCTGAGCTCGAAAGACAGCCGCATCACAGATGAAGGCGTGCTGATCATCAAGGCACAGCAATTCCGCACGCAAGAGGCTAACAAGAAAGACGCAGTGCGTCGTCTGCACGAGATGGTGAACGCCGCATCCTATGTGCCGCCCAAGCGATATGCCACGCGACCGACGCGTGCTTCGCAGCAAAGGCGCATGGATACGAAAAGTTTGCGCGGGAAAATCAAGCGACTTCGTGGCAAAATAGAAGAATGAACCTACTGGCATTTGATACCTCTACCGAGGTGCTTTCGATAGCGCTGTGTAAGGGAGAACAGGTTTTCGCTTTTCACGAGCGCGTCGGCACGCGAGCCTCGGAACTGATATTGCCGCAGATCCAGTCTCTTCTGAAGCAGGCTGGCCTGCAACTGAATGCGCTGGGCGGCATTGCTTATGGCACTGGTCCTGGCGCGTTCACCGGGGTGCGCATCGCCTGCGGGGTGGCGCAGGGTCTAGCGTTTGGCCTGAATTTACCATTGGTTGGCATCAATACCTTGCATGCCTTGGCGCAAACCAGCGGAGCGCAAAAAGTCATCGTGTGTCAGGATGCGCGCATGGGCGAGATTTATTTTTCCGCTCTGAAAAAGCAGAACGAAGCTTGGCTTGAAGTTTCGCCAACATCGCTATACAGACCTGACAGCCTGCCGGAAATCGTTGGCGAAGGTTGGCTGGGTGTCGGCAGCGGCTGGTCTGCTTATGCGGGTGCTCTGCAAGCCAAATACCATGCGGTGTTGCAAGGTGTGGATGCAGCGGCGGCACCAGATGCCAAAGCGATTCTGCAGCTTGCAATGCCGCTATTCAATGCGGGCAACACCCAGTTGGCGCAAGAGGCCAAGCCGCTGTATATCCGCAATCGCGTCGCGCTGACGACTTTGGAGCGTGAGCAAGGGCAAAAGCTGTGAATGCGGTGATACGGCCTGAAGCAGAAGTTCAGTTTCGACCCATGCAGATCGGTGATCTAGATGCGGTGATGGAGATCGAACCGACAATCTACAGCCATCCATGGACTCGAGGTAATTTTGCCGATTCGCTGCGTTCCGGTCACAGCTGCTGGGTGATGATGGAAAAGGATGAGCTGGTGGGATATGCGTTGATGTATCTGGTGCTGGATGAGGCGCATCTGCTCAATATCAGTGTGGCCAAGGCCAAGCAGGGGCGTGGCCTGGGGCGCATGTTACTGTCGCATATGATGGCCAAGGCCAGGGGATATGGTGCGCTCAATATGTTTCTGGAAGTCCGCCCCAGCAACAAGAATGCCATCGCTTTGTATGAGGATGTGGGGTTCAACGAAATGTCGGTACGGCGTAACTATTACCCTGCTGAGAACGGCCGTGAGGATGCTATTCTGATGGGGTTGGCTTTATGACAATGACACGTGAAGATGTTTTAAGAGAGCTGGAGCTCCTGCCAGCCTGGAAGCTGCGTGAGTCGCCAGCTTCGCGCGCGCATTCAATAGCACAAACAGATGCCATGGAAGGCAAGCAGGATGCGGTTCCCAGCCCGGTCGAAACGCCTATTGAAAAATTGCTGTCCGAAATAGCGCAACCGGATATACAGGGCATGGATTGGCAACAACTGCAGGATTGCGTGAGAAATTGCCAGTCTTGCAGTTTGGCGCAAACGCGTACGCAAACCGTGTTTGGCGTGGGTGACCCGAATGCCGACTGGCTGGTGGTGGGCGAAGCTCCGGGCGCGGAAGAAGATAGATTAGGTGAGCCGTTCGTAGGCCAGGCCGGTAAGCTGCTGGACAACATGCTGGCGGCGATTCGGCTGAAACGGGGTGAGAACGTCTATATTGCCAACGTGCTCAAATGCCGCCCGCCACAAAACCGCGACCCGAATGGTGAAGAAGTGCAGAAATGCGACCCTTACCTGAAGCGGCAAGTAGAACTGATACAACCCAAGCTGATTCTGGCGCTGGGCAAATTCGCGGCCCAGTCCTTGCTGAACACGCAAGATTCCATCTCCAGCTTGCGCGGCAGATTGCATCAATACCATGGCGTGCCGGTAGTGGTGACTTTCCATCCGGCATACCTGCTGCGCAGCCCGCTGGAAAAGGCCAAGGCCTGGGAAGACCTGTGTCTGGCGCGAGATACGATGAATGGCTTGTAATTCGTTGAACGGGCGCCATTTAGTACATATACTAATCGTTTCAGTTCCAATCATCTTAAGAGGAAAACAACATGAAAAACCTGATTGCTAAACTAGTCGTGCTGGCCTTGGTTCTGGGCCTGAGCGGCTGCGGCTATAACACGTTCCAAAGCCTGGATGAAGAATCCAAGGCGGCATGGTCCGAGGTGCTGAACCAATACCAGCGCCGTGCAGATCTGGTGCCAAACCTGGTGCAAACGGTAAAAGGGTATGCCGAGCATGAAAAAGACGTGCTGACGCAAGTATCGGAAGCTCGCGCTAAAGTGGGCAGTATGCAAGTGACCCCGGAGGTACTGAACGATCCGGAAGCGTTTGCCAAATTCCAGGCTGCACAAGGCCAGTTGACCAGCGCATTGTCACGCCTGATGGCGGTGGCCGAGAATTACCCGAACCTGAAGGCGGATCAGGGGTTCAGGGATCTGCAGGCACAGCTGGAAGGCACGGAGAACCGCGTGACTGTGGCGCGCAATCGCTATATCGACACAGTGAAGCAGTACAACACGGCGGTGCGTAGCTTCCCTAACAATTTGACCGCGATGATGTTCGGCTACAAGACCAAGCCGAATTTCTCGGTGGAAAATGAGAAAGAGATTTCTACGGCACCTAAGGTCGATTTTGGCGACAAGAAGTAATCTGCACACTTCTTGCCTATGTAAGGCCAAGGGTTTGTGATGGGCGGGCTATTCAAGCATGCATGCATCGTGCTGTTCGCAGCGCTATTGCTATTGTCTCAGCTGGCATTCGCGTTGGTTGATGTGCCGGAGCTGCGCAGCCGTGTCACGGACCTGACCGGTACGCTGGATGCATCCCAGCAGGCAGCTTTGGAAGCCAAGCTGAAAGCGCTGGAGGACAAAAAAGGCAGTCAGATTGCCGTATTGATTGTGCCGACCACACAGCCTGAAGATATTGCGCAATATTCGATACGTGTGGCCGAAAAGTGGAAGCTTGGGCGCGAAAAGACCGATGATGGCGTGCTGGTGCTGGTCGCTAAAGATGATCACAGGATACGTATCGAGGTCGGCTATGGCCTTGAGGGGGCGATTCCAGACATCTATGCGAAGCGCATCGTTTCTGAAGTAATCTCTCCAAGATTCAAAAGCGGTGATTTCTTTGGTGGGCTGGATGCGGGCGTTGAGAGCCTGACCAAGATTATTGAAGGCGAGAAACTGCCTGCGCCAGAACCCAAGCAAGGAACCGCCGACGTCAGCCAGTACTTGCCTATACTATTGTTTGGCGGGCTGATATCAGGGCTGTTTCTGCGCGACAGGTTCGGCACCTTTTTTGGTAGCGCCTTGAACGGCGGATTGATGGGCGGCATAGTGTATCTGTTAGGAATGGCCTTGATTGGCGCTTCAGTCATTGGCATCATCGCTTTTTTTATCACTATGATGCTGGGCGGGCGAGGTATCAACGGCTATAGCGGGTATCCGGGTGGTTATGGAGGCAGGTCGGGCAATGGCGGTTATGGCGGCGGCAGTGGGGATGTGTTTTCCGGCGGTGGCGGTGATTTTGGCGGCGGTGGGGCTTCCGGGGATTGGTAATGAAAAAACGTCATCCATTCATTCGCCTATTCACGCATCTGATTAGCAATCCATGGCAAGTCCGGAGATGCTTCTCTGTTGAAGCGATGCAGCGTATCGAGCAGGCTGTCGCAGAAAGCGAGCGTACCCATAATGGGGAAATCCGCTTCGTGGTGGAAGCGGGGTTGCACCCATATGAAATCCTGTTCAGAAAGACTCCTCGCAAGCGGGCTGTTGAGCTTTTTGGACGCTTGAATATCTGGGATACCGAAAATAACAACGGCATTTTGTTATATTTGTTGCTGGCAGACAAAGACGTCGAGATCGTGGCGGATCGCGGCATCGACCGGCTGGTAGGCTATGACAGTTGGGAAGCCATTTGTCGCGACATGGAAAGTTTGTTTAAAAAAGGTGAATATGAGGCTGGTGTGCTGCAAGGCATAGCTGAAATCAGCGCGCATTTGCAGCGGCATTTTCCGCATCAATCCTCCAAGAAGAATGAAATCCCGAATAAGCCGTTGGTGCTGTAGCGCCTTGTTGTTGGCTAGTCATTCTGCTCAGGCAGATTTGAATGATATGGCCCGTATCTTCAAGCAGACGCCGCATCTTGGCAGCTTTGAGGTATGTCAGGGTGGCGGGTGTGCACAGGTCGATACTGCACAGTTAACACTCGAAGAGTGGCAAAAAGTCAAAGTTGTGTTTAGTCCACAAGCAAAAAATGCTGAAGAGGAACGCGTCCAAATCGCTAATGCGATTGGTGTGCTCGAACAAATCATAGGTAAAAAGGTTGGTACGGATAAAGATTTGGCTGGCACATTCAACGAGATAGGTTTGACGGGGCAGATGGATTGCAATGACGAGGCGATCAACACGACTACTTATATGCGTCTGCTGAAGCAAGGCGGATTAATGCCTTTGCATGAGATTGAAGACACCCGTACACGCAATTTCTTTTTTACCGGATGGCCGCATAGTACGGCTGTGATACACGAGATTGCCACGATGCAGCGCTATGCCGTGGATAGCTGGTTTTATGATAATGGCCATCCAGCGACGATTGTGCCGTTCGAAAAATGGAAAGCTAACTACGAGCCGGCTGATAGTCCCATTGGCAAGCCACGCAAGCAGTGATACAACTAAGCAATAGCTGACGTTATCGGTAATACACGTTAAAATTGCGCCTGTTCTCAAGAGTTAGGTTGAATTATGCGTGCATCCCAGTTTTTTATCTCCACCCAAAAAGAGGCGCCTGCTGACGCCGAACTGATCAGCCATAAACTGATGGTACGTGCCGGCTTGATCAAAAAGCTGGGTAATGGCCTGTATACCTGGATGCCACTAGGCCTGCGTGTGTTGCGCAAGGTTGAAGCTATCGTACGTGATGAGATGAACAAGGCCGGGGCAATGGAGCTTTCCATGCCGGCAGTGCAGCCTAGGGAGTTATGGGAAGAGACTGGGCGTTGGGCAGTGTTTGGACCGCAAATGCTCAAAATCAAGGATAGGCACGAGCGTGATTACTGTTTCGGCCCGACACACGAAGAAGTCATTACCGATATCGCACGTAAAGAGATCAGTAGTTATAAGCAATTGCCGGTCAATTTCTACAAGATCCAAACTAAGTTCCGCGATGAGATCCGCCCGCGTTTTGGTGTGATGCGTGCACGTGAGTTCCTGATGAAAGACGCCTATTCTTTCCATACCAATTACGATTCATTGCAACAAACCTATGAGACGATGTATCAAGCCTATAGCAATATCTTTACTCGCCTCGGTTTGAAATTTCGCGCAGTGAGGGCAGATACCGGCGCGATTGGTGGTGAAGGCTCGCATGAGTTTCATGTGCTGGCGGATAGCGGTGAGGATGGCTTGGCCTACTGTGAAAACTCCGATTATGCTGCCAATGTGGAGTTGGCAGAAGCTGTAGCGCCTAAAGCCAAAAGAAGTGTGCCGCTACAAACCATGCACGAAGTGGAGACGCCCAGGCAGACGGCATGTGAAGATGTGGCGAAACTGTTAGGCATAGGTGTTGAACAGACGGTTAAATCTGTGGCGCTGATGGTGACGCAGGAGAGCGGGCAGCAGTTCGTGCTGGCACTGCTGCGCGGCGATCATGTGCTTAACGAGATCAAACTGGCCAAACTAAATGGCTTTGCTGATTTTAGATTGGCGACAGAAGAAGAGATTCGTGCACACTTGAATTGTCCGCCTGGCTTCATCGGGCCGGTAGGCGTGGCTGCTAATGTGCAGGTGATTGCCGACCGTTCGGTAGCTGCCATGAGCGACTTTGTTTGCGGAGCGAATAAGCCTAAGTTCCATCTTGCTGGTGTGAATTTTGGGCGGGATTTGCCGGAACCCGGCCTGGTGGCAGATATTCGTAACGTAGTAAAAGGTGACGTAAGTCCGGATGGAAAGGGTACTCTGGAACTATGTCGCGGCATCGAGGTCGGACATATTTTCCAGTTGCGTACCAAGTACTCAGGTGCCATGAATGCGACATATTTGGACGAAAATGGTCAGTCGCAAGTGATGGAAATGGGTTGTTACGGCATCGGTGTGTCGCGTATCGTTGGGGCTGCGATTGAACAAGGTAACGATGAGAATGGCATTATATTCCCACGCAGTATGGCACCTTTCGATGTGGTGATTTGTCCAATCGGGATGGATAAATCTGAAGCGGTTAAATCTGCTGTAACCAAGCTGTATCAAGGCTTGCAGGCAAGTGGCTACGATGTTCTGCTGGATGACCGCGGAGAACGCCCAGGAGTGATGTTCGCCGAAAGTGACCTGGTCGGCATACCGCATCGTATCGTGGTCGGGGACCGCGGTTTGGCCGAAGGCAAAGTGGAGTTCAAATCGCGTCATAGTAAAGAGGTACAGAATTTGCTAGTAGGTGATGTGATCAATCATCTGAAAAAAGTGTTGGGATAACTTTAGGCGAATGCAAAAACTGTTCAAGATTGGCTATGTGTTGATGCTGTTTCTGTCGGTAGGGTTGAGCCATGCCGGTAATCAAAAGGAAGAGCCGCTTTCCAATAGCGTGAAAGCCATGATGCAGAAGTCGGTAAGTGATATTGCTTCTCCTAAGCTGATGTTTGATACACCTGAGCAGGGTGCTGCCTGGATGGCAGAGATGTCTGAACGTCTCAAGAACCGTATTCCTGACCAGGCATATCGTGAGGATTTTCTCAAAAGTGTGCATTATGAAGCTACTCGCGCAGGCTTGGACCCTCAGTTGGTATTGGGGCTGATCCAAGTGGAAAGTGGATTTAAAAAATATGCGGTATCCAGTGTAGGGGCGCGTGGTTACATGCAGGTAATGCCGTTCTGGGTAAAGTCGGTAGGCAGTCCTGAACACAACCTCTTTCACCTGCGTTTGAATCTGCGTTATGGCTGTACCATCCTCCGTCATTATTTGGATATCGAGAACGGTGATTTATACCGTGCCTTGGGTCGTTACAACGGTAGTCTGGGCAAGCCAGAGTATCCAAATCTCGTAGTCGGTGCCTGGCGCAAGCACTGGCAGTATCGCCCAGCCATCACATTAGCAAGCAACTAATACTTTCTCTCTTTTAAATAAATTGTTGTAAACGCACCAAATTGGGGATACCATGCGCCTGTCAAGCTGGTATTGATCTGGTGTCGTACACTGCTTCATTCTGCTTTGCCAACTCAATGCCACTCGGCAGTAATTCGCAATATATTATTTCATAAGCGTTTTATCCAAACATATAGGGAGATGAGTATGTCGAAATTGACAGCGTTGGCTACAAGTATTGCAGTATTGGGCGGTGTATGGGCGTTTTTAGCATTAGGCCCTTTGGCAGGGATGGTTCTAGTTTGGGCAGGGTTCATTGCTTGGGGCTGCTATTTTGCAGCAGGTGCAGATAACGCAGCATTGCAAAAAACGATTGCTGGCATGATATTTGGTGCAGTGATGGCGGGTATCGCGCTGGCTTTGGTTGGAGCTAACCCACTGGGCTTGCCAGGCGCTGTTGGTCCGGCAATTTATATCGCAGTAACGGTATTCCCTTTGGTAGCGGTCGCTGGTTGTAACATACTGTCAGTCGTACCAGCGAATGTGTATGGTTATGCAGCAACGGCCGCATATGCGCTGCAAACTGCAAATGCGGGTAGCCCAACAGCAATGGATATGACGAATCCTGTACTGCTGGTGGCATTATCTGCCGTATTTGGTGCAGTGTTTGGCATGATTTCTGGCAAAGTGGCTGGCATGCTCGGTAAATAAAAGTTGCATCAAAAAAGCCGCGTTTATACGCGGCTTTTTTGTTTCTGTCTGAATAGTTATTTGAATATTTTATAGCCTCGGTAGGTGCCAAACTCACCTTCGTTCTCATGATAGATGAACAGCATGTCATTGGCATAACCGGTTCCGTTGAAATGGTTTTGCGCACGCAGCTTCAAGTCTTGCGGTAGACTGCATCTTCCAATGAATTTCCCGGTCAGGTCGAACACGAGAACGGCCTTGTGATCCACATCCAGTAAGGCCAGCTCCTGTCCTTTTACGCCAGTAAAGGCAACAAAGTGATCGCTGACATCGTCAAATGCAACTCCAGCTTTATCTAATTCCAGCGCAATTTCTCCGACTTTTTCACGCTGTTTTGGATCTACGATCCACACCTTGTTGCTGCGGTCCTGCTTGGCATAGTAGCGTTTGGCCTCCGGGTCGTAACTAGGAATGGTAGCGGCATCGCCAAACGCGGGATTGAACTGCATGACTTCGCTAGAGCTTTCCTTGATTTCACCTGTGTCTCTGGTGTCTAAAGCGTATATTCCCGTGTTGGGCCCGAATCCGGCGGCGCTGGAAATGTTATATGTCACGGTTTCCAGCTTGGCGCTATTTGGATTGTAATATAGAGAACGATTGTCATAGCCAGGCTTAGCCGAGTTCAGATATTTGCCTTCGCTGGTAAATGCATGCACCATGGATTTTGAAACTGGCGCTTCAAATTCCGAAGCCATGGGAGCCAGACCACCATCTGCGATGTAATAGCATGCCGGACTTGGGATGTAGGCTACAGTCATAGGGCGAGATGTAGGTTTTTGGGTTAGAGGAATCTTAATGCCAAGCGTAGCTTCAGATAAGATCTCTGCTTGTGTAACAAGTGGGGCAAATAGGAACCCCGCAACCAGTATGCAGGAAAAGATAGATTGGCGTACACGCAAAGCGATTCTCCATGTATTTGTGTTCGATTTAAAACATTTATTTAGTGTGGCTGTTGACATCAATGGTTCCCATTTGTTTGCTGATCAGCATTGCATCGCCATAACTGAAAAAACGATACTGCTGCGTGATGGCATGCTGATATGCGCGCCGGATATTTTCCAAGCCGGCAAACGCAGAGACTAACATCAGTAACGTGCTTTTGGGTAAATGAAAGTTGGTCAGCAGTTTATCGACCACATTAAAATGATAGCCCGGCGTGATAAAGATGTTTGTGTCTCCGCTCATGGCTGTCAGCTCGCCGTTGCGTGCGGCACTCTCCAAGGCGCGCAGCGATGTCGTTCCTACGGATACCACGGATTTGCCTGATTGCCTGGTTTTCTGGATGGTGTCGACTGTCGCTTGGGGTACTGTGAACCATTCGCTATGCATCTTGTGTTCTTTTATGTTTTCCACTCGCACAGGCTGAAAAGTGCCTGCACCCACATGCAAAGTTACGTATGCGATATTGACGCCCATTGTTTGCAGCGCCTCTAACATCTTTTCATCAAAATGCAGGCCGGCTGTCGGGGCTGCCACAGCGCCGGCATGCTTGGCGTATACGGTTTGATAGCGGGTTTCGTCATCGGTTTCTGCTGCGTGGCTAATATATGGCGGCAGAGGAAGGTGGCCAATTTTTTCCAGAACTTCAAAAACATTTAGCTCTGTTAAAAACCTTAAATGGAACAAATCATCGTCACGACGGAGCACTTCAGCTTTAAAATTAATGCCTTGCGAGCCAAGAGTAATGCGGCTTCCAGGCAAAGGTGACCTGGAAGCGCGTATGTGTGCCCACACCTCATGACCATTGATGATTCGCTCGACCAGCACTTCGATTGCGCCCCCGCTGGCTTTGTTGCCAAACATGCGTGCCTTGATGACGCGAGTGTCATTGAATATCAGGCAATCGCCTGGTTGTAAAAAGTCAGGCAAGTCTAAAAACTGTTTGTCAGCAATTTCACCGCTCTGCCCGTTCAATACCAGAAGTCTGCTGGCGTTTCTTCTTTCAGTCGGGTGTTGTGCTATCAGGGAGTCTGGTAAATAAAAATCGAAATCTTGGGTTCGCATAAATCGAAATATCTTGTTATAATGCTAGCTTCAATTCGCATTATACCTCAGCCGGGGTGGCGGAATTGGTAGACGCACTGGACTCAAAATCCAGCGCTGGCGACAGCGTGCCGGTTCGATTCCGGCTCCCGGCACCAAATAAATAAAAAGCTTACCAACTGGTAAGCTTTTTTTACGTCTGGCGTTTGTGTATATTTTACTGGATACGCCTCACTCAGCATAATTTGGTTGCTTTAAAATTAAAAAGCCCACGTCTTAGGTGGGGTGGTTCGATGGAGATGGGCGAATTACTCTTCTAGCAAACTTCTAAGCATCCATGCAGTCTTTTCATGAATATCTAAACGCTGCGTGAGTAGGTCTGCAGTTGGTTGGTCGTCAGCATCGCCAGCTAGCACAAAGGTTGTTCTAGCTGTTCTTGCTACCGTCTCATGGCCTTTTACTAATACCTTAATCATTTCCATTGCCTTAGGTGGTGTTGCAGGCACGTCAGGCAATGAAGTTAATTTAGAGAACTGCTCATACGAACCGGGCGCGTAATGACCGAGTGCCCTAATGCGCTCAGCGATTGGGTCAACCGCATTCCATAATTCGGTATATTGCCCCATGAACATCGTATGTAGTGTGTTAAACATTGGGCCTGTAACATTCCAATGAAAATTATGTGTGGTCAGATAAAGTGTGTAAGTATCGGCCAATAGCTTGGATAATCCATCAGCAATTGCCTGACGATCTTTGTCGCTAATTCCAATATCTATTTTTGTTGCCATTTTCATTCTCCTTAATTCAGCTTATTGATGTTACTTTTTGATAAACTCATTCATCAAATAGTGCAAAATAAAATTACCTTTTATGTGCATTCTTTGTTTATGCATAGCTGTACTCCTTGGCTATATTTTTTGTTGCGATCACTTTGTTGTAGGTTTTATGTAATACGTAAAACCACACCCCATTAATCATTGGTTCTACGATGGCATCGATTGCTGCCAAATCCATACTTGCGCCTGTGATGGTCTTAATGCAAATCATTGCAATGATGATGTGACCTGCTGTGTAAATCGCAGCTAGCATTGCGCTGTTGCTGTCAATAAAGCCTATGACAAGATTAAAAAATCCATTTTTAATTTCAGACATTTTATGTCTCCAATTAATTAAGCTGGAGTCATTATCTGAATTAATTAAAAATTAATCCAATTTAATGTTTTAAGTTAGGTGATTAGTTTTTCTAATCAATTGGAATTGATAAATGTATATTGATAGTTCAATTGATTGAGGTGTTGCGGTGAGGTTGGATTAGGAGATTTTCTAAATATGTGGCTACAGTGTGTTGGTTCGATCCCATCTCTCGGCGCCATATTTTCTTATCAGGCCTTTTGGCTTGTTTCCTGTTGATAGTTCTTTTTAATAAGTCCGCTCTGGATATTTAGTCCCATCCAATTGTTCGTTAATGAGTTGTTTCAAAAGTGTAACATTTTGCTTGAGCGTGCCCGGCTTTTATGATAATTTCTTGACCTGCGTCAAAATGTCTTGTGAAAAATCGGGTCCGTCTTAGGAGATAAGGGGTAATTAAAGTGGCGTTGTTGGTGATGGATTACAAAATAATCGCACATCCAAACAACTCGCTTTCTCCCAAAGGTGCGATTTTGCTGATGATGGCTTTGGCGGCAATCACACTTGTTGTAGGTCTGGGTTTTACCTTGGCTGGCGCTTGGTTGGTGATGCCCTTTGCTGGATTGGAGTTGCTGGCATTTGGGTATGCTTTCTACTATGTGTATTTGCACACTTCAGATTTTGAAAGCATCGAGATTTGTGAAAATACAGTAGTGGTAGAAAGTAAAAATTATAAAACATCCACACGGTTGGAGTTTCAAAGATACTGGACGCAGATTATGCTGCGTGAGGTTGATGGGGGGCAGACGGGGATTTTTATCGGTTCACACGGTAAAGAACTCGAGTTTGGACGACGGTTTCTGGATGATGAGCAGCGCGCTAAATTAACAAGCGAGCTTAAAGAGAAGTTAAGAACTATTAAATAACTACTTTAATTGGGAGTGAGTTTTATGCGTTTTTTGAAAAAGGTCGGAATAAGTTTGGCAGCAATGCTGGCTTCACTCAGTGCTTACGCTGACTATACGTGGAATTTTCCTGAGCCAGTGACTCCCATGGCGCTGGATACCCTGCATGTGCATAACAAGTTCATGGTGATTATTGCCATTATTTTCTTTGTTGTGCTTGCTATCATGATTTATTCCATTTTTGCACATCGCAAAAGCAAGGGGTTTAAAGCTGTAGCTGATAAGGCTCCATCCACAGCAGTTGAAGTGTTCTGGGTGTTGGTGCCTTTCGCAATTTTGCTGCTAATCGACTTTGTGATTATGGGGATCCCTGCTTATCACAGCGTGCTGGTTATGGAAGATACGCGTGACCAGGCAACAATGGTAGTTAAAGTCACAGGTTCCCAATGGAAATGGCAATACGAATACATGGATGGGGATGCGCAAGGCATTAAGTTCACAAGTGTATTAACGACTACAGAAGATCAAAGATATAACCGTGCACCAAAAGACGAGCATTATCTGCTGGAAGTGGATAATCCTTTGGTGCTGCCAGTTGGTCAGAAAGTACGCATCTTGATGACTGCTGATGATGTCTTGCATAACTGGTGGGTACCGCAATTTGGCTCTGCCCGTGTTGCTGTCCCTGGTTTTATTCGTGAAACCTGGGTGCAAGTGGACAAGGCAGGCACTTATCGCGGCCAGTGTAAAGAGTTGTGTGGCAAGGGCCACGGTTATATGCCTATTGTGGTCAATGCCATCCCGATGGATGAATATAAAACTTGGGTAGCCGCGAAAAAAGAAGAGCAGAAAAAAGCGAGCGAAGTAAAAGAAATGTCCAAAGAAGACTTGATTGCACAAGGTAAGACAGTGTATGAGAAGAATTGTGCGGTATGTCACCAGTTGACCGGTGCTGGCTTACCCCCTGCATTCCCAGCGCTTGCTGGTAGCAAGATTGCAACTGGTCCGATTTTTGGAGCAGATGGTAAATATTTGCCAGACAGTCACTTGGATAGGGTGCTGAATGGCAAAAATGTAATGCCTGCCTGGAAAGCAACCCTTAACGATACGGAAATCGCTGCGGTGATTACTTATGAGCGTAACTC
Source organism: Pseudomonadota bacterium (assembly GCA_029781535.1). Taxonomy (GTDB): domain Bacteria; phylum Pseudomonadota; class Gammaproteobacteria; order Burkholderiales; family Methylophilaceae; genus Methylophilus. Next base: position 38,626 of record JAKOWL010000147.1, read on the forward strand.
ATTTGGCAATACGGCAGCTGCAGATCCTGTGGTGCAGCCAACACAAGTGAAGGCAGCGCGTCAATAATTTTAGAAGTTTAGCTTGATTGGAAATTAGGAGAAAACGATGAGTACTACAACTGTAGCGCATCACGATGATCATCATGACCATCATCCAACGGGGTTGATGCGTTGGCTCACCACGACGAACCACAAGGATATTGGTACGATGTATCTGACCTTTTCCTTGATCATGTTCTTGGTTGGGGGTGCGATGATTCTAGGTATTCGTGCCGAGTTGTTCAAACCAGGTTTGCAATTGATGAAACCGGAGTTGTTCAATCAGCTGATTGGCGTGCATGCGCTGATTATGATTTTTGCGGCTTTGATGCCAGCAGCCACCGGTTTTGCTAATTGGATGATTCCATTGCAAATCGGGGCGCCTGATATGGCCCTGCCGCGTTTGAATAACTGGGGTTTCTGGTTGTTGCCTCCTGCCGCGATTTTGCTGACCTTGCCATTTACATTGGCGTTGTTTGGTATCGGTGATGGTGCGTTGGCAACGGGTTGGACGTTCTATCCACCGCTTTCTATCCAAGGAGGTATTGGTGTGGACTTCGCGATATTCTCCGTACACATCCTCGGTATCTCTTCAATTTTGGGTTCTATCAACATTATCGTCACCATCTTCAACATGCGTGCGCCTGGCATGACCATGATGAAATTGCCTTTGTTTGCCTGGGGTTGGTTGATTACAGCATTCTTGCTGGTAGCCACAATTCCAGTACTGGCTGGCGCCGTGACCATGCTGTTGACTGACCGTCACTTTGGAACGCATTTCTTTGATGCGGCTGGTGGTGGTGATCCAATCTTGTTCCAGCATCTTTTCTGGTTCTTCGGTCACCCTGAAGTGTATATTCTGTTGTTGCCGGTTTGGGGTTTTATTCCACAAATTCTGCAAACATTTGCGCGTAAACCCGTGTATGGCTACAAGGCACAAGTGTACTCTTTCTGGGCTGTAGGCGCACTTTCAGTCGTGGTTTGGGCGCATCATTTCTTTACTGCAGGTATGCCGGTGCCAGCTTTGCTTTACTTTATGTACAGCACCATGGCGATTTCGTTACCACTGGCAGTGATGTTTTTCTGCTGGATTAAAACCATGTGGAAAGGCTCCATGAGTTTTGAGACGCCAATGCTGTTTACCGTGGGCTGGATCATTCTGTTCGGTATTGGTGGTTTGACAGGCTTGGTGCTAGCAGACGTTGCGGCAGACGCGCAATATCACAATAGTTATTTTGTAGTTGCTCATTTCCATTACACACTTTTTGCCGGTGGCATCATGGGTATGATGGCAGGTGTTTATTACTGGCTGCCTAAGATGACGGGCCATATGTACAACGAAAAATTGGGTAAACTGCATTTCTGGTTAACGGCAATTTCCTTTAACCTGACATTTATCCCGCAATTCTTCGTAGGCTTGGCAGGTATGCCGCGTCGTATCCCAGACTATGCATTGCAGTTTGCAGAGTTCAATATGATCTCCTCGACCGGGGCGTTTATCTTGGGCTTGTCACAATTGCTGTTTGTATACAACATTATTAGCTGTATCAAAGGTGGCGAGAAAGCCACTGATAAAGTATGGGAAGGTGCGCAAGGTTTGGAGTGGACATTACCATCTCCACCACCGTATCACAGCTTTACTGAGCAACCAGTAGTGAAATGATTTAGGTTCTGATGGTTACGGGTATTGATGTCCGTGACCATCAACCTAGTTGATAGAGAATATATGGAAGACAATAAAAGAAGCGCTAAAAATAAGAAATTGGCGTTAGTGATAGGTGTATTTGCCATATTGTGTTACTTGGTCTCTTTTTATGTACTGACCGCACATAAATAGAAATATGGATTGAGTTGTGATAGAGCAAGGTGACAAACAGTCACAGCGTGCGCTGGCTAATAAAAAGCTTGCCTACAAGTTATTGTGGATAGTTGCCGGCTCGTTGCTGTTCGCGTTTGCTTTGGTGCCGTTGTACAACGTGTTGTGTAGCGTGACCGGGCTGAATGGTAAAACACAAAATTCGGCAACCACAGTAGTTTCGGCTAAAGTGGATGAAAAGAGGTTGGTAAAGGTGCAGTTTGTAGCAACAGTAATGCCTGGGCTGGGGTGGAACTTTTATCCAAAAACGCCAAGTGTTACATTGCATCCAGGGCAGGTGGAGTCGGTAGTGTTTGTGGTAAAAAACACCACCAGCCAAACTGTAGTGGGCCAAGCAGTTCCGAGCGTAACCCCAGGCAAGGCTTCGGCACATTTGAAGAAAATTGAATGTTTTTGCTTTGTTAGGCAGGAGTTAAAGGCTGGTGAAGTAAAAGAAATGCCTCTGCGATTTTTTATAAGTCCAGAGTTGCCTGAAGACGTGAATGAATTGACGCTTTCATATTCGTTCTTTAGTGCTGTAAAAAATTAATTGCAAATAAAACTAGAATTATTTTTTGTTTTGAACTTGTAAACTGGGAGTTGAAACTATGGCAACAACACATTCTGATCATCACTATTTTGTGCCTGAAGGGGTAAGTTACCCAGTCACCTTGTCTGCGGGCCTGCTGTCTTTAGCCGCTGGCTTTGTGTTTTCTGTTGCCACTGATAAGAATAAAGAACTTGGCTACTTGGCTGCCCCAGGCAAATGGATGATGTATCTTGGCGCAGCCATTATTCTATTTATGGTGTTCAAGTGGATGGGTAGTGTGATTACCGAGAGCGTAACGGGTAAATACAAAAAATGGGAAGACCGCTCATTCCGTTGGGGCATGATGGTGTTTATCGCATCAGAAGTTGCATTTTTTGCGGCTTTCTTTGGTGCTCTGTTTTATATGCGTGAGTTGTCTGTACCGCAATTGGCTAGTTTTGACCCTAGCTTCACCCCATACAAGGATTTCATGGGGTCGTGGCCATCTGCTGGCCCAGGGGGCAATATTCTAGGTCAAACATATACACCAGGGCCTTTGACCCCTATGGGCGCATGGGGCTTGCCTGCCATCAACACCCTGCTGTTGTTGACTTCCGGTGCGACAATCACCTGGGCACACTGGGGTTTGATTAAGAATAATCGCAAGCAGTTAAATCTAGGTTTGTTTTTAACTATTGCGCTAGGTACTGCATTCTTGATCTGTCAGGCTTTTGAGTATCATCACGCATATACCGAAATGGGCTTGACCTTAAAATCTGGCGCATATGGTGCAACATTCTTTATGTTGACGGGTTTTCATGGCTTCCATGTAACGCTGGGTACTATCATGTTGATCGTGATCTGGTTACGTAGTTTGAAAGGCCATTTCACACCAGAGAATCACTTCGGGTTCGAGGGCGTAGCATGGTATTGGCACTTTGTTGACGTAGTATGGTTAGGCTTGTTCATTTTTGTATATTGGCTTGTGTAATTGATAAGAATCAAAAAAGGCGATGCATGCGCATCGCCTTTTTTATTAAAGCTTAAATTCAATAAACAGTGTTATTGATTATTGCTGGCCCAAATAGCCTAAGCGATAAGCGATCAGAATCATGACAAATAGTGCGATGGATAAGCTGATTCGAACCGTAAGTGCTTTTACGGTGCGGTCCCCGTTGCCTTTGTCTTTCGATAAAAAGAAGAGCGCAGAAAACAAGCTGATGACGATAAAGAATAGCATGACGACGATTGCAATTTTAATCCACATGATTCTGTCCAATTCGCTTAAAGTTTGATTATCTATCCCGGTATACAAAAATGCAATTTAAGTTTTTACACCTTGAATTCAAGCCAAGTTGGCTGGGGACTATGGTCACTATTCTATGTATTCCGTTGTTCATCAAACTGGGCTTGTGGCAATATCACAAAGCCATGCTTAAGCAGGAAATTCAAGCTAAATATACACAGAACAGCCAGCAAGTACCCGAGTTGTATGATTATCTGGAAGATCCTTTACAGTTAAAGTATCGCAAGGTTATATTACATGGGACTTTTGAAACAAAGTATCAGTTCCTGGTGGACAACCAGATAGAAAATGGAAACGCTGGTTTTCATGTCATTACCCCTTTTAAGATCGAAAATACTACCCGGTATGTGTTGGTGAACCGTGGATGGGTTGCGGGTTTTGCGGAACACACAAAGCTGCCAGAAGTACAAACGCCATTAGAAAAACTGGATGTTGTCGGGATAGTATGGCCGCCTAACGATAAGATATTTACGTTGGAGCCAACGTCTGCTGACAAGGTAGAGAAAAAAAGTTGGGAAAAGGTTTGGCAGAATCTGGACATGAAGAAATTTCGTGCCGCTTCACCGCTGTCGATATTGCCTGTCGTCGTCAAAATGGACCCAAGCTGCCCTGAAGGAGGATTTGTACGTAACTGGCAAATGCCCGCTGAACGTATCGTCACACATTTGGGTTATGCTTACCAATGGTTTGGTTTCGCATTGGCGACTTTACTCATTTATCTATATTTAAGTATCAGAAAGCTGGAACAATAGCATGGAAACGCAAGACCCCCTTATGGCACAGCAACGTCGCGGACGACTGATGTTGATCGCCCTGGCGATATTTTTTATGGTGCCAATATTGGTAGTGATGTTAATGCAGCATTTTAACTGGAAGCCTGCCGGGAGAGTTTATGGGGAGTTACTTGCACCGCCCCGTATGGTCGTGATCGATGAGGCTTTGGTGACTGACGATGGCAAGTCCGCTAGCAAATTTTGGCAGGATAAATGGAATATGATGTATGTGACAGACGATTGCCAAAGTGAATGTATGAACAGATTGCATGATATGCGTCAGTTACAAGTGTCGCTTTATAAAGACATAGCACGAGCGCAGCGAATATTGCTCACCACCTCGCAGGAGGTTGCTTCAATTAAAACTGCATATCCGGACATGCTTATCATCAATCAACCAAGTGGTGCAGCAGGGAAGCTTGCTAAACAGTTCAATATCGGTGAAGAAAATGCTTTGCAGTCTGGTCGGCTGTATCTGATTGACCCGCTGGGCTATATTATGATGAGCTATCCGGCCTCTGCAAAAGCGGCAGATATACGTAAAGATTTAGTGCGGCTTCTTAAGTCGTCATGGGCCGGTTAGTAGTCATGGCCTGGTTTAAACGTATCTCTTTGATGGCAGCAATAACTGCATTATGTGTGGTTGTTCTAGGAGCCTATGTCAGATTGTCCGATGCTGGTTTGGGCTGTCCGGATTGGCCAGGGTGCTTCGGTACCTTGACAGTGCCGGAAAGTGAATCCGCGATTGCACATGCGCAGACCGTTTTTCCGGATAAAGTTGTGGAATCCGGTAAAGCCTGGAAGGAAATGATCCATCGCTATGTGGCGGGCACTCTGGGTCTGATGGTGTTATGGTTGTTTGTATTGGGTTGGAAGCAACGACGTGAAATACACACTTCTCCATGGCTGACAACTTTCTTGCTGGGGCTAATTGTCTTCCAAGCCGCACTCGGTATGTGGACTGTTACTCTGTTACTCAAGCCAGTGATCGTGAGTGCGCATCTGCTTGGCGGCATGACTACGATGGCAATATTGATGTGGGTAGCCCATCGTCATTGGGGTACGTTTCAGGTGGAAAGATTTTCGGGTAAAAAGAAAGTCTGGTTCAGATTGGGTTTGCTGGTGCTGTTCTGTCAAATCTTTCTGGGAGGGTGGACAAGTACGAATTATGCAGCTCTGGCATGTACAGACTTTCCTACTTGTCATGGCAACTGGTTGCCTGCAATGGATTTCAAGGATGCTTTCCATATGGTCAGAGAGTTGGGGCAGAGCGCGACAGGAGGTAGTCTGATGCTGGATTCTTTAACGGCTATTCAGTGGACGCATCGGGTTGGGGCTGTCATCACTCTGATTTATTTGGGTTTTTTAGGTGTTGTTGGGTTAAGATATCACGCTATCAGATATTGGTGTGCTGCGTTGCTGGCTTTGCTTTTGGCGCAAGTGAGTTTAGGTATTGCCAATCTTATTCTACATCTGCCAACCGTACTTGCCGTCGCACATAATGCTGGTGCCGCAACACTAATGGCAACACTGGTGATTATCAATTCTAAAATAACTACGCGGCGTACATGAGTTAAAGAGGGTGAACTTCTGATGGAGAAGGTTTTTTTGGGGAATGGTGCGTTAACGATGCAGTTGTCAAATTTTAGTTCAAGCATTAAAAACTTTTACGCGTTGTGCAAACCACGTGTAACCGCGCTGATTGTTTTTACTGCCGTCATCGGTATGTTCATGGCAACACCAGGCATGGTACCTTGGCCGCTGTTAATTGCCACCACCATAGGCGTTGCCTTCAGTTCTGGAGCTGCTGCGGCATTCAATTGCCTGATTGAGCACAAGATTGATGCCGTCATGGCGCGAACACGTGGCCGCCCTTTACCCACCGGCCAAGTGTCTAATCTGGAGACAACGGTATTCGCAACGATTCTCGGCAGCATGGGGCTGGCAATACTTTATTTTTATGTGAACCCGCTGACGATGTGGCTGACTTTCGGTACCTTTGTGGGTTATGCCGTGATTTATACTGTTTTCCTGAAGCCGGCGACACCCATGAATATCGTCATCGGTGGTGCATCAGGGGCCATGCCGCCAATTCTGGGCTGGGCGGCGGTCAATAACAACATCGCACCGGAATCTCTGATCATGTTTCTGATCATCTTTGCCTGGACCCCACCACATTTCTGGTCTCTGGCGTTGTATCGCCGTGAGGAATATGCCAAGGTTGGCATGCCTATGCTGCCTGTGACGCATGGTGAGGCGTTTACCTTGCTGCATATGCTGCTGTACACCGTCATTCTGGTAGCGGTAGCCTTCATGCCTTATGGCTTGGGGATGAGCGGACTAATCTATCTGGTCTCAGCGATCATTTTGAATGGTATTTTCTTGAAGTACGTCATTAGCCTTTACCTCAAATATTCTGATGACTTGGCCAAACGTACGTTCAAGTTTTCCATTATCTACCTCAGCCTGATCTTTGCTGCCTTGCTGGTAGATCATTACTGGAAGCTGTAGTATGTAGCAGTTCCTGGTGACTGTCATATAGAAGGCTAAGGTGCCGCCTTGCGTGCCAGTCAGATACTGTTGGTGTTTGGATGACAGCACATTAATAACAAAGCATTTATGCAGCAGAAGATTCATACCCGATGCTTATTGGTGATTCTGGTTATGCTCTTTCTCGGCTTTCCGGTACATGCTGATGAGTCTCGGTACAAAGTGGAGCTTATCGCACCCGCTCCTCTGGATGATTTGCTGCAGAAGCATCTTCGGATTATCGAATGGCGCGAAAACCCGCGTCTGACTCCATCGGAATGGCAAAGGCTATACGTTAACGCAACGCAAAACATCAAGGACCTGTTGGCGACTGAGGGTTATTTTTCTCCGATGATAGAGGCCTCCCTGAAGAATTCTGACGGGACCTACGTAGCCAAGTTTGTCATTAACCCCGGGACACCGGTGACTATTGCGAGTGTCAACATCAAATTCTCAGGCGAGATTACCAAGCAGGTGCAGCGAGGCCCGCTGGATATGGATGTGATGAGGGAAGGATGGCTGCTGCCATCAGGCGCAAGGTTCCGCAATGATCTTTGGGAGGAAGCTAAGCGCAAGCTGCTGGCAAACCTGCTGTTGAATCGCTATCCGACTGCAACTATCCGCACAAGTCATGCAGAAATCAATCCAGCAAACAATACTGCGGTGCTGACTATCGAGATTGACAGTGGCCCTTTGGTACGCTTTGGCAACTTGAGTGTCGAGGGGTTACGGCGCTATCCTCCCAGCCTTGTCGAAAACATCAACCGTATCAAGGTGGGTGACCCCTATGCGCAGTCCAGGCTGCTTGCTCTACAGACGCAATTGCAAGAAAGCGGCTATTTCCAGACCGTCGAGGTAAAGGCTGAGGTGCCAATGGCCAGCGGCGCCAACTCTACCAGTCTCATTGCGCCAATCAAGGTAGTGGTCGAAGAAAACCGGTCCGCCAGGATGGGTATCGGTGCTGGATATAGTACCAATACCGGCGCTCGTGCCCAACTGACTTATGATGACTTAAATATTCTGGACCGCGGCTGGCGGCTTACCAGTGGTCTGAAACTGGAGCAGAAGGCCCAGTCCATCAATGGACTTGTCCGTTTGCCTATCAGCGAGGAAGGTTATCGCGACAGTATGGATGCTCGTATCGACCGCACAGATATCGAAGGGCTGACTACTCTCTCTGGTAAGGCCGGGGTCAGGCGTGTTTGGGGGCCAAGCAGGCGCGAGCAGTATCTTGGGGCAAATTATACGCTGGAGAGGGAAAGCATCTCAGGTGGCGATACCACAACCAAGCATGCAGCCACGCTGGCTTACGGCATTACATTGCGGCATATCGATAACAATCTGTCCCCAACTCGAGGCTATTTGCTCAATGTCCAATTCGCCGGCGCGCCACTCGAGTCGCTATCAGATGGCCGTTTTCTGCAAAGCCATGCGAAGGTTCAAGGCTACTATCCATTTAGCCACAGTACCCAATTCATAGCGCGCGCCGAGATCGGTATGGTCAGCGGCAACGGTAATGCTCCGGCCGATTACCTGTTCCGCGCCGGCGGTGATCAATCGGTACGCGGTTACGCTTACCAGAGCCTGGGCGTAAAAAAGGATGATGCAGTTGTAGGTGGGCGCTACCTTGCCACCGGCAGTCTGGAACTTGTCCAATGGCTGACCGATACATGGGGTGCCGCAGTGTTTGCCGATTTCGGCAATGCTGCCAACAAGATGCAGGACCTGAAACCGGTATATGGTTACGGATTCGGTGCGCGTTGGAAAAGCCCTGTTGGCCCAATTGGTGCGGATATCGCCTATGGGCAGGATACGGGTGAATACCGGCTGCATTTCAATATCGGAGTAGCATTCTGATGCTGCGCCATTACTTTTTTCTGATTCTGTCGTGCGTGTCGTTGCTGGCATGGGGGGGTGCCCCCATCAGTCTCGGCACTGCCATGGATTCATTTGAGTACGATCTGGACAGCGTCCATCTGAAACTGGAAAAGCTGGATGCACGCTGGCAGCTTTCTACAGGCGGGGATGGCCGGGTTTTTGTGGAGCATCTGCGGGCGAAGCGCCTCATAATCACGATGCGGGACAACCAGAGCAGTGGAAACGCAGACCTGCCTGAACATCTCAGGCTGCCTTTTCCCTTAAACGTCCGTCAGGCCGAGATTGCCGAGGTCTTGATTATCCGTGGCGGTGAACGCCATGCAATTAAGGATATGCGCTTCAGTTTCTCAGCTGACAGCAGCAACTTGCGGCTCGATAGTCTGCATGCAAACACGCCTTGGGGGATGTTATCAGGTGTGGTGCGGCTTGGGACCGCCAAGCCGTTCCCAGTTAACGGCACTCTCGAAGCGATCAACCTTAACGGCAAGTTGCCTTATGACATCAATATACAGCTTTCAGGTGATCTAGAAACCTTGCAGTTTGCATCGGCCAGTGTTTTGAATACACAGGATGGCAAGATGGTTTTGCTTCAAGGTGAAGACAGAGCCCATGCCGCTGGCTTTATTCAGGCCAGAGGAAGTTTGGGATTGTCTGGTCAGTATCCGCTAGTGGCTGATATCCGTGTTACCGATGTGCATCCCGAACGCTTGGGTGCTTATCCTACAGCAAATATTTCTTTCGACCTTGGGCTCAAGGGAGCATTGCAACCCGAGGCGGCTTTACGAATGCAAGTGGCGTTGCGCGATAGCGAGTGGCGTGGCAGGAAGGTGTCGGGAGAGGGGGCGATGGCTATCGCAGGCAACCAGATCCGCGATCTGGACTTGCATGCGAAGATTGCTGCCAATACCATGGCGGTCAGCGGTAGTTTAGGGAATGCGCGCGGGATGCTGAGATGGAACCTGGATTTTCCCGAATTGGAAGTGCTGGGTGAAGGTTATGGAGGGCATGCAAGAGCTAACGGCACGCTAACCGGTGATCTGGAAAATCCTGATGCGCGTTTGACCTTGCTGGCAGAACAACTGCAGTTACCGGGCAAGCTGAGCATTTCACACTTGGAAGGGCATGCAGCGCTCGCAGAAGGCGCTAATGGCAAGCTTGACGGCGAGATTAACTCTGCTGGCTTGCATTATGGCCAATACTCTCTGGAGGAAGGGCGTTTGACCTTGCAGGGAACTCGTGCGAATCACCGCCTTGCGCTAACGGCATCCGGAAACGAACAAAAAATCGAGAGCGTCCTGCAAGGTGGATTATCGACGGGCTTGCACTGGACAGGATGGCTGCAAAGCCTATCCTGCCGGTGCCATCCCTCCTCATTTAGCCTGCAAAGTCCTGCGTCTCTCGCAGCAGGAATGGGAGACGTGACGCTCGGGAGTGCCGTGATTCAACTTACGAAAGGGCGTGTCTTTATCGACCATCTACATATGGGCGGTGGGATGATCGAGAGCAAGGGTCGGTTGGAAAATCTGGCCTGGGCGGAGATTTCTCCGTTGCTGCCTAAGCCTGCGCAATTGCGTGGCGATTTGACCATGTCAGGCAGATGGGACTTTGAAGCAGGCAATTTACTGAATGGCAAAGTCGACTTGTGGCGCAAGGAGGGTGACCTGATTCTTGCGATTGATGACGGCAAGGAGAATCCGTTTGGCCTGCAGCAAGCGAAAATAGGCGTGGAGATGTCAAATAATCATGTCACTCTCAATGCCATGGCACGCGGGAATAATATTGGCAACCTGGATATCCAGGTTGCCACGACACTTGCCAGGGTAGGCTCAGGATTCTCTGTACTAGCCAATGCGCCATTAAGTTTGAATGCTTCCGCAGAGCTCCAAACACTGTCCTGGCTGCCATTGCCATCTGAGCTTGTGGATGCGAGCATGGATGGTCAGTTAAGTTTGTCTGCTCAGGCCAATGGGCGATGGGATGAACCGCATCTAAGCGGCCATCTCCAAGGGACTCATCTACAATTCAGCATGCCCTCTGAAGGGGTTGCCTTTGATGATGGGAAGCTGGAAGCTACTTTTGTTGATGATAAGCTTCTGATCAAGCAGGCCTCGTGGCGAGGGGGTGATGGGCGGCTGCAAGCTGGCGGATTGCTGCAAATGGAAAGCGGCCAGCCGGTCATTGCACTCGACTGGACAGCCGACAGGTTCACTGCCATTTCTCGTGCCGACCGTCTGCTGGTTTTGAATGGATCTGGCAAGACTACGCTGGGTGACGGCATGCTGATGGTCTCAGGGAATGTCGTGGTAGCCAAAGGGCAGGTGGAGCTTGCCAGTCAGGAGACACCGAAACTAAGTGAAGATGTCATTGTGCTCGGTCAAACTGCATCGGCACCTGAGTCAGAGATGGGTGTGCTGCTGAACAACTTGCACATCGACCTCGGCAAGGAATTCAATCTGCGTGGCTATGGCCTCGACGCAAAACTGGCCGGCTCCCTGACATTGACAGGCCTGACACGCTATCATCCCCATAGTGAAGGTAGCATACAGGTGAATAAAGGCACCTATATGGCATATGGTCAGGTGCTGAACATCGAGCGCGGTATTCTCAACTTCAGTGGGCCACTAGACAATCCTGGCCTCAATATCCGTGCGATGCGTAACAGTAAGCCGGTCAATGCCGGTATCGAAATTGCCGGCAGCGCTTTTCAGCCGGCTACAAAGCTAGTGTCTGACCCGGATGTTCCAGAAAGTGACAAGCTGTCATGGTTGGTGTTGGGCCACGGCATCGACAGTGCCGGCAAGAATGACTATGCCATGCTGTCGCTAGCCGCCGGCGCGCTGCTCTCACAAGGTCAGTCCGTGCCGTTGCAGACCAAAATTGCGCATGCTGTAGGCCTCGACGAATTCGGCATTTCCGGTGGTAATGCCGAAAACGCGGTCGTTACAGTAGGCAAGCGCCTGTCCTCAGGGCTATTCCTGAGTTATGAGAAAAGTGTCAGTGGTCTGCTGGACATCGTGCGGTTGACCTACAACATCACGTCTCGCTGGTCGCTCCGCGCCGAGTCTGGAACCGAGAGCGCCGTGGATATTCTGTATTCCTTCAGATTCAATTGAAATTGTTTGGCTGGCTTAGCGGGATTTACCGCAGACTCGTCCTTTGAGCGCAATTTGGCACTGCTTAACGGCTTTTTGCATTGCAGCACCTAATAGTGTCATGTCGCTATATACAGTTAATTGTGCAAATGAAAATGGGTATGCAAATGATGATCACTTTTATACTTGATTGGCGTTCCCGATATGATAAAAGTGGTCACTGGGGTGTGTGCCATTTCGCATTAAGTTCTGAATATCAACTGACGGCCAAGAGCGGTTTTGCTTTTGGCTGAAATGCCGTCTTTCTATCACGGCTTAGTTCCGAAATCAGCCGGAGCACGTATGCGTGCAGCTTGTGATGAATCAATCCATATCCAACCAGTTACGTAGTTCTTCTGACGCTAGATCGGCGAACGCACGAAGTTTCGGCGGCATGAATCGTTGTCGCGGAAAAACAATGTGAATCGGGTCTGCCTTCGCTTGCCAATCAGGTAAAACCTGGACCAATTTTCCTATGGTACATTCTTCACGGCACAGATAGAGCGGTAACAAAGCAACACCATCTCCTTCCAGCACCATTGAACGTACGACACGAATATCATTAACCATTACCTGACCGTAAAGTGGAACGGTTACTTCAGTTTTCTGATTTGTCAGCGTCCATGCATCCTTGCCCAAAGGCGTGAATTGCAGGCAGCAGTGCTGGCGCAAATGCTGAGGAGAATCAAGAGGTGGCGCAGAGCGTAGGTAGCCAGGGCTTGCAAAGGGCACCCAGTGGGCGATGCCAACATGCTTGGCAATTAGGGATGAGTCCTTCAGGACACCTGTCCGAATTGCTACATCAATTCCCTCAGCGATTAGATCAACATAATGATTCGTCAGTACCATATCAACCCGGACATCCGGGTATCTGCGTCGCATCTGAGTCATGATGCTCGCTAGCATGTGGTCGCCGATATCAGCCGGGGCGGTCACACGCAGTAAACCAGATGGTTCGCCAGTTGATTCGGTCACCGCGGCCTCTGCTTCCAGCATATGTCCGAGACCAGCAGAAGCGTGCTGAAAATACAGCGCGCCGGCTTCGGTAAGCCTGAGCCGTCGCGTTGTCCGTTGCAGCAGCATGACACCTAGGCGCTTTTCCAAGAGTGACACCCGGTTGCTAACCGTTGAGGTCGGCAAGTCAAGTTGACGGGCAGCAGCGCTAAAACTGCCCGCCTGGACAACCTTGACGAAAACTGCGGCTTGATTGAAATCCATTATGCAATCAGATGGAAAATATTTTCATATTTAACCATCTAGTATATGAATTGTCCATGCTTTAAAGTGCGTTCATTGAATTACGGAGAACAGGCATGAAAAAACTAGCATTCATTAAGCGCAGTAACAGTAACCACTGGGTCGGCAATGGATTTCCAGTGAAGAGCATATTTTCCTATCGAGACATTGCCGAAGAGATGTCGCCCTTTTTACTGCTGGATTACGCAGGACCGGCCGATTTTCCGCCGACCACGCAAAAGCTTGGCGTTGGCCAGCATCCGCATCGTGGTTTCGAGACCGTGACTATCGTCTATAAGGGCGGCGTCTCGCACCGCGATTCATCCGGCGGGGGTGGAACCATTGGCCCCGGCGATGTGCAATGGATGACTGCTGCATCCGGTCTACTCCATGAGGAATACCACAGCACGGAATTCGCCCGGGAAGGCGGCACCTTGGAGATGGTCCAGTTGTGGGTCAATCTACCGGCCAAGGACAAGATGGGGGCTCCGTCTTATCAGGGCATAACTTCAGAGCAAATTCCCGAGGCGACTTTGTCTGGAGACGCCGGCAAGATACGCGTTATTGCTGGACGCCATGGCGATGTCGAAGGCCCAACTCGCACCTTTACGCCGATGAACGTATGGGATTTGCACCTAAAGGCTGGACACCGCGTGGCATTCGACCTGCCGAACGGGCATACCGCAGCACTGTTCATCTTGCACGGCTCGATTCGGCTTGAAGAACGGCATAACGTGCGCACTACCGAACTGGCCGTGCTTGAACGTGATGGCAGCCACCTAGAATTTGAAGTCACCGAGGATACAACCTTACTACTACTCAACGGCGAGCCTCTAAACGAGCCTATTGTCGGCTATGGCCCATTTGTGATGAATAACCATGAGGAGATCGCTCAGGCGATCGATGATTTCAAAAGCGGCCACTTCAAACAGATTGGCCATTAACCCAGCAGCATTTTTTATTACTATTCAAGGAGAAGAATCATGAACAAACCTTACATCAAACTCGACAGAAATAATGCAGCCGTTTTGCTGGTTGATCATCAGGCAGGCTTATCTTCCCTGGTACGAGACATTGAACCGGACAAGTTCCGCAACAATGTCCTTGCACTGGCTGACTTGGCTAAATATTTTGATCTGCCGACCATTCTGACGACTAGCTTCGAGAATGGTCCGAACGGCCCTTTGATGACGGAACTCAAGGAGACATTCCCGAAAGCGCCCTATATCGCACGCCCTGGACAGATTAACGCCTGGGACAACGAGGATTTTGTCAAAGCAGTCAAGGCTACTGGCAAGAAACAGTTAATTATCGCCGGGATTGTCACTGAAGTCTGTGTGGCCTTCCCAACGCTGTCGGCACTTGAAGAAGGTTACGAAGTCTTCGTTGTCACCGATGCCTCCGGCACATTCAATGAAATCACACGTCACTCGGCATGGGATCGGATGTCCGCTGCTGGTGCCCAACTGATGACCTGGTTCGGCGTAGCTTGTGAACTCCACCGTGATTGGCGTAACGATATAGAAGGTCTGGGAACACTATTTGCCAACCATATCCCTGACTACCGCAACCTGATAAACAGCTACACCACCACTCAAAATGGCAGATAAGACTCTCGATAGTTTGGCTCCA
>JAKOWL010000152.1 GCA_029781535.1 Pseudomonadota bacterium
CGAATACCTCGTCGTAATGGTCGTTGATATTTTCTACATCCGCCGTCCAGCTTTCCTTCGGCAAGCCTTGTTTCTCAAGGAACGCTTCCAGCACTTTCAGTTCCACCGCCAGCTTACCCAATGCCCCACGCTGGGTCGCATCGGTAACCCCTATATTGATCGTCCACTCCGCACTATCCGCTTTGATGGGCTTTTCTGCCAAGCCCTTTACGGTGATGCTTTGCTGACCGGATACCGCACGTTTGGCCTGTACGCCAAGAATGAACGCCGCACCAGCCATGCCGATGGCCAGCAACAGGCCCAGAATGGTCATTGCGTTAAAAAAGCTTTTGTTTTCTGTCTGCATGTCAGCCTCTGATTCTTGCTGCTACTTCAGCCAGTTTACAGCGCGCCTGCTCGCCTTGCTCCAATAAAGGTTTCAATGCAATTTCACCGGCATTCACTTCATCATCACCCAGAATAGCTGCAAAGCGTGCGCCACTTTTATCTGCACGCTTCATTTGCGATTTGAAACTGCCGCCACCCGCATTCATCACTACACTCAACCCTGCGTCACGCAAGACTTCTGCTGTGCTCATTGCCTGCTTTTCTGCCAGTTCTCCGGCAAATACCAGATAAACATCCGGTGTTTGCGACGCGGTCACGCCGTATTCCTGCATCAGCAGAATCACGCGTTCCAGCCCGATACCGAAACCGCACGCCGGTGTAGGGTTGCCGCCACTACGTTCCACCAGCCCATCATAACGGCCGCCACCGGCAATGGTACCCTGCGCACCCAGTTTGTCTGTCACCCACTCGTACACGGTACGGTTGTAATAATCCAAGCCGCGGACCAGCCTATGGTTAACGACATAGGAAACGCCCGCCTGGTTCAACAATTCACACACACCGTCAAAATGTGCTTTGGATTCCGCACCCAGTGTGTCCATCAGCTTGGGCGCAGCTTCACACATCGCTTGCATTCGCGGGTTCTTGCTATCCAGGATACGCAATGGGTTGGTATGCAGACGGCGCTTGGCGTCTTCATCCAGAATGTCCATATACTGCTCGAAATACGCAATCAGGGTCTTGCGATAAGCAGCGCGCTCCTCTGCATCGCCAATCGTATTCAACTGCAGTTGCACGTCGGCGATGCCCAGTGCCTTCCATAACCTTGCCAGCAGGATGATCTGCTCGGCATCCACGTCCGGCCCGGCATACCCGAATGCCTCGGCCCCGATTTGATGGAACTGGCGCTGACGACCCTTCTGCACGTTCTCGTGCCTGAACATCGGCCCCGTGTACCACAAGCGCTGCGGCGCATTATAGGTCAGACTATGTTCCACTACAGCACGCACCGTTCCTGCTGTGCCTTCCGGCCGCAATGTCAACTTGTCGCCATTAAGGGGATCCATCCAAGCGTACATCTCCTTCTCGACAATGTCAGTATGCTCACCCACGCTGCGGACAAACAATTCTGTACTCTCCACTACAGGTGTACGGATCTGGTTATAGCCGTACTGCGCCAGCACCTGACGTGCGGTATCTTCCAGCTTGAACCACAGAGGAGTGGCCTCGGGCAGGATGTCGTAAAAACCTTTTATGCTCTGAATCTTTTGTGCCATGAATTTGATTAGTGATTAACTGCTTGAATCGGAATAGATTTTTTAGTATCAACCTGAGAGGCAGATTCCATGCGGCTTCCAGCCATATCGTTTTGATAGTGCTCTTTTACGTAATCATCCACGATCTGCTGGAACTCTGCGGCGATATGGTCGCCCTTCAGCGTCACGGTTTTCACACCATCCACAAACACCGGCGCAACAGGCGTCTCACCAGTACCAGGCAAACTGATGCCGATATTGGCTAGCTTGGACTCTCCCGGCCCGTTGACCACGCAGCCCATCACCGCCACGTTCATGTTCTCCACACCAGGATACCGGGTACGCCAAACCGGCATCTGGTTACGCAGGTAAGTCTGTATTTGCAAGGCCAGTTCCTGAAAATAAGTGCTGGTCGTGCGCCCACAACCCGGGCAGGCTGTCACCAAAGGCGTGAATGAACGGATACCCATGGTCTGCAAGATCTCCTGCGCGACGATGACTTCTTTGGTGCGGGATTCGTTAGGTTCTGGCGTCAGGCTGACTCGAATGGTGTCGCCGATGCCCTGCTGCAGCAAAATCGCCAGCGCTGCAGTGGAAGCCACTACACCTTTGGTGCCCATGCCTGCTTCGGTCAAGCCCAGATGCAGCGGGTAATCACAGCGTTTGCCCAGTTCGACATAAACCTTGACCAGATCCTGCACGTTGCTGACTTTGCAGGAAATAATGATCTGGTTCGGGTCCAGTCCCCATTCTACAGCCTGCTGCGCGCTTTCCAGTGCAGATTGGATCAGCGCCTCACGCATGAGGTCATCCGAAGACAATGGATTAGCGGATTTGCCGTTCTCGTCCATCATCTGCGCCATCTTGGCCTGATCTAGGCTGCCCCAGTTGACGCCGATGCGCACGGATTTCTTGTACTGGATCGCTGCTTCTATCATGGCGGCGAACTGCTCATCGCGCTTGCTGCCCTTGCCCACATTGCCCGGGTTGATGCGGTATTTGGCCAAAGCCTGCGCGCATTCCGGATAAGCCTGCAGCAATTTGTGCCCATTGAAGTGAAAATCCCCCACCAGCGGCACATTGCAGCCCATCGCATCCAAACCCACACGGATATTAGCGACCTGCGCAGCAGCCTCCATGGAGTTCACCGTGATGCGGACAACTTCACTGCCAGCTTGCCAGAGATCATAAACCTGCTGGATGGTGGCCTGCGCATTGGCGGTGTCAGTATTGGTCATGCTCTGCACCACCACCGGATGCTGCGAACCTACCGCCACATGGCCGATCATGACGGTGCGTGTGCTTCTACGCTGCATACAACTACTCTACCTTAAGTCGCGCCACATTGACTTTAGTATGCGGTCCCAGGTTCGTCTCAACACCATTCACGCTCAAGCTGGTACCGCTGGCGTTACCTATCACCACGTTCAAAGGCGGAGGTGCTTCAAAAACCTCATGGTTACCGGCAAACAAAATCTTATTAAAGATCTCCTTACCATTAGCATCCGTGACGCTGATCCAGGTTTCCTGTGTAGCAGAAAACTCCAGCTTGGAAACTTTCGTCGCATTGACTGGCGCCACAGCAGCTGTACCCTCAGATGGTGCTGCCGAAGGAGACTGCGTCATCTGCGTATCAGCGTTTACCTGAGGTGCTGGCGTTGGCGCAACCTCAGTGACTGTTGCGGGCGTCGCAGTGTTGCCAGGTGGCAAGGTGATTTCCGTTGTGGCCGATTGCGCATCAGACGCTTCAGGTTGGCGTTCACCAGCCGGCAATGCAGCCTGTGGCAAAGGCTCCGGGGCAGGCAATTTACTGGCCGTTGGCGCCACAGGATTTGGTTTCTCAATGTAGGATTGGTAAAACAGCCAGACACCTGCGCCTAGCAGAACCACCAGCAACATAGGCAATAATCCCTTGAGATTAGGTTTTTTATATTGCCTGCTACCAGCATAGGGGGCTGGAGGAACCGTGAAGGATTGTGGCGCCTTGTCTGGCACCAAGACATTGTATGCATCCAGTAACGGTTCGAAACTGATACCCAGTTGCTTGGCATAATTGCGGATGAACCCGCGCACGATAGTGGGTTCTGGCAGCGCATCAAAGTTGTCTGACTCCAAAGCCTCGATCTGCTTGACACTCAGGCGCAAGCGGCTTGCAACGGTCTGTACACTCAACCCCTGCTTTTCGCGATTCGTCCGCAGCGCTCCGCCGCAGCGGGAACGATATTCCGACGTGACAGCGCTTTCTGACGTTGCGTCCTGCTGCGCTATCGATTCCTGACCAATCTCGGCAGCTTCCAGTTTTTCTTCTGTCTTGGTTTTAGGTTTTCTAGCCATAACTTCACCTTTGGGAAACGGATGTTGCAACAGATGTCACATCACTGAGCGTTTAAGAGTAATCTGGTTTGCTCAGCATTAGGATACTGGCGGCGCAATTGCAACGCATAGCTCGCCTCGTCATCCTTGTTACCGGTTGCGCGGGCGATACGGACACCCAACCATAGCACATCTGGTCCTGGCGCTGACACCAGTGCATTTTGCAAAGTCTTTTGCGCGGTCGTCACATCACCACGCGCAAACTGTATCTCCGCCAGCTGATATGCTGCCGCATGTGTGAGCGGCTCTATCTGCAATGCCTTGTTGAGATACCGCTCGGCAGCAGCGAAATCCTTTTTGCGGACTGAGCAGATACCTGCATTTGCATAAGCCAGGTTTGGGGTGGAATACAATGGGTTCTTCACCGCATCCATGAACTGAACAACAGCCTCGTCGTAACGGCCTTTATTACATAAGAAGTTGCCGTAATTATTATGCGACTCAGAATTGTTAGGCTGGAGCTGAATAGCTTTTTTGAAGCTGGCTTCCGCTTCAGCGTCTTCACCTAATGCAGCACGCACCAACCCCATGCCATTATAGGCAAGCGCATAATTCGGATATGCCTTGATCGCCTCGGTAAATTCATCCAAAGCCACTTCCAGCTTGTTCTGCTGAAAATACGCCGCACCCAAGTCGGTATGCGCCTTGGCACGCGCCAGAGCAGCCACATCGGAACGTGAACTTTGGCTGGGCCCCGTAGCACAAGCAGAAACGCTCAACACAAACACCATCAAAGCTATGTATTTCATCTTCCTCATGCCTGACATTCACCTTCGTTATTCGTTCACCGACACAATCGGCACATGTTTCTGCGTGCGTCTGGTCTTATCCAGCACCTTGCCGGCCAGTTGACCGCAAGCTGCATCGATATCCTCGCCGCGCGTCTTGCGGATAGTTACCACATGCCCGGCGCTCATGAGCATATCACGAAACACGCGGATTTGATGCGGTTTCGAGCAGTCATATCCACTGCTGGGGAACGGGTTGAATGGGATAAGATTGAACTTACACGGCACATTCTTCACCAGTGCAATCAGTTGCCTGGCGTGTTCTTCCGTATCATTCACGCCATCCAGCATCACATATTCAAAGGTCACGAAATCACGCGGCGCCTTCACCAGATAACGCTGACAGGCCGCCATCAATTCTTTCAGCGGGTATTTCCTGTTGATTGGCACGATCACGTCACGCAAAGCGTCGTTAGGCGCATGCAGGCTGACTGCCAATGCCACCGGACAATCCTCTTTCAACCTGTCCATCGCCGGCACCAGACCAGACGTGGAAAGCGTCACGCGGCGGCGGCTCAGGCCATAAGCGCTATCATCCAGCATGATCTGCATCGCGGTCACCACGTTATCGTAGTTGGCTAGCGGCTCGCCCATGCCCATCATCACCACATTGGAGATCATGCGTTCACCAGCCGGCAGCATGTCATAACCGTCACGCTGTTTCAGACGCTGGTTGGCTACCCAAACCTGCCCGATGATCTCGGATACCTGCAGGTTGCGGTTGAAGCCTTGCCTGCCCGTGCTACAGAAAGTGCATTCCAGCGCACACCCCACCTGGCTGGACACACACAGCGTGCCGCGGTCTGCCTCGGGAATGAACACCGTTTCGATGCTATTGACCGCATCGGCACCAATCAGCCACTTTACCGTACCGTCGTCGGATATCTTTTCCGTCTGCACCGCAGGCGGCACGATCTCGGCCTCGGCTGCTAGCTTTTCGCGCAGCGCCTTGGCGATATCGGTCATTTGGGAGAAATCAGTCACGCCAAACTGATGTATCCATCGCATCAGCTGCTTGGCGCGAAAAGGCTTCTCGCCGATACTGACAAAGTAATCGGCGAGTTGTGATTGACTAAAATTTAACAAATTAATCAATAAATTACCTAATTAATTTAAAGTAAATAATTAATATTAGCCAAAGAAATATTTGATTTCGATAGCTGCGTTTTCCAGGCTATCAGAACCATGCACTGCATTCGCATCGATGCTTTGTGCGAAATCAGCGCGAATCGTTCCCGGAGCCGCATCTTTCGGGTTGGTTGCGCCCATCAGCTCGCGATTCTTAGCTACTGCGTTCTCGCCTTCCAAAGCCTGGATCATCACTGGGCCGGAGATCATGAATGCCACCAGATCTTTAAAGAATGGGCGCTCTTTGTGCACAGCATAGAAACCCTCAGCCTCAGCTTGAGTCAGGTGCGCCATTCTAGCGGCCACGATTTTCAGGCCAGCATCTTCAAAACGTGTGTAGATCTTGCCGATCACGTTTTTAGCCACTGCGTCTGGTTTGATAATGGAAAGGGTACGTTCGATTGCCATGCTAACTCCAAAAGAATTTATAAAATAAAAAGAAAATTAACAACTTAGGAAAAAACGAGATTCTAACATTTTCTGGCCGATTTTTCATTGCCTAAAGCACTGGCCTGTCAGGCGCATCCTTCCTGCCTTGCAGGGCACACTTTTCTTAATGAAAACGCGCGCGTATGATGGCTGCTTATTCGCAGGCGCGGACACCTCCTTTCTCATCAAACAAAACTAACAACTTATGGAAATCCTGACTTCCGGACTGATCTGGGATCTGCTCAAAAACATCAAATCCTGGCTGACGAATTTAAATCGCGCCAGCAAGGAGAGAAAGGAGCAGTCCATCAAGGCGCTGAGGAATGTCATTACCGCATCAAGAGAGACTGCTGTCTACATACGCCAGATGAACGATACCGGAAATCGCAGCCATGAGACCGAGGCGCACCTGGCTTTACTCTGGACTGAGCTAGGATTTGCGCTGGAAGACATCGGCATCGCCAAACTGGCAAAACGCTGCCAGATAAAAGGCAAGGAATGGGCGGACCCTGGCCATTATGACAAAGACTTCATACAAAAAGCCGATGTCAGCCTGGATAGAATGGAAAAGCTTGCCAACGAAATACTGGTGCAAATCACCCGTTAATTCCAAGACGCATTGTTACTCTATTTATGGCAAAATGTTCTTATGTCCTCGAACATTCAAATACCGAACGCCACCTGCCCCGCTTGCGGTTTGCTATGCGATGACATTCGCATAGAAGATGTAACAGCGCACAATGCCTGCACGAAGGGCATCGCGTTTTTTAGCCAGGCGATTGCCAATCCGCAGCCGTTGGTTAGCGGCAAACCTTCCTCACTCGAAGAAGCAGTAAAACACGCAGCTGGAATCCTGAGTCAATCTCTACGGCCTATGATTGCGGGCTTGAGTACGGATATCCACGGCATGCGCGCCTTGACACCGCTGGCGACTAAATTAAAAGCCGATTTGCAGCACATCAACCAGGCTAGTCTGCAGCATAACATGCAAACCATGCAAAGTGCCGGCTGGTTCACTACCACCCTGAGTGAGGTAAAGAACCGCGCAGATGTCATTGTGTGTATCGGCACGGATATAGTGACCCACAACCCACGTTTCTTTGAACGCTTTGTGTGGGCGAAGAACGCGATGTTTACCGACCCGAACACGCGCAAAATCATTTATTTAGGCGGTGAAAAACTGGACACAATGCATGGCCGCGAATGCGCATGGGTATTGACTTCCAGGATAGCAGATTTACCTGATATCCTGGCAACATTGAATGCTTTGCTACTGAACAAACCGCTAAAAGCCAGTACCGTCGCGGGTATCGCGATGACTGATTTACAGAAACTGGCCGAAACACTCAAACAGGCAAAATATGCCGTATTGGCCTGGGCGGCGAAGGATCTGGATTTCCCGCATGCGTCGCTAGCGGTGCAACAGATTACTAACATCGTTGCCACTTTAAACCAGACCACGCGCGCGGCTGGCTTGCCGCTGGGCGGCAGCGATGGTGATTACAGCATCAATAATGTGCATGCATGGCGAACTGGCAAAGTGTTGCCCGATTTGACAGATGCCAAGCCTGACGCGCAGGTTTGGGTCAACAGTTTCAACGCCGACGCCCCGCCCAGTTTTTGCCACACGCCTACGATTATTTTGGGTAACGCCAATACACCTTGGAGCAACCATGCCGACGTGTTCATTCCTATCGCAACCCCAGGGCTAGATTGCAACGGTACGATGATGCGTGTGGATTCCTCCATCAGTCTGCCGCTGAAGCAAGTGCGCGAAAGCGGATTACCGACACTGGCGGATGTAGTGCGCAAACTGGAGGCGCTGCTGCCATGATTACACTATTAAAAGGCGGCCGCCTCTACGACCCTGCACACAACAAGGATGGCGTACAGCAGGACATCTACATTCGCGACGGCCGCATCATCGACAAGCCGGATGCAACTGAAAAAATAGGCCAAGCTTATGATTTGACAGGGAAAGTGGTGATGGCCGGTGCGATTGACATGCACAGCCACATCGGGGGCGGCAAAGTGAACATCGCCCGCATGCTGTTGCCGGAATTCAGAACATACACCGAGCCGGAAGCGCACATCTGCACGCCGCACTGCAAGCACCACGCGACGCCCACGACGACCGAAACCGGTTTCCGCTATATCGAGATGGGTTACACCGCTGCTTTCGAGCCGGCGATGATGCCTATCAACGCCCGCCAGACGCACCTGGAAATGGGCGATACGCCGTTGATAGACAAAGGCTGTTATGCCATGCTGGGCAATGACGATTATTTCCTGCGTCTGCTCCACCAGAAAGCCGACCAGAAGATTATCAACGACTATGTGGCCTGGACTCTGCATGCCACCCAGGCCATCGGCATTAAAGTGGTCAATCCGGGCGGCATCTCGGCCTTCAAGTTCAACCAGCGCAAGCTGGATCTGGATGAAAACAACGCACATTATCAGGTATCGCCGCGCGACATTCTTAAGGCCCTTAGCAGCGCCGTGCATGAATTAGGCATCGCCAAGCCTCTGCACGTACATTGCAATAACCTAGGCGCTGCTGGCAACTTCGAGACCACTCTCAACACCATGGGCGCGAGCGATGGCCTGCCGATGCACCTGACGCATATCCAGTTCCACAGCTACGGTACAGAAGGCGACAAGAAATTCTCATCCGCTGCGGCGCAGATTGCCGAAGCTCTGAACAAACATAAGCACATCACAGCCGATGTCGGACAAATCTTGTTCGGCCAAACCGTGACCGCATCCGGCGATACGATGCAGCAATACCTGAACAGTAAACTCGCCCACCCGAAAAAATCCGTACTGATGGATATCGAGTGCGAAGCGGGTTGCGGCGTGGTGCCTTTCAAATACAAAGACCAGAATTATGTGAACGCGCTGCAATGGGCAATTGGGCTGGAAATCTTCCTGAGTGTCGAAGATCCCTGGCGCATCTTCCTGACCACAGACCACCCGAATGGTGCGCCGTTTGTCAGCTACCCGCACTTGATTCGCCTGCTGATGGACAAGACTTTCCGTAACGAGATGTTCGACAAACTGAATCTGGATGCGCAGGCGATGAGTAACCTGAAGTCACTGGAGCGTGAATACACGCTGTATGAGATCGCCACCATGACCCGTGCTGCTGCTGCCAAACTGATTGGTCTGAAAGACCGCGGACATCTGGGCGTCAGTGCGGCAGCGGACATCACAGTATACACCGACCAGGCTGACCGCGAAGCAATGTTCAGTAAGCCTGATTTCGTGTTCAAGGATGGTAAATTAGTCGTCAAAGATGGCAAAGTCATCAAAGTGACCTGGGGCGCCACCCACACTGCGAAACCTGTATTCGACAACAGCGTAGAGCGCGGCTTGCGCGATTACTTTGAAAAATACCAGACGATTCAACTGGATAACCTTAAAATCAGCAATGACGAGATTGCCGATAACGGCAACGGCAGAATCATCAACCAGACTATAGATTAGAAAGTCTGGGGATTAGGAGCTTTTATGAGTAGACTGTACGGCAAACAGCACCGCGATTTGCAGGACACGTTCAACACGCGTGCAATGGCTGACCGCGTGGAAGAGCTTGCCTGCCATACCGAGTTTGACGAGGAAACCGCCGGATTCATCCAGATGATGGACATGTTTTTCCTGTCCACAATTGACCACCAAGGCCGTCCAACCGTCTCTTATAAAGGCGGAGACCCGGGCTTTGTAAAAGTGATTGATAGCAAGACACTCGCCTTCCCAAGCTATGACGGCAACGGCATGTTCTTCTCGATGGGCAATATCAGCACCAATCCGCAAGTCGGACTGCTGTTCATTTCGTTCGAACGGCCGCACCGCATCCGCGTGCAAGGTACCGCGACCATTTCACGCGAAGACCCACTAATGAAAGAATACAAGGAAGCCGAATTCATCGTACGTGTCACCTTATCGGAGTTCTGGCAGAATTGCCCTCGCTATATCCATCAGCGCCAAAAAGTACGCGATTCGCGCTATGTACCACGCACAGAATGCGAGACTCCGCTGGCCGAATGGAAGCGCGTCGACTTGATGCAGGATGTGCTTTCCGAGACCGATGCAAAAAAAGCGCAAGCACTGGGCACTATCGGCATCGAGGAATGGATAGACAAGATCAAATCGGGTGACCCAACAGCCTAAAGTGAACTAAAGCATGCAAATCAACGGGATAACAATTGACGACACTTTCGCCGAAGCATTCAACATGCGGGCGACGCGCGTCATCATCACCGCCATCAATCCGACTTGGGCACTGCATGCCGCTCGTGCGATGACCGGGTTTGCCACCAGCGTGATTGGGTGTGGTGTGGAAGCCGGTATCGAGCGTGAATTGAACTCAGATGAGACCCCGGATGGACGCCCAGGTATCAGCGTCCTGTTGTTCGCGATGGGCAGCAAAGTGCTGATGCAGCAACTAGAAACCCGCATGGGGCAATGTATCCTCACCTGCCCGACCGCTGCCGCATTTGCCGGTATCGAAAGCGAAGACATGATCAGTCTGGGCAGGCATCTGCGCTACTTTGGCGATGGCTACCAAATTTCTAAAGTGATTGGTGGCAAACGCTACTGGCGCATCCCCATCATGGAAGGCGAGTTCCTGACCGAGGAGACCACCGGCATGGTACGCGCGATTGGTGGTGGCAACTTTCTGGTGCTGGGCAAAAGTCAGGCACAAGTATTGGCAGCCTGTGAGGCTGCAATAGAAGCCATGAAACAAGTACCGAACGTTATCATGCCCTTCCCCGGCGGCATTGTACGCAGCGGCTCCAAAGTGGGCAGCAAATATCCCAAGATGTTCGCCAGCACCAACGACGCATTCTGCCCGACATTGAAAGGCTTGGTGAAATCCGAGCTGGATGATGAGACCCAATGCGTGATGGAGATCGTAGTGAACGGATTGACATTTGACGACATCAAAGCCGCTATGAAGGCAGGCCTGGAAGCCGCATGCAGCCTTGGTTCAGAGGCAGGCATCTCGCGCATTTCCGCTGGCAATTACGGCGGAAAACTCGGTCCGCACCACTTCAAGCTGCACGAGGTGCTGAAATGAGCGCACTTCTGTTCAAACTAAAGAAACAACCCGAAGGCTGGCTGGACTTGCGTGCGCTGGCACCAGACAGACTGGATGGCCTGAGCTTGGCGGAGATCGCTGGGCTACGGCTAGGAGCCAGCCAGCATTCTCCACAAGTGGCTGATTATTTTGATGTTAGTGGCGAAGACTCCAGCCAGATGATTTTTGAAGGTGATTGCAGCCGCTGCGACTACATAGGTGCAGGCATGCGCCGCGGGCAAATTACCATTTGTGGCAATGCGGGAGATTATGTTAGCGCCAGTATGCTGGGCGGCACATTGATTTGCCAAGGCAATGTGGGCGACAGGCTGGCCGATAGCATGCGACGCGGATTGGTGCTGGTTGATGGGAACGCGGGCAGCTATGTTGCCAGCCGTATGATAGCCGGTACTGTCGGTATCTACGGCAAAGTAGGCGACCATCTAGGGTTCGCCATGAAGCGTGGCACGATATTGCTGACACAAACGCCAGCTTTACATGCCACCATGGTAGATTGCGGCGTTCACCAACTCGGCTTTTTACCTTTGCTGCTACGCAGCTTCGCCAAACTGGAAACACGCTTCAAGGCACTGACTCCTCAAGCTGTACACAAGTTTGCCGGAGATGTTGGTGTGAACGGCAAAAGCGAAATCCTGATTTTCAATCAGTTTTAATTTTGACCATATAGATTTATTCCAGCACAGGCCTGCCATTCAATGGCTGCACGGGTCTGCTGTTGTCATGATGTATCGCCTGTTTGAACAACTCGATTTGTGACTTTGAGGCTGTCATCGGCGTCTTCATTAATATCCATCGCACACCCTCACTACAAGGTGGCGTAGTCAGCGAACCGCTGAACCGATAGTAAGTGCGATTCTGCGGAATCAGTTCACCTGGCAACACACGGCTTTTTAACGGAACAGGCTTGTCAATTTCTTTTGGCATCTCGTTCCAAAGGTGTTCCAAAGCCTCATTAGGCTTGCCCTCTTCAAACACCACACCAATCACCGTCAGTTCCCCTCTGGAGTTGGCGTGGACAAAATGTGCCTCAAGCGGATAGGATTTTCCATGCAAGGTATTTTCGCTTGGTGTATGGAAATGCACCTGCTTCATCTGGAATGGCGCGTTATCCAACACCATCATATTGCCCTCTTTGAAGTTGACCTGAATCGTATGGCCATTATTGACAATGTCCTTACCCGGAAACTTCTGCAATGTTTTCAATTGCTTCAGTGAGGCATGTATCGTTTGATCGATATTAATAGGTGATTGATTGCGACCTGTATCACACTGCGAGAATTCCGTACTGAGCTTGCCCCAGTTTTCCGGGCCTTCTTTGCCTTCGTATGTCCAGTGTTTCTTGTGGTCTAGCTTGTTGTCTGCAGATTTAGCCTCTACTTTAGCAGGCGGCGCAGTTTCAGTTACAGCAGGTTTTTCTTCTACCGGCTTTTCCTGGTTGTCCTCAATAGCCTTTTTCTCCCCTACTTCAGGCTTTTTAGCTATGTCTGTTTTGCTGGCCTTTTCTGGCTTCTGCGCCATAGCATCAGTCTTGCCGATTTCACATACATAACGCATGCCATAATCGATGTCTGTTTCCGGCACAGGTTCGATAAATCTGGCGGCTTTGTAATCTACCGCAGCAGAATAAATAAGTTCTTCATTGGAATACTGGAACACCTGAGAGGTCGCCGCTGTTTGCGTTGCGCAATCAAAGAACCACAACATCTTGGACAAATTGTATGTCTTATCCGCAGCTTCTGCATTGATTTGGGGAGCTTTATAAGTAACCTTCACCCAAGCGCGCTTATATTTTTCCTTGTCCAGTATGGACTGCTTATCCAGCATGAGCTTGGCATTACCATTCTCTTGCAGCTTTACCCAAGCCGCAGCATAACTGTTCGCCGAAACGATACAGCTTAACAACACAACGCCAATGATTTTATTCATTCAACCCCCACTCGCATCAAAACATTCACAGCAAAAGGCCATACAACCTCACTCCCCATTGTCCGGGAAGTGCTTTGCGATTCATGTGGGAATTAACTACGTATTTACCGCTTAATTTTTCTTTTTAAAACTATCACTTAACAACAGCAATTCAACTGGCTCAGATATCACTCTTGATACAATGTGCTTTCATCGCTTCTTGATAGACTTGGTCAATTTTCTCATCATTAGCTGCCGAAGAGAGCGCATCAGAAAACTTCTTGCATTCATTCGATGACTTGATAAGTTCTGCTGTAAGCTTTGTTTTTTCATTTAGCTGCAAGGTTGTGTTTTCATTCGAGCAGCCAACAAGTACAAGAAACAAAACAACCAGCACGGATAGCCTAAGCATGTTGACTCTACTCAATTATTAAAAATGCAATAGTACACGTTTATCGCAATCTATCACGTATACGACAGGCAAATTAAAAGGCCACCTATTGGTGGCCTTTTGTTTGATTGGTGGAGATGGGGGGAATTGAAACTGCGTCAATTAATTTAAATTCAAACACTTACAACCTCCTTGTGGCAAATTTGTTCCCAATACTGCATAACCTTGCCTCCTGCACTCGTATCAACTTCAGGAATCCAACGTCCGTAAGTTTTGCGAATCATCCCCCAATCTTTATGCCCCATTTGCTGGGCAACCCACATTGGGTTTTCCCCTGCTGACAAGAGAGTGCTAGCGTATGTATGTCTCGTTTGATATGGATTTCGATAGATGACCCCAGCTTTTCTTAAAGCTGGTTGCCATGCGGTTTTTCTGATCTGACCGTCTGTTTCCCACGGCTTATTGGTTCTTGGGTTATGAAAAACCTGTTTCCCTGTCAGATAGCTAAAGGATTTTTGCCTGATAAGCGCTTCTAATGCAGGTGGAAATAATTTGATTTCCCTCTGCCCTGCTTGGGTTTTGGTTTCCTTGAATTGTTTGAGAACGAATGCGCGTCTAACCCTTACCACTTGCCTGTCAAAATCAATATCACTCCATTGAAGCGCTATCAATTCTGATGTCCTCATGCCTGTCCAGAATGCAAATTCGAATAGGTTTCTAGTTTGCACATCCATCACATCAAGAATCTTTTCTCTTTCTACAGGTGTGAATGGATCAGGTTCATTTTTTTCATTACGGAGATTCTTGATCCTTTGCGTTGGATCACGATCAATCAATCCATCTGCAAATGCATCTCCCATGATTCCACGCAAAGGCGTAAGAATATTGTTTATTCTTTTGTTGGAAGTATTGTTTAGAGTAGATATCCAGACCCTAACATCTGAAGTTGTCAGATCAGCCAAAGACAAATGACCAAACTTCGGTTTAAGGTGAAACTCAACAATGCTGTTATAACCTCTAAGCGTGCTTGCTGAGCATCTTTTCCTTGCAGCAGATATAAACTCATCAAGAGCCCTGCTTACTGACTTATATGCCCCTTTAAGGCCTATATTTGCACGCTTGCTATTTGGGAAGTGCATCCCATAATTGAAAGTGTTTGTAGATATCTCATGTTCTATTGCTGCTTTCTTTCGAGCCGCATATTTAAGATTAGCTGGAGTGGCTTCAAGCCCAGTAGCTTCTCTACATCGTTTGCCCCGATAGGAAAACTCAATGTAGATTTTGTTGCCCCTGACGGTTACACCTTTTTGCCTGCCATCCATGATTGGATCTCCGACAAATTGAAAACAATGCGACCGTCTGGTGCTTTATTCCACAACACACCTTGAGGCCATACGCCCTTTTTGATTTTGGCGCGTATCGCTTGCTCGGTATAACCTGTTTGTTCTACTACTTTTTTAATTAAGACTAAAGACATGATATGACTCCATCGGGTTATGATGGTGTCATATTAAATTACACTAGTGTTATATGTCAATACACTATTTTACTAATTCTGGAGAATTTGTTTTGACATCTGGATATTCGCCTTTAACGGCTTTCCAGAAGTTGGATAATTTAGATGTAACACGCCATGCCATAGACTTATGGGCATCCTTACCAATCGGCACACAACGCTCTTGAATTTTGACGCCTAGAATACGTTCATACTCTTTGATGGTTGCTCGTCCATGCATTAAGTAGATTGGCTTCCAGCCCATCGTTCTAGCCATCATCAGCATACCGAAGGCATTACGAAGAATCTCACTGTTCCCTTTGAAATTAAGAAAAGTGCGTTCCCATATTTCGAACATCTCTTCTTGTGAAATTTCCTTGATTTCATCAGTCATGAACTGGCTCACTAGTGGTATTTGTCAATACACTATAATCAATTAAGAATTAAAATTCAAGCATTGAAAAATGCCTACTGTGGAACATATGCAGATAATTCGGCTATAACTTTCTGATTGCCGCTCATTCTTGCGCATTCCAGTCCTGCTATTAAGCCAAGAATTTTTACACTATCTGTTGCATCTTGAATCTCATCATCAGGGTATGTAGGAGTTTTGCCTTCTTTAGCCCACTGGCAAATTTGATAATATCCAGCATGAGTATAGGAAGAAAATAATTTGTATCCAATCTCCTTGAGATTTAATAAGTTTTCATAAACATCTTTAGGCAATTTAGATTTTTCAAGGTTATCCAAAAGCTCTTTAAGAGAAGGAAGCTCTACACCCTTACTGTAGTTATCAATTTGTTTATCTGTTGCACACAAATGAATCCATGTTCCTTTTATAGTTGCTTCAAATAATGGACGAATCAGCACAAAAGCGGATGTATGCATATCCAATCTAAATAGTTGCGAAATAGCATGAAGATGCTCCATAGCAACCTGAAAGGTAGCAATAGCTAAACGAACTCTTATCCCATCAGGGTATTTAAGAGTAGGAAGCACCATATCCATATGAGCTAATAGATCAGCAATTTGGTCTGGACAAGACCTCATTGAATTACTTTGATTTGAGTCCATTAATTTCTTCTTTGAGTTTTTATGATTGATAGAAGAATTCTAAAGAAATTACGATTTATGTACCATTATCAAGTTTAATAGGCTTCGCATATGCGCGAAGCGCGGCTTCGCCGCGACACGCGCATATTCTCGCCCTATTCAACATCGTAAAAACTTGAACTATCTTTGCATTGGCAAAGGTTGCTTTGGCTTGCAGGGCGCGCCAAGCACTTCAGCTAAGCGCAGAGATTAGTGCTCGCGTTGATACATTTTCGAAGATTGTAAGATTAGGTTTTGAAGGGTTCCCTCGCCCCCCACCGCTTCGCGGCGGGTTCCCCGCTCGGCGCGCCGCCGCGCCCATACCCTCTAGGCTAACCATATATTAAAAATTCATATATCATGCAAGTATTCCTGTTCCAACTCATGTACCTTAGATTTTTACTTTAGGATCTTTATGTCAAATAAAAATAGAAAGACATCGCGTAATCAAACACAACAATACCAATCCATTGCAGTAAGAACAAATATCGTTCCGTCATTGTTAGATGCAATGGTGGATAACAAGGAATACTCATCTATCGTTGATAAAACTGTAGCTCCCAATGTAAATCTTCTAGACGAAGTTGTACGTAGCATTAAAGATATAGAAGATCTGAGAAATCGACCTTGTTTATTATACGTTGGAAATGTCATTAGCTCTGACGGCACCTCATCCAGCATAGATGCTACTGATGATCTACCTTTTCAGGAATTAGTTAAGACAGTACCCGCAGATCAAAGATCGGTTGACGTTGTTCTTGCCACAAGTGGCGGATCTGGAGAGCAAATCACTAGATTTGTTCAATGCTTAAGACGAAGGTTTGATGAGGTCAATTTTCTGATTCCATCCTTCTGTATGAGCGCAGGAACATTATTCGCGTTATCAGGAGACAATATATACATGACAAAAAATGCTTGTTTAGGTCCTATTGACCCTCAAGTTCCTTCAAAAGACGGTCGTTATGTACCTGCCCAAGCATTACTTTTATTAGTTTCGAAATTACAAAAAGATGGTGAAGATTCATTAAAAAATGGCACTGGCGTGCCATGGGCTGCAATAAGACTCATCGATAGTTTGGATAAAAAGGAATTAGGTGCAGCTATATCAGCTAGCGATTGGTCAAAGTCTATAGCAACTCAATTTTTAAATTTATATAAATTTAAAAATTGGGTAACTCGACAATCGAGCGGCACACCAGTAACAGATGACTATAGATTAAGAAGAGCGGAAGAGGTTGCAGAAGCCTTGGTCTCACATGACAGGTGGAAAAGTCATGGGCACGCAATATCTAGAGAAGTATTATGGGATGAAATTAAATTAAAAGTAGAGCACCCTGATGATAATCTGGAAAGATTGCTCACTAGACAATGGGCTTTAATAACCTGGTTATTTGATAAGACACCGATTCAAAAAATGATTTGCTCAACAAATTTCCGCTATGTTAAATTTAGAGCACAACCTTAACTGGAGTAATTATGATTGATAAAAAACTTTTGGAACAATTAGGATGGGGCACTGAATTAATAAACGAAGTAGAAACAGTAGCTCAATCGTTAAGAGAATCCATATCAACTACTGATATTGTTGGATATTCAACGGAGATATATCTTGCTGGAAATCAAATCCATGCTCCACAGCATATAGAATACTCTACCGAAAGCATTACTCTAGAAAACAAAGCTAGTAGATAATTTAAATATATTAACTTTATATAGGTAGCCTATTAATTCGATAACCTCCCCAAGTACATGCCCACCCATATATCGGGGCTTTATCTTTACCTTCCGACTGAAAATAATACCTAGCTACACCACCATGCAATACGATTAGAGAAACTAACTCTTGAGCCGCTTCCTGTATTGTTTCGGCTCCCAATAAATATTTAACACGTGTCGGTTTTATATCCTTACTGGCTCGGTATCTGTGGCCTCCAAGTTCCCTCATAGCATTACCTAGCTGCTTAGTTAAATACTTCAGCAAATAATTACAAATCTTAACCACGTTGTCTTTGTCAGACACTCCAGCCCTTCTATGCCAACTTACATTAAAAGTACCACCTAGCTTACCTGCCGCCCTCTTCCAGCATTTATGATAAAAATGCAGTTTTTGTTTTGGCATCCAACCAGCGATTGGAAAATGAAAATGAAAAGCCCCACGTTCCTGTAATTCAGGAAAAACAATGAACTTATCATTTGGAAATTTTTCATGGACTAAACGCTGAAAACGATCCATCACAGCCCAAGCTTTTTTAGGGTCGGTGACATTTTCCCTGAATGTGGTTGTACCTAATGAGGTCGGTCTTAAAGTAAGGATTAAACGCCTTGCATTTGTTCTTGCTCGCCTGATGGCAAACTTTTCGTTTTCTTCCCTATTCTCGCTTTCCCCTCTTTCAGCCTTTTCTTCTGGATACCTATTTTTTGGTTCTGGGAATGGATACCAACTGCCTTCGACTAACCCATCACCATAATCGTAAATCGTAGCCATACAGTTTGAAGGATTGCCTGAGGGTGAATAAACCTTAGCCATAGACACCCCCTAAACGAAGGTGTTCTAGGCTCAAAAACTGTGGCGAAATTGTGGCATAACTGTGGCAAAAATGCGCCACAATGCAGCCAAATGGGGAATATTGTAGCCCACTACCCAGCAGGCGAAGAAAACAAAAAAACCCATTAGAATCAATGGGTTTAATTGGTCTAGAAAAGTCTAGACACTCTTGCGATTTGGTGGAGATGGGGGGAATTGAACCCCCGTCCGCAAGCCCTCCACAGACAGTTCTACATACTTAGCTGTGTTGTTTGATTTAACCGCACATTCACCAACGAGCAAGCAACTGTGAGGCGAGTCACCTTAAGTTTAATATCGTATCAAGTAACCCGATACGACACGATCCTCTCTAAATGACGCTGCTGCGGTTGCCCGCCCGGCCGAGAGGCCTTCCGGTGCAGCGTCCGGCTGGATTAAGCAGCCAGAGCGTAAGTTTCGTCGTTTGCGACTATACTTTTTCAGATGGATTTACGAGGAAACCTGAATCCTCGGTATGCCCTGCACTGCTTTGTAACCCACGTCGAAACCGGGTCATCCCCAATGCGTACTTCTTTTGATGAACCGAGTATAAATTAGTTCATTAAAAGTTTAATTATACGGCTTTTTGACACCAACGCCCATTGGAAAAGCGCCATTCAGGATTACAATGTGGGGATGCCTATCGCAAAAATCAACCACCCATCACTTTGGCAACATCTGCTGCCCAGGCCAGATGCTACCAGCAACAAATACACCCGTGGCAGCGCTCTAATCGTAGGCGGCTATCCTATTACCGGCGCGGCGCGCTTGGCAGCGCTGGCTTGCGCACGCACCGGGGCCGGCATTACAGCTATTGCAAGCCCGCAGATTGCACTGCCGATCTATGCCAGCAGCATGCTAAGCGTGATGGTAAAGCCTTTTGACTCTGACAAAGACTTTCATGCACTCATTGGTGACGAACGTATCAACGCTTACCTGATTGGTCCTGGCGCTGGGGCTATGCGTGAAACGATGGCGCATTCACTTGCCATTCTGGATAGAAACAAGCCTTGCGTACTCGACGCCGACGCCATCAAATCCTTTACTGGCCAT
The DNA here is from genome assembly GCA_029781535.1 of Pseudomonadota bacterium. Lineage (GTDB taxonomy): Bacteria > Pseudomonadota > Gammaproteobacteria > Burkholderiales > Methylophilaceae > Methylophilus. The sequence continues at coordinate 19,902 of JAKOWL010000152.1, forward strand.
CTGGTTGCACTGCGAAATGCGATTCAGGCACCATGCGTAATCACCCCACACGAAGGTGAGTTCAAGCATCTGTTCGAATTGGGAGAAGATAGAAATAGTGCCGTGGTACATGCCGCCCAACAAACTAGTGCGGTCGTTCTGCTGAAAGGAAGTGACACGCTGATTGCACACCCGGACGGACGCCTGATTGTCAATAAGAATGCTCCAGCTACACTTGCTACCGCGGGTTCAGGTGATGTTCTCGCAGGCATAATCACAAGTTTGCTAGCACAGGGGTTACCAGCCTTTGAAGCCGCCGCCACAGGAGCCTGGATACATGCCGAAACTGCCAGACTGTTTGGAATTGGCTTGATTGCCGAAGATTTGATTGAAATGCTGCCGGCTGTACTGACGGGACTCATGGAGGGCTAAGCCCCGCCAGCATTGCATTACTTACTTCACAGAATATTCACCACTCCAATCCACGTTGTAAGTGGTTTTGGAAGTGAAATAGCCATTGTAATTACCCGTGCCTTTGATACCGGCGTACTTGCCAGTACCATTCACATACTCCCAAGTACCTTTGAAACTGGTGCGAGGGCTGCCATCATCAGCCAGTACCGTTGTCACTTGGCCTTTCCATAATGCGGTGGTGGAGTCAGTTCCCTTGGCCATGGTGTAATAGCCAGTATGCGGTCCATTGCCTTGGAACAACTGTCCTATCTCACGATTATCCACCGCTGCGCCATCCATATAGCCGCTGCCATCGGTGTTCTTGTTCACTCCAGTCAATTCACCGGAAACCAGCATATACCCATTGGCAGACGGCGCTAACGAAGCCTCCTGTTTGTTATAGCTTAGGGAAGCAGAACCGGAAATCTTCCCACCATCCGCCTGAGCCAGGCTGCCAAAAAATGTACATACTGAAAAGACACCGAAAGAAATAATGATATTTGTTGTAGTTTTCATGGCTAGATTCTCCTAAATTTATACAGTGGAATGTTTTACTACTAAAACTAACCTTGCATGGCCGCCCAGACGATGCCGGGCACTTTTGTCCAACTGGCGTTTTCCTCCATCGCCACAATGCGTCTGGTGACCACATTAGCCTTGCGATGGCTGGTAAGCCATGCTGGTTTGGGAAACACGGTCAGAGGCGCACGTATCACGGCTTTTTCTATACCCTCCAGCATGGCGGTGTTATGCACAAAACCATTGCCGCTCTGAATATCCTTCTGGGTGCTGCTTGGATATGCACCCCATGGTGAAGAAGCCAGCACGAACGAGATGCCCGGGAAAGTATTGATTGCTACGGTGCCATATTTCAGCTTGCAGATGGCTTGCTCGAACACGGCTTTAACCGATGGGTCTCTCAGCGTTTTTGGGTGCACGATGATAGTGGCATTCAGGTTACCCCAGAGTTTGTTGTTGCAGAAGGCTACGGCTTTTTCCAGAAACTCAATCGGGTTCTGGCTGCCTACTTGCACGTCGGCAAACACAGAACAGAAAGCCTCCTCACGAAACAACACCTCGTCGTCATTCGCATCTAGCCCGGTAATGAATGTCCAGGGCAATGTCCCTATAGCGGGCTTGCCGATGCTGATAGCATTTCGGCGATTCTTGGTGAGCGTTTTCCAACGATCTTCTGCGCCGGGATAATAGGCTTTTCTTGGTTCCACGGCGCTGCAGGTCTTCTGGATAGCCCTCATGAAGCTGCCACTGCCAGCCCAGCCTTTGGGCAGTACCAGCACCTTGGCGGAATTGCAGAAGAACGACGCGTTCATGGTCATAGCAGCCGCAATCGCATCTGCCTGGAAGGCGATTTCCTTGTCCGTGTATGGCCCCGGTACCACAATCACCGGCGAAACATTGCCCAACTCGGCGCTGATAGACTTTTTCAGCAACGGCTCGTTACGCTCTCTGCGCGCTTGCTGCTCTGCGCCGGGCGCACCCCATACAATCTGGTCATAGGTCTTGTTGGAGCCGGTTAGATGCACCTCGTCAACATCCGGGTGATATACCAGATGCCGGCCTATTTCTGCTCCACCATACACCACGGCAAAATAATGCTTATCTATGGCAGCCTTAAACGCTTTTTCGATATATGGGCCAAGATAGGCGTTTACTGGGTTCATCTTGAGCAGGCAAACCTTACCCTCGTTGAACATCTTGGTAAGCACATCCATCACACCGATTGCACCGATATTGCCCGCACCCAGCACCAGCGCCAGCTTGCCTTGATGGCCCGGCTTTTTGTAGAAGCTGGCGCGTGTGGTTGCCAGCACCTGTTCTGTCACATGCGGCTGCATGTGTACATCCACAGTCACATCCTTGAACAGCATACCGTCAATGGCATTATTGGGGAACACATTTACAGCCAGATTGCCCGCTGCAGTACGCGTTACCTTGCCAATCGGCGTATTGCCGGTTTTCTGGATGGCACGCAACGACTCCACAATCAACCGCAGCTGGCGCACGCTGCCCCAAGGATTAGTGGCCCATTCTTCCGCCTCGGCAGGCGAACAGATAGCGATACCCTTAGCCCTGCAGCCTGCATGAACGGCAGCTTCCGCCACCTGCAACAAGCCTCGCTGCATAGATTGCGCTAGGGTGATACGCTGATCAATCGTTAAATTGGCAAACTCATTCGCCGCAGCCTTGAGCTGGGCAACCTTTTGGCTAAGCTCACTCTGACTTGAATCTGCCGGCGTCTCAACGAGCGTTTGTGCTGCATAACTAGAATAAGCGTTTAACTGCGTATTGGTTGCGATGGTGCTCATGTTTTTTCCTTTTTATCAACAATATGGCTTCATTAAATACAGCGTTAGGATACTGCCAGGACTATTGCGAGTTAAGTTACTTACTGTTACATTGATACCAAAGGTGACTGTTACGCCAACCGTATTGGTATAACAACAACGCATGGACAGCCAACGTCAAAAGGGAGAAGTACCTGATCAGGCACTGGTTTATGAGTGCCTGGAACGCGTATTATCCAGCCCTGTTTTTGAGAAATCTCTCCGCCAGCAAGACCTGCTGCGCTACCTAGTCAAAGAAAACCTGGCCGGCAATGGGCAGCGGCTAAAAGGATACACACTTGGCGTAGAGCTGTTCGGCCGGGGCGTGGATTTTGACCCCACCACCGATGCGATTGTGCGGGTGGAAGTGGGCAGATTGCGTACCAAGCTGCGCGAGTATTACGGCTCGAACAGCCATGGAGATGCCGTAACTTTTGCCTTGCCCAAGGGCGGCTATGTGATTGATATTCATACCTCCGAAAATCATCAGACAACAGCCTCCGCAACGCCAAAGCCTGTGACCAATCTCTTTGAGCAGGAAATCTCACTTGCTGTTCTGCCATTTGCTAATCTGCCTTCCAATCCTGAACAGGAGTATTTCGTCGATGGCATCGTGGACAACCTGATTTTCGAGCTTTCGCAGCTATCAGGATTGCTGGTAATTTCCAGGCAGTCTTCGTTTCGCTACCGCAACTCGAACATGTCTTCGCAGGAAATTGGCAACCTGCTTGGGGTGAAGTACCTGCTGGAGGGCAATGTTCAGCTTTCAGAGAAACGTGTGCGGGTCACCGTCAGGCTTATCGAAGCCCTAACGAGCACTTGCGTATGGGCAGATAGGTATGAAGGTTTTCTGCAGGAAATCTTTGCCTTGCAGGACGAAATCACCTTGAGTATCGTCAAGCAACTACAGATCAAGCTTTCTCCTGCAGAGGCGCAATTGTTCGGTCACGAAGGTACGATAAGTATCGAAGCACATGATGCCTTGCTGCGTGGTATCGCCTGCCACTGGAAATATGCCCCAAAGTTCGTCGCAGAAGCAAGAAAACATTTCACCAAGGCGGTGGAACTAGACCCGAACTATGCTTCAGCTCATGCCTGGCTCGCCAGAACACTGCTTTTTTTATGGGTGATGCGCTGGGAACCAGACGAAGCGTTGTATAGAGACGCGCTCGTGCATGCCAAGAAAGCGGCTGCTATCAATAGCCATTTACCTTATGTGCAATCTATTCTGGGCTGGACGCACCTTTGGCACCGCAATCGAGACGAATGTATTGCCGCATGCCGGCAAGCCGTAGCGATTGATCCGAATAATTTCGAAGCTTATATCTTTTTATCCATGAGTTTATCGTGTGCCGGATTTGGCGAGGAAGCCTTGTACTATATCGAAAAAGCGCAACGCATGAATCCGCATTCCTCACCTTTTTACGAATACACAATTGGATTGGCGCATTATGTACTAAAAGATTATGACAAGGCCGTTGCCGCTTTTAAACGCGGCTGTGCAATAGGCGCAACGTTTCCGCCCAATTTTGTGTATCTGTGCGTTACATACCAGTTGATGGGTTTAAAGGCTGAAGCACTGGCCGCACGTCGAGCATATTTGGCCATTTTAGGTGGTGATACTTCCAAAATCCTTTTAAGTCCATGGTTGGAAAAAAACCTGCATGATACTTTTAGGCGCTTGCTTATTGAATCTGGCATTGGTTATTCTGGCACCAGCTATCGGCCTTATGATGCGCCTGCTGGCATCCAAGAAATCCAAGAGTAATGGGTGAAGTTTTCATTATCCAAACACCCTCCTGAAAAGCCCGCCCTGCTTGGCCTGCAAGGCAATAGTTCACCAAATGAAACGCGCACATGCGCATGAAAACAGTCACTTAAATTCGGTGGCGCAGAGTTAAGCCTGTGCCGCAAGTGCGACAGTCTATGCTCTTCTGTTTTTACTTTTCATGATTGCGCTCTGTTCCCGCTTCCAATCTTTTTCCTTCTCGGCCTCACGCTTGTCATGTTGTTTTTTACCTTTTGCCAAACCAATCTGCAGTTTGATTCGGCCTTTGCTGAAATGCATATCCAGCGGCACTAAGGTATACCCAGCCCGCTCCACCTTGCCAATCAACTTGACGATTTCTTCCTTATGTAGCAATAACTTACGCGTTCTAGTGGCGTCTGGTCGTATGTGGGTAGATGCCGCGCCTAAAGGCGTGATGTGACAGCCGAGCAAGTAAAGTTCACCGCGCTGGATGATGACGTACGATTCTTTCAGATTGACGCGCCCATCGCGGATTGCCTTGACTTCCCAGCCTTCCAGTACGACCCCTGCTTCGTACTTCTCTTCGATAAAGTAATCGAAAAAGGCTTTTTTGTTCTGTGCGATGCTCATGCGGTATGTGAATAGCTTAAAATCGCTATTTTACGCTAGGTTTGTTATTCCAATGTACCGTGTTGAAAAAAGTGTTCTGGTGATGCACTCGGCAGAAAAAATGTTTCAGCTTGTCGATACGGTCGAAGACTACCCCAAGTTCCTGCCGTGGTGTGGCGGAACAGAAATCCATGCACGTGATGGAGGCATCACCAAAGCCACGATCCATATCAATTATCACGGGCTCAAACAGCATTTCACTACACAAAACACAAAAACATTCCCCACTCATATGCAGATAGTTTTTGTGGATGGGCCTTTTAAAACACTGGAAGGCGAATGGCAATTTGTTAAATTACAGGAAAATGCCTGTAAAATCATATTCAAACTAGAATATACGTTTAACAATGCGTTGCTGGAGAAAGTAATTGCGCCAGTATTCAGCCATATTGCCAATACTTTTGTAGACCACTTTATCAAACGCGCTGACCAAACTGAACGAACACCATGAACCCAAACACGATTACTGTCGAAGTTGCTTATGCCCTGCCGCACCAGCAATTGATCATCCCGGTACATATGCCGGAGAACGCCAATGCAGAGCAGGCTATTCTGGCCTCTGGCATCCTGCAGAAGTTTCCCGAGATAGACCTGAAGGTGAACCAGGTAGGCATCTTCGGCAAACTCACGCGTATGGATACTCCATTGCGTCACATGGATCGGATAGAGATCTATCGCCCATTGATTGCCGACCCGAAAGCGGTACGCAAACAACGCGCTGAGGAAGGAAAGGTCATGAAAAAAGGCGGTGGGGATGCACCGCCTTCTGAAGCAAGCTAAACTGGACTAGTTACAGTACTCGTTGATGTCGTTCTGCGCTTTGGCCATACCCTGCTGCAGGTCGGCATCATCCATGTATTCCCGCTCACCTTTTTCGTTGGTGCGATAAATTCTGCCGCCTTGCTTATAAGTCTCCATATTGGCTTGGGCAGCTTTGCAGTTCTCAGCCCTTAACTTGGCTTGGGCTTCTTTTTCCTGTTTGTTTTTCTTCTCGATTTCGGCGTTACGTCTGCGCTGTTCTGCCGCAGTTTCTGCCGAATCTGGCATATTTCCGTCTGCGCCTTTAGGCGTTGCAGCTGCGGCTGGCTGAGATGCGTTTGCCGGTTTGCTGGTCGGGGTCTCGACCGGTGATAATGGTGCCTTGTCTGTCAGCTTGTTGATACGTTTACCGCCCATTGGTTCCTGCTTGGCATGTGCCGGTGGTGGCGTATCGGTATAACGAATGCTGCCATCCTTATCACGCCATTTATAGATTTCCGCATTAACAGGCAACACCCATAACAACGCGCAGGCCACCGTTAACAATCTCACGCTTACTGTTTTCATCGTTATCCTCTCTAGCGATCTGGTTCATTCTATCTCAAGCACAGTATAATTGTGCAAACTGCCCAGCCTTAAGATTCCATCCAATTCCGATTGTGGTTAAAACGCGACAAAACCAGCCTCGTTGACAAATAATAAGCCAATTATTTGTACTGAAAAGCGCAGCGCAAATCGCCTTAAAAGCACAATTTCTGTATAATCGCGTTTTGGAATTTAAGGACTGCACATGCGTTTGCTGCAACAAGCCCTCACATTTGACGATGTTTTATTAGTTCCTGCGCACTCGGTCGTCATGCCGCGCGAAGTTAACCTTGCCACACAACTCACCCGCAACATCAAACTCAATATCCCGCTGGTCTCTGCAGCGATGGATACCGTGACTGAAGCACGCCTGGCGATTGCCTTGGCCCAAGAAGGTGGTATCGGCATCATTCACAAAAACATGAGTGTTGAGCAGCAAGCGTCCCGCGTCTCCCGCGTCAAACGTTTTGAATCCGGCGTGGTAATCGACCCGGTGACGATAGACCCGAACATGACAGTGCGTGACGTATTGGCGCTCACCAGACTGCACAAGATATCAGGCCTGCCGGTAGTCAGGGATGGCAAAGTCGTCGGCATCGTCACCAACCGTGACTTGCGTTTCGAGACCAATCTGGACCAAGCCATCAGCAACATCATGACACCAAAAGAGCGTCTGGTCACCGTCAAGGAAGGCGCAAACCGCGAACAGATCATGGGCTTGCTGCACAAACACCGTCTGGAGCGCCTGCTGGTCGTGAACGACGCTTTTGAACTCAAAGGCCTGATCACAGTAAAAGACATCCAGAAATCCACCGAACACCCGAACGCGTGCAAGGACAATAAAGGACGTCTGCGTGCAGGTGCCGCTGTTGGCGTGGGCGAAGGCACCGATGAACGTGTCGCAGCACTGGCTGAAGCTGGTGTGGATGTGATTGTGGTCGATACCGCGCACGGCCATTCCCAAGGCGTATTGGATCGTGTGACCTGGGTGAAAAAACATTTTCCGCATATTGACGTGATTGGCGGCAACATCGCTACCGCAAGTGCAGCAAAAGCATTGGTGGATGCAGGTGCGGACGGTGTGAAGGTCGGCATTGGCCCGGGTTCCATCTGCACCACACGTATCGTTGCGGGTGTTGGCGTTCCACAGATCACCGCCATCGCCAATGTTGCAAAAGCTTTGGAAGGCACAGGTGTGCCGTTCATCGCCGACGGTGGTATCCGCTATTCCGGCGACATTTCCAAAGCCATCGCAGCTGGCGCGCACTCCGTCATGCTGGGCGGCATGTTCGCGGGTACAGAAGAAGCGCCTGGCGAGATCGAGCTTTTTCAAGGCCGCTCCTACAAATCCTACCGTGGCATGGGTTCCGTCGGTGCGATGCAGAAAGGTTCCAGTGACCGCTATTTCCAGGATAACAATGGTAATGTAGACAAACTGGTACCGGAAGGTATCGAGGGTCGCGTACCTTACAAAGGCAGTGTACTGGCGGTAATCCACCAACTGATGGGTGGCTTGCGCGCTTCGATGGGTTATGTAGGCTGCCCCACGATCGAAGAGATGCGCAACAAAGCGGAGTTTGTACAAATCACCAGCGCAGGGATACGTGAATCGCACGTACATGATGTGCAGATTACCAAAGAAGCACCGAACTACCGTGTTGACTAGATAACGCGTTGATTAGTTAAAATTTATCGAGAAAAATCGAATGCTCTGGAAGCCGCATGGATATTGGCTTGCAGAGCATGTGTTTTAATAGCTCCCCAAATTTGATATGAACCACTCAAAAATCCTTATCCTTGATTTCGGCTCCCAGGTTACGCAATTGATTGCGCGCCGCGTGCGTGAGGCGCACGTTTATTGTGAGATCCATCCTTGCGATGTGTCGGACGAATTCGTGAAAAACTTCGGGGCAAACGGCATCATCCTTTCCGGCAGTCATGCCAGCGCATACGAAGAAGACACTGACAAGGCACCACAGGCTGCATTCGAACTGGGTGTGCCAGTGCTTGGTATCTGTTACGGCATGCAAACCATGGCCCAGCAATTGGGCGGCAAAGTCGAGGCTGGTCATAAGCGCGAGTTCGGCTATGCCCAAGTACGCGCGCGTGGCCACTCTGCCTTGTTTCGCGATATTCAGGACGCCACGAATGCTGAAGGGCATGGCTTGCTGGATGTGTGGATGAGTCATGGGGACAAGGTAACCGAGCTTCCGCCCGGCTTCAAAGTCATCGCCAGCAACGACACGACGCCCATTGCAGCATTTGCAGATGAAGAGCGCAAGTTTTACGGTGTGCAGTTCCATCCGGAAGTAACCCATACCAGACAAGGCCAGGCCATGCTGGAACGGTTTGTATTGGACATCTGCCAAACCAAACCTGATTGGATCATGAAAGACCATATCGCCGAAGCGGTTGAAAAGATTCGCGCTCAAGTGGGCGATGAGGAAGTGATTCTCGGCCTCTCCGGCGGCGTGGATTCCAGCGTTGCTGCGGCGTTGATACACCGTGCGATTGGCGACCAGCTTACCTGCGTTTTCGTCGACCATGGCCTGCTGCGTCTGGATGAAGGCAAGATGGTCATGGAGATGTTCGCCGGCAAACTGCATGCCCACGTCATCCATGTGGATGCCACGGAACAATTCATGGGCAAGTTGGCCGGCGTGAGCGACCCGGAAGCCAAACGCAAGATCATTGGCCGCGAGTTCGTGGAAGTCTTCAAGGCAGAAGCCGCCAAGCTGAAAGCTGGCGATGCGGGCCATAAGGGCGCGACATTCCTGGCCCAAGGTACCATCTACCCGGATGTGATTGAATCCGGCGGGGCGAAATCCAAAAAAGCCGTCACCATCAAAAGCCATCACAATGTCGGTGGATTGCCTGAACAATTGGGCTTAAAACTGTTAGAGCCGCTACGCGATCTTTTCAAGGACGAGGTGCGTGAACTCGGCGTGGCGCTTGGTTTGCCACACGACATGGTATATCGCCACCCCTTCCCCGGCCCTGGTCTGGGTGTGCGTATCCTGGGCGAGATCAAGCAGGAATATGCTGACTTGCTGCGTCGCGCAGATGCCATCTTTATTGAGGAACTACGTAACACCATTGACGAGAAAACCGGCAAGAGCTGGTACGACCTCACCAGCCAGGCTTTCACTGTATTTTTACCGGTGAAATCTGTAGGCGTGATGGGTGATGGCCGCACCTATGACTATGTGGTGGCATTGCGCGCAGTGCAGACCAGCGATTTCATGACCGCGCACTGGGCCGAATTGCCATACAGCCTGCTGGGACGCGTTTCCAACCGCATCATTAACGAAGTACGCGGCATCAACCGCGTAGTCTATGACATTTCCGGCAAACCGCCGGCTACGATTGAATGGGAATAATGGAGATACTATGAGCCGTGCTTTTGTAAATGAAGAACGCTTTGAGCAACCAGGAGATATCTTTCCTGACCGCCCGATCAGCGAACATCCGAACTATGTGACACCCGAAGGGGCTGCGCATCTGGCCAAACAGGTGGAAATCTTGCAGGCCCTCAAGGAAAAATATGCTGCCGATAGCAAGAACGGTGACCTGACTGCCGCCGAGCGCTTGGCTGAGACTGAGCGGGATTTGCGCTATTTTGACACAAGGCTGGAGTCCTCTATCCTCGTCGATCCGAAATCGCAGCCTAAAGATATCATCTTATTCGGTGCCACTGTGACCGTCGAAGATGAGGAGGGTCAGGAACACACCTACCAGATCGTCGGTGAAGACGAGGCTGATGTACAGTCTAACAAAGTCAGTTACATCTCACCGATCGCACATGCACTGATTGGTCGCAAACTTGGTGACAACGTGACCTGGCGCAGACCTGCCGGCGATTTGGTATTGGAAATCAAACAGATAGACTATTAACACATGAACGTTACCGAAGCCATCATCGAGCGCCGCTCGGTCAAAGCATATGATTCGCAGCATAGGATGACTGATGCAGAAATCAACAAGCTGCTGTCCTTGGCGATGCTCTCCCCTACTGCCTTCAATATCCAGAATTGGCGTTTTGTCCTGGTGACAGACCCAGAACTGCGTCAGCAAGTACGCGCGGCAAGCTGGGATCAGGCGCAGGTCAGTGATGCCTCATTGCTCATCGTATTAACTGCCGACCTGAAAGCCTGGGAAAAGCAACCGGAACGATATTGGCGTAATGCCCCGCAGCCAGTGCAGGACTTCCTGATTCCCATGATAGGCAACTACTATCGAAACAAGGAACAAGTGCAGCGCGATGAAGCGATGCGCTCTTGCGGCATGGCAGCCATGACATTGATGCTGGCAGCCAAAGAAATGGGTTATGACACCTGTCCGATGGATGGCTTTGATTTTGACGCGGTCGCCAAACTGCTCAACCTGCCTGCCGACCATACGCCTGTCATGTTCGTTGTGGTAGGCAAAGCACTGCAAGCCGCACAACCCCGCGGCGGTCAGCTCGATTTCAATGAAGTCGTGATCAACAACCAATTTGAATAAACCTAGATAGAGAATCTCATGCTCATTGCAAGCAACATCACCATGCAGTTTGGCGCCAAGCCATTGTTCGAAAACATTTCCGTCAAGTTTGGTGAAAGCAATCGTTATGGCCTGATAGGCGCCAATGGGTGCGGAAAATCGACTTTCATGAAAATCCTCGCTGGTACATTGGAGCCTAGCAGCGGCAATGTAGCCATCGATAGCAATGAACGCATGGCCTTCCTGAAACAAGATCAGTTTGCTTACGAAGACCAGCGCGTGCTGGATGTGGTGATGATGGGCCATGAACAGATGTGGAAGGCGAATGTAGAAAAGAATGAAATCTACATGAACCCGGAAGCGTCAGAAGAAGACTACATGCGCGCCGCTGAACTGGAAAACGTCTATGCCGAATATGACGGCTATACCGCGGAAGCGCGTGCAGGCGAATTGTTATTAGGCGTAGGGATCCCTACCGAGCAGCATAACGGCCTGATGAGTTCTGTTGCCCCAGGCTGGAAGCTGCGCGTACTCCTGGCGCAGGCACTATTCGCGAACCCGGACATTCTCTTGCTGGACGAACCAACCAACAACCTGGACATCAACACCATTCGCTGGCTGGAAGACGTGCTGAACAACCGCAACTCGACGATGATTATCATCTCGCATGACCGGCACTTCCTGAACCAGGTCTGCACCCACACATGTGACATGGATTACGGTACGCTGAAAGTGTACCCGGGCAACTATGACGATTACATGGAAGCCGCCCAGGCCGCACGAGCGCAACAGGCCAAGGATAACGCCCGTGCCAAAGAGAAGGTGGCCGAACTGCAGGAATTCGTGCGCCGCTTCTCTGCTAATAAATCCAAAGCCAAACAGGCCACCAGCCGCATGAAGATGATCGACAAGATCAAGATCGAGGAATTCAAGCCTTCATCCCGCCAGTACCCGTTCATTCGCTTTGATTTCGATGATAAAGAGAAACTGCACCGTAATGCGCTGGAGGTGGAAAAGCTTTCGCATGGGTACGATAAGCCGCTGTTTAATGATTTCGACATCATCATCGAGGCTGGCGAGAAAGTGGCCATCATCGGTGAGAACGGCATTGGTAAAACCACCATGCTGCGCTGTCTGGCAGGCGATTTGACACCCAAGCACGGGAAAATCAAATGGGCAGAAAAGGCGAAGATCGGCTATTTTGCCCAGGACCACGAATATGAGTTCGAAAAAGGCGAAAACCTGTTCGAATGGATGTCACAGTACACGCAAGAAGGCGATGATGACCAGGCCGTGCGCAGCATGCTCGGGCGCCTGCTTTTCTCCGGTGATGAGACCAAAAAATCCGTCAAAGTGCTTTCTGGCGGCGAGAAGGGCCGCATGCTGTATGGCAAGCTGATGCTGGGGCGCACCAATGTGTTATTGATGGATGAACCTACCAATCACATGGACATGGAATCCATCGAAGCACTCAATACCGCGCTCGACAAATATAAAGGCACCTTGATTTTTGTCAGCCATGACCGTGAGTTCGTGAGTTCCATCGCCACCCGCATTCTGGAAATTAAACCTTCTGGTATTGTGGATTACACCGGCAACTACGAAGATTACCTGGCAAGCCAAGGCATTGAGTAACCTCTAGGCAGGAACATCTATCACCAAGACCTCAGCGTCAGTCTCGGCGCTGATGGCCAGCGTTTTAGTGGCCGTCACTTCCGCGCCATCACCTGGCGACAATCTGCACCCATTGACGCTAAACGTTCCATACGAAGCCAGCACATAGGCCTGATGTTCGATTTGAACTGCAACCTGCTGCGCTGCCAGGAGCCTGCCGCCGTAGATTGCAGCATCCTGGTGAACCATCAATGCATGAGCACCCACATGTTTGGCCTGCCCGGAGGCCAGCACCGTCAATCCCTCGCCTGCAGTGGATTTAAGGAACTCCCTCGTCTCCCAGCGCGGCTGCACGTTCCTTTGTGCTGGCTCTATCCATATCTGGTACAAACGGGTGTCGATTTGCTCCAAGTTATATTCGGAATGCGCCACCCCGGTGCCCGCAGACATCACCTGTACATCACCTGCTGACGTACGCCCCTCATTACCCATACTATCCCGATGTGTAATAGCACCTTGACGGATATAGGTAATGATTTCCATATTATCGTGCGGGTGGGTGTCAAAACCTCGTCCTGCGGCCACAATATCGTCATTAATGACCAACAGACGGCCAAAACCAGTACGTTGCGGATTCCAATAACGGGCGAAACTGAAATGGTATCTGGCATCGAGCCAGCCATAATCGGAGTGCCCCAGCTCGGCGTAAGGGAAGCGCCGAATCAAGCCTGCAGAAGCATTCTTAACGTTATCTTGCATGGATATCTCCACAGAATGACAGGAATTATCGTAAACGAGCTTCCAACTGGCGAAACAGGCTTGCCTGCTCATCCCATAATTTCCTGATCCGTTGTTGATGGTTAAACGCCAGATCCATATCAAATGACTGCTGGATCGGCACCCACTCCAGCCCATCCACCTCTCCCGGGTCTGCAAATGCATTGCTTAAATCGGGAAGCATCCCACTCCAGCCTACCAGCACTGCATAATGCATACTTATATTCTGTTTTACGTTATCTGTCCTATCGGTAATATTCCATGGCACATCGCTAAATGGCGGACTGAACACCATACTGCTATCAGAGTGCAAAAAGTTGGGATGAGATGACAGGCTTGGTAGAAATAGGCCACACTCCTCCCAAACCTCGCGAATCACGGCCTCACATAGACTTTCATCCCAATCCAGATATCCGCAAGGCAAGCCCCAGAAACCCTGAAAGTCTGGCGTACCAGACCCGCGTTTGCCAAGCAGAACATACCAGTCGCTATCTGATTGATTATACAAACATATTTGTGCAACGACCGCGCATGAACGAGAGTTCCAAATTGTCTCACCGCTTGAGATTTCTATAGGCTGATTTTTACGGTTTTTGAAGACTGGTTTCATTGTTTCTCATCGCTTATTGGCAGAGAAGAAGGAATTCGACGCCAATAATTAATTTTATAATTAAATAATGATACAACTTAATTCATATCCAACCCAAAATAAACCAAGAGATTTTCGCTCAAAAAAGCTACTCAAAATAACTTATCGTATGACCTCTTGATTCTCCAACTCAAACAATTGTTTTAAAGGATCCTCATTCCGCACTTGCATGTATATCATTGACATCAGTATCAACTGGATTTACGTTTTTATTAAAGCGCACAATGAAAACAGTCCCTTTTCCAATATCTGGAGATTTAATTGATATCGTCGCGTTATGCAATAGCACGATCTCTTTTACAATCGAAAGCCCTAATCCACTACCCTCTTGAGAGTTTCCGATAACCCTGTGGAATCTTTCAAAGACTTTCTCTCGTTCAGACTCAGATATGCCATATCCATTATCTTCTACATACAAAAAGGCATTTTTATCGTCCTCGTCTAGGAGGACGGTAACTTTCCCGCCATTTTGGGTATATCGGATTGCGTTATCAATCAAATTTTGAATCAGCATTTTTAGCTTTTCGGAATCAGCCAAGATCAAATAATTTGTCCCGTCGTTTTGTATCTTGAATTCAAATCCAAAATCAATATTTTTATGATATGCAAATGGGAACAAGTCTGAGCATACATCCTTAGTCAGCAAGAATAAATCCACTTGATCAAACTTTAATGCATTGATACTTTCAGGTTGATTACGAGCCAATTTAAGCAATTGATTGACTAAATGTACTAATTTACCAACACTCTTGTTAACCATATCCAGTTCAGGTTTATTATTCTTGCCATTTTGGACAAGTTCTAATTGTGCTTGTATCCCTGCCAACGGCGTTCTTAGCTGGTGTGCTGCATCGGCAATGAATCTATTCTGCAACTCCATCGCTTTTTTTAATTTACCAATTAGCGAGTTTATCGATTCAACAAGTTGCCCGGCTTCTTCAGGAACATTTGACAATTGAACTGGTTCTAGCTGCTTGTCTGAGCGTTTAGCAATCGCCTCATTTAAGTCATTTAATGGTTTAAGTCCTTTTGAGACACCTAACAAAAGCATACCTATTGAGACAATCAGTAAAATAAGCTGCGGAAGGAAGATTCCAGCTAATATTTGATGACTTAACTTGATACGCTTATTGAGCGTTTCAGCGACCTGAACATAGTAGTTAGTATTGAAGGCTTGATTGCCAATCGGACTTTGTTTAACAGTAACAACCCTTACCCGCTGGTGATTGACCTCATCATATGAAAAATATTCATTTTTATTTCTAGTA
>JAKOWL010000161.1 GCA_029781535.1 Pseudomonadota bacterium
TGGAGATGGCAGGGCGAAGCTTGATACTTCATGCATATCACGCTTCTTCAATATATTTGTAGATTGTTTGGTTTTAACCCAAGCTTTTTGTGAAACTGTGCATGCATAACCTTGCATGTAACATCGGATTATGTTATCATACACAACAGTAAACGATGGGGTGGTCGATCAATCAATGCTAGGCATAGTAGCAAGCAGGCATCGGCATTGCCGAGGCTGCGGCAGGGACCGCAAGCTTGTTGTTCCCTCCCCATTAAAAATGCGCATCCCTTTTTTTACAGCATAGTCGGTTCATCCGGGTGTGTTGTTTTTATATACATGGTCTTTTATCTAAGGGATGGCAAAAAATAGAGGGGGAGAGGGTTTCATGAGCGTACAAAAATTGGTCTTTGGTTATCTGCCCGAGGAACGCCCACCAGCGTGGAAATTGCTGTTGTTTGCATTGCAGCAAATTCTGGTGATGTTTCCCGCCACGGTGCTGGTTGCACTGCTGACGGGATTCCACGTATCCACAACGATATTTGCCAGCGGTCTGGCCACGTTATGCTTTATCTTTGTTACCAAGGGTAAAATTCCGCTTTATTACGGATCGAGTTTCTCCTATATCGCGGCGATTGTCAGCATCACCGGCGCGCAGTTTGGTGTTCCGGCATCCGATACACTCATCAGCCAGGCGCAATTCGGTATTATCGCCTCGGGCTTGGTTTCCATCGTGGCAGGCCTGATCGTCAGCCGGTTTGGTCTCAAGAGCATTGAAAAAGTACTGCCCCCGACCGTTACGGGTAGTATTGCGATCGTCATTGGTATCTCGCTTGCAGGTACAGCCATGGCTTATGCGTTTGGCTTTGATACAGCAACCGCAATGGCCGGTGGCGCCGTTCAAGTGAGCGATGCTTGGATTGTGGCGATGGTTACCTTGCTTTCCACGATTTTGTTCTCTGTCTATCTCCGGGGTGTTTGGAGCCAACTTCCCATCTTGCTAGGTATATTGGTGGGCTATATCGTGGCCGCATGCATGGGTATGATCAATTTCAATGCCATCTGGACTGGAGAGGTCATCTCCGTGCCTCATTTCACATTACCCACGATCAGCTGGGAAGCAGTGCTGGCGATTATGCCGATTGCCATTGCGACAATCCCAGAATCCACCGCTCATCTGTTCCAGTTGGATATATATGTGAATGATTTGGCGGATAAAAAGGGCAAACCCCGCCAGGATATCGCCGGCAAATTGGGCTTGAACCTCATCGGCGATGGGATTGGAGACATTGTTTCCTCACTGTTTGGCGGCCCCGCTGGGACCAACTATGGCGAAAACATTTCTACCATGGCCATTACGAAAAACTTTTCCGTATGGGTCTTGGGTGGCGCAGCAATCATCACGATGATTATTGCATTCTTCTCGCCGATTGCCAACGCCGTGAATACCATCCCCAGCGCGGTTATTAATGGCGCCTGTATCTACCTGTTTGGCGTCATCGGCGCACAGGGCGTGGCGATTATGCTCAACCGCAAAGTGGATCTGTTCAGCGCCAAAAACTTGGCTGTCATTGCGACCATCCTGGTGATTGGCCTTGGTGGCAGCTATATCTTCAAAGATGGCATGATCCCGGTGGCCGGCTTAAAGCTGCCCGCCATTGCGACCGCCTCCCTGTTTGGCATTCTGTTAAACCTGTTGCTGAGCATCCCCATGGGCAAGAAATCCGAAGGGGAGTAATCAGAATCGGCTAACGTTGTATCATCTGGCATACCGCCGGTTAGCACCGCATAGGCGCTGGCTGGCGGTGATGCTTTGGCAAGCAGATCATATAAGGTATGACAAAAAGTTCGAAATTTTGTCATAAATAGCGTCTTGACTTGGAGCAGTGATATTGACACACCCGAGTGTACAGGCATAAAATGGGGGCATAGATTTGTGCTTGACAAATAGGCATAGGCCCCTATTTGGAGTGGCGCAAGGCCTCATGGTTTCGAATTCATATTTAAGGAGGAGTAAAATGTTCAAGCTGAAAGAACACGGCACCAACATCCGTACGGAAATCATCGCTGGACTCACAACCTTCTTTACAATGGCCTACATCCTGTTCGTAAACCCGGATATCCTAACCAACGTGATCAAAGGCCCCACGGGCGAACCGTTGTGGGACAGCGTGTTTGTCGCCACCATTATCGCCACAGTTATTGGTACATTGATCATGGGCCTTGTGGCCAATGTGCCTTATGCGGTGGCTCCAGGTATGGGCCTGAACGCATTCTTTACCTTTACGGTATGCTTTGGCTTGGGCTTTTCCTGGCAGCAAGCTTTGGCGATGGTGTTTATCTGCGGTATCATTAACATCATCATCACGGTTACCCAGGTGCGTAAAGCCATTATCAGAGCCATTCCTCGTACGCTTCAAAACGCCATTGGCGGTGCTATCGGCCTGTTTATTGCATACATTGGCTTGATTAACGCCGGTATCATTGTGCTGCCAACCGCTGCCGGCGGTGTTCCGGCCATCAGCAATTTTGCATCCGCATCGGTTGTGTTGTCCGTAATCGGTATCGTGATTATCACCGTTCTGATGGTGCTCAAAGTGAAAGGCTCCATTCTGATCGGTATCGTAGGCACTACGCTGATCGGTATCTTTGCACAAACCGTGTTGGGCATTAACATGGGCATTGACCTATCCATGAGCTCCGGACATTCGGTCACTTCCGTATCGCAGACATTTTGGCAGTTTGATTTTTCCGGGCTGTTTGCGGATCCTGCCAAAATATTCGCTGTGATTATCACCGTGTTTGCCTTCTCCCTGACCGATACATTTGATACCATCGGTACCTTTATGGGCACCGGGCGTAAATCCGGCATCTTTGATGATAAGGATGAAAAAGCCCTGGCTGAC
>JAKOWL010000166.1 GCA_029781535.1 Pseudomonadota bacterium
CCAAATCAACATCAAACAGAATAGACACTGGTCCATTAAATGTTGGGCTACCAGACAATACTGGCGAAGTTGGGTTTGCACCATCACCTGTAATAAAGGTTTTAGGTGAGTTGGCATCCAGAGCTAATGTGCCAGTTGGCGAACCGACCACACAGCCGCTTGGCGCGCCGCCACATGCACCACCGCCCATTGACTGACCAACAAAATATCCGCCAAAACTTACGGTTGGCGCACCGGCAGCACCACCGTAGTCACCTGGAGCGTACACTGGGTTCTGTGTACCATATGCTTTCTCAGAGAAAGTAATCTTCCCTGCTTCTGGGGTAAATGCTGCTTCATTAATTTTTAAAATACCAGCTTGCGCACTCGCTGAAAGAAGAACGCCTGCGATTAACAACCAACTTTTATTTAACATGATCTTACCTCCTTAATAAAATTATTGAATTTATATCCTTAATTCATGGTGTGTATCCTAGTCTATCGCATGATGAAAACAATAGCCCATATGGGTATATACTGAAACTATGTATGATTGATATACATCAAATTACAGAAAATTCTTGTCAGATTACTTAAGGTTATGGATCAAGATAAAAATGACGAACTGTTACTTTTTCGCCAGGCGGTAAAAGACGCCCGTCCACTAAGAGCGGAACCCAAACACGCACCAGTCAAACGCGCCAAACCCATCCCAAAACAATTCATTCGCGATGAGAGGCAGGCGCTGCGCGATTCCCTCAGCGACGATTATGTGCCTGCACATGAGATCGAAAGCGGCGAAGAACTGCTCTACCTGCGCGAAGGACACTCCCCTGCCATCCTCAGTAAATTGCGGCGCGGGCATTGGGTGGTGCAGGCGCAAATCGACCTGCACGGCTTAGTGAGCGACGAAGCGCGTATGTACGTAGCGGATTTCCTCAACGCCTGCAAAAAACGTGGCATCCGTTGTGTAAGAATCGTACATGGCAAAGGCCTTGGCTCACGCAACCGCGAACCAGTGCTGAAACACAAACTGCGCAGCTGGCTGATGCAGCGTGACGAAGTCATCGCCTATGCTCAAGCCAAGCCGGAAGACGGTGGCAGTGGTGCAGTGATTGTGTTGCTGAAAACTTAACTAGTCGCTCAATCATCCTTTATTATGCAGCTTTACTTTTTAAAAGAATAATCTCTCATGCAATCAATTTTGCTTTATGCCCTCGTTCCCTTCGCCACCTTCATTTTTGGCGGATTCATCGCGAATATTCGGCAACCTTCCAACACTTGGCATTCCATTATTCAACATTTTGCAGCAGGGGTCGTGTTTGCTGTTGTAGCGGTTGACATGCTTCCTGAAATCAGCAAAAGCCATCAAGCACTTGAAGTTTCCATTGGGTTTAGCATCGGCGTCATTCTAATGCTATTTATCCGAGCTTATGCAGAAAAGGCTGAAGAAAAACAACATGATGCAAAACAGGCTGGCATACCCGTCGCCATCCTGGGGGCTGTTGCTGTTGACGTAATAGTCGATGGCTTCTTAATTGGGGTGAGCTTTGCTGCAAATGAACAAGCTGGCCAATTTTTGACTATCGCATTAGGTTTGGAAATGTTCTCTTTAGGTTTGGCTTTATCAACCAGTCTGAGCCAATCCACAATACAACGTATAAATAGCATGTTAATTATCACGGCACTGGCTTCCACCGTGGTTGCTAGTGCTGTAGCAAGTCATTTCATCATTCATTTTATACCTGCCAACAGCATCCCTTTGTTGTTAGCCTTTGGTTTGGCAGCATTACTCTATTTGGTGACAGAAGAGCTTTTGCATGAAGCGCACCAACTACCTGACAATGCTTACATCACAGCAACATTTTTCCTGGGATTCCTGATATTCCTGATTTTATCGATGCTGCACTGAGCACGCGGTTACAAACACAGACAGGCGCTCTACAACCCAAGGTCGCTCAACCCCGGATAGTCATCCGGCCTTCTGCCGAGCGGCCAGTGAAACTTGCGTTCGCTTTCTTTGATGGGTAGATCATTGATACTAGCATAGCGCAGTTCCATCAGGCCTTGTAGGTTGAACTGCCAGTTCTCATTGCCGTAAGAGCGATACCATTGTCCGGAGTCATCGTGCCATTCGTAGGCAAAGCGCACCGCGATGCGGTTGCCATCAAACGCCCATAGCTCCTTGATAAGGCGGTAATCCAGCTCCTTCGCCCACTTTCTGGTGAGAAATTCGACGATTTGCTGGCGGCCTTTGGGAAACTCAGCACGATTGCGCCATTGAGAATCCGGCGTATAAACTAGCGACACGCGTTGCGGGTCGCGGCTGTTCCAGCCATCTTCCGCCATGCGTATCTTCTGTATCGCCGTCTCGCGTGTGAATGGCGGAAAAGGTGGTCTGGATTCGATTTCGCTCATGTTTTCTCCTTAATCTTCTGCCAGGAAGCCGCCGCTTTGTCTTGCCCATAGCGATGAGTATAGGCCTTTTTGTTTAAGCAGCTGTTTGTGTGTGCCTTGCTCCACGATTTTGCCATTATCTAGCACGATGAGTCTATCCATCGCGGCAATGGTGGAAAGGCGGTGCGCGATGGCGACTACTGTTTTACCTTCCATCAACTGATACAGACTTTGCTGGATAACTGCTTCCACTTCGCTATCCAGCGCGCTGGTGGCTTCGTCCAGAATCAGTATCGGCGCGTCTTTCAGCATGACGCGGGCGATGGCGATACGCTGGCGCTGCCCGCCTGAGAGTTTGACGCCGCGCTCACCCACATGGGCATCGTAGCCAGAGCGGCCTTTAGCATCTTTCAGGTTGATGATGAAATCGTGCGCCTCGGCGCGTTTGGCAGCGGAAATCACCTCTTCTTCTGTCGCATCAGGACGTCCGTAGGTGATGTTTTCGAGTACGCTTCTATGCAAGAGTGACGTATCCTGCGTGACCATGCCGATTTGCGCACGCAGGCTGTTTTGTGTGACTCCCTTGATGTCCTGCCCATCAATCAGTATCTGTCCGCCCTGCACATCGTAAAACCGCAGCAGCAGATTGACGATGGTGGATTTGCCCGCGCCAGAGCGGCCGACCAAGCCAACCTTTTCTCCTGGTTGAATATCGAGCTGAAAGCAACTAAGAAGTTGGCTCTGCGAGGGGTAGGCAAAATCTATGCGTTTGAACTTGACGTGCCCTTTGCTCACCTGCAGCGCTTTGGCATCAGGGGCATCCTCAATGTTGTGCTGCTGTGAGAGCGTGTTGATACCATCCTGCACTGTCCCCACATTTTCATACAAAGAGGTCGTTTCCCACATCACCCAGTGCGAGATACCATTGAGGCGTATCGCCATGGCGGCAACCGCTGCCACCGCGCCCACGGTCACCTCGCCTTTGCTCCACAGCCAAAGTGCCGCACCAGTGCTGGAAACTACCAGGCACATGCTCAAGAAATGATTGATAACTTCTGCCCAGCTCACCAGGCGCATCTGCTTATGTACAGTAGTCAGGAACTCGCGCATCGCGCTTTGTGCATATTCGGCCTCGCGCCCTGCGTGGGAAAACAGCTTGACCGTGCTGATGTTGGTATAGGCGTCGCTGATGCGGCCGGTCATCATGGCACGCGCATCCGCCTGCTGCTGCGAGACCTTGCTCAAGCGCGGCACAAAATAGGCTAGCGCTCCGCTGTAACAAAGCATCCAGAACATGAACGGCCACATGATACGCGCATCGAAACTGGCGGCTACAGAGACCATTGTCGCAAAATAGATCAGCACATATACCATGATGTCCGCGACGGTAAACCAGAAATCCCGTACCGCAAGCGCGGTCTGCATCACTTTGGTAGCCACGCGACCGGCAAATTCATCCTGATAGAAACTGAGCGATTGGTTCAGCATCAGGCGATGAAACACCCAGCGCGCCCGCATCGGGAAATTACCCGCCAATGTTTGATGTTTGGTGAGCGTCTGCACAAACACCAGCAAAGTGCTGCCTACCAGCAACAATCCGATTGCCATCAAATAACCGGTTTGCTGCTGCCAGAAGGTCTCACGCGGGATATGACTGAGCCAGTCCACGATTCCGCCCATCATGGCATACAGAAAAGCCTCAAATGCACCAATGAAGGCGGTGAGCGAGCCCATGACAAGAATATATGGTCGCATGCCGCGTGTGGCCGCCCACACAAAAGGCCAGAAACGCCTGGGTGGCGCCTGAACCAAGGTTTCAGGAAACGGGCTGACTAAGCGCTCGAACCAGCTGAACATGGTTATTTAGCAGAAACTATCGTGCACACCGCCTCGGCGGCGATACCTTCCTTGCGGCCGGTAAAGCCAAGTTTCTCGGTGGTGGTGGCTTTGACGTTGACCTGACCGATATTCACGCCACAATCCGTAGCGATATTGGCACACATCTGTGCAGTATGCGGGCTGAGTTTGGGCGCTTCGCAGATGACGGTCGCATCGATGTTATTGACACTGAAACCCTTGTCCTCGAGCAAACCGACAATGTGCCGCAACAGAGTGCGAGAATCGATACCCTTATAACGCATATCCGTGGGCGGAAAATGCTTGCCTATATCCCCCAGTGCAGCGGCGCCAAGCAATGCATCACAGATTGCATGCAGCAGCACGTCCGCATCGGAATGCCCATCCAGTCCTTTGTCATGCGGGATATCCACCCCACCGATGATGCATCTACGCCCTGCTATCAGCGCATGCACATCAAAGCCATGCCCGATTCTCATGCTTCACCTTTCGCTTTATCCGCCGCAAACAAGGTTTCCAGCAAGGCCAAGTCTTGCGGATATGTCACTTTGAGATTGCGCAGTTCACCTTCCACCAATTTAGGCTGCAGGCCCAATGCTTCTACTGCTTCAGATTCATCCGTCGGCGTACCGGAAAACTGTGTCAACGCCTGATGCAAGGTAGCATAGCGAAACATTTGTGGTGTCTGCGCACGCCACAAGCCTTGGCGGGGAACCGTATTCTGGATACGGTTCTCCCCCTGTGCCAATTTCAAGGTATCTGCCACAGGCAAAGCCAGCAGTCCGCCAACTGTATCGTTCAGTAAAGTGTTCAGTAATCTGGTCAATGCCTCGGCGGTCAACCCGGGCCGAGCTGCGTCGTGTACCAATATCCAGTCATCGTCAGCGGCCTGTATCGCATTCAACGTGTTCAATACAGTCTCGCTGCGTGTAGCGCCGCCTGAGTAATGCAAGCGCAGCTTGCTGTCAGGATTCAGTGTCAGCGTCCGCCAGAACTGGTCGTCCGGGCTCAATGCCAGATGAATGCTGGTAATCACCGGATGGTTAAAAAATGTGTTGATGACGTGCGCCACCAAGGGTTTGCCCGCCAGCGCGATATATTGTTTAGGGAGCACATTGGCCATGCGGTTGCCCACACCGGCGGCTGGAATGATGACATGAAAATTTGGCATACATTAGTTTAGCATGTGCCGCACTTTTCATTGTCTGGACTGTCTTATAATTTAAGAAGAGTTCCTGAACAACAACAGATGAGGAGGAATATAAAATGGCTAAAATTGATCGTGTATTGGTAGGCGAAGCTCTGGTGGTTGAAAACCGTCCCGGTATAGAGAATTGCCCAGACCTTCGCAATGTGGCGCATATCGATTTGGTGATGGGGCCGCGTGGCAGTTATGCAGAAGAAGCGTTTTGCAGAACGCTGACCGACCAGAAGCACGGTGCCAATGGACTGTTGGCAATCGTGGCTCCCAACATGATGGTCAAGCCTGCTACCGTGATGTTCAACAAGGTCACTATCAAAAATGAGAAGCAGGCTGTACAAATGTTCGGGCCAGCACAGCGTGGCGTGGCTATGGCAGTAATGGATAGCGTAGCCGATGGCACCATTCCAAAAGAAGAGGTCGAAAACATATTCATTTGCGTCGGCGTCTACATCAGTACGCGGGCTGATATGGATGAACGGGTGCAGGACTGGAATTACCGAGCTACCAAGCAAGCCATCAAGAATGCGGTCAACGGTGAACCGAATATCGACAAACTGTTAGCTGAATACAAGAACACATCTCATCCGTTTGAAGCCAAGCGAGCGGAGTAAATAAAAAAGCCCGGATATCCGGGCTTTTTCATGGCTTCTTTGATACTAATCTTCGGTCGTCGAATTGATCTTATGAATGGTCAAGTCTGCGCCATCAAACTCCTCTTCTGCGTCCAGACGAATCCCCACGAACTTCTTGAGTAAGCCATAGACCGAAAAACCTGCAATCAAAGCGATAGCCATCCCGGAAAATGTGCCGACAAGCTGAGACATGAACGCTACGCCGCCAGCACCACCCAATGCTTTCAAGCCAAAGATGCCAGCCGCAATGCCGCCCCATGCACCACATAAGCCATGCAAAGGCCATACGCCAAGCACGTCATCGATCTTGAGCTTGTTTTGCGTCATATTGAACGCCCATACGAACAGGGATCCGGCCATAGCGCCTGTTGCCAGCGCGCCCAGAGGATGCATGACATCCGAACCGGCACATACGGCGACCAACCCTGCCAGCGGGCCGTTATGCACGAAACCAGGGTCGTTCTTGCCTATCACCAAAGCAGCTAACGTACCGCCGACCATCGCCATCAGGGAGTTTACCGCTACCAGGCCGGAGATGCCCTGTATGCTTTGGGCTGACATCACATTGAAGCCAAACCAGCCCACTGTCAGCATCCATGCGCCTAAGGCGAGAAACGGGATATTCGATGGAGGATAGGCATGCAGGCGTCCATCCTTGCTGTAACGCCCCCTCCGCGCACCTAGCAGGATGACCGCTGGCAGGGCGATCCATCCACCCATCGCATGTACGACGACAGAACCGGCGAAGTCATGGAACTTCGCGCCAAAGCTGCTTTCCAGCATTGCCTGCAAGCCAAAATGGCCATTCCAGGCAATCCCTTCAAAAAACGGATAGATAAAACCAACCAGCACGAACGTGGCAGCCAATTGCGGATTGAATTTGGCACGCTCGGCGATACCGCCTGAGATGATCGCCGGAATCGCTGCCGCAAATGTCAGCAGAAAAAAGAACTTGACCAGGTCATAACCATTCTTGGCGGCCAATGTATCTGCGCCATGCAGAAAATTGACCCCATAAGCGACGCTGTAACCGATAAAAAAATAGGCAATGGTGGAAATCGAGAAATCCACCATGATCTTGACCAGAGCATTGACCTGATTCTTGTGTCTGACCGTCCCCAGCTCCAGGAACGCAAAACCGCCGTGCATCGCCAGCACCATGATGGCGCCCAGCAACACAAATAACACATCCCCCGCTGACACCAGGCCAGCAACCTGTGCTTCCATTTAAGTCTCCTAACTGCTTTTATCCAGATAACGCCTAAGCAAATGCGCGTGTTAAAAAGCAAAAAGCAAGCCAGAGGCTAAGCTTATGATTTTAAAAGAATCGAAAAATTATTTCCTTTGAAAATGCACCATTGTAGTGCTATGGTGCGTGCATTGCACTTATTAAGTGCAATTACACCATACTGACGGTATTGCTGTTGAGAATGTATTTTTCGGCATCCGGATTACCGGACCAGAAATGGAAAAACTCACGTACAACCACCAGGAACAGGCGACGATTCTTTTTGAGTTCAAACAAGGGTAAAGTAGCATCAACTGCGATGCGGTAAGCCTTGTTATCTTTTACAGGGGCGTCTTTGATACGTACAAGCAATATCTTGACGAGTTTCAAGCGTGTATCAATCAGGTTCTGCTCAGCCTGTTCATCACGCAATGCTTTGGTGTAGGCCTTGATCGCCCAGGCCTCTGCGGTACCAAACTTTTCCTGGTCCACAGTGTTCCATAAATGCGCCAACTCAACATGCATCGGCTTCCAGTCAATGGGCAAGGCATCTTCTGTCACCACCTTACTCAACAGCGTCACTGCTTTGATATCATTGATCCAGAAAGGGAAATATTCGCGAGCCACAACCAGACTTTCCGGCCAATCCGCTTCAGGGATACTATCCATGAGCGCCTCGACTGTCTGCCGGTACTGTGCACCCACCAGAGGCTTGTCAGCCAACAGCGGCATCAGGTGATTTAAAAACTCGACCCGCATCGCAAAAGTATCCGG
>JAKOWL010000185.1 GCA_029781535.1 Pseudomonadota bacterium
AACATTTATCAAACAATTAACGATATATGCAACAGAGACCTATTTTGGAATGAGAAGAAAGGGGGAGAGACAGAACCGCCAAAGTTTCGGTTTTGGATAAGGTTTTTGGAAGCAGGGAGGCTTCCGAGTAAAAAACAAGGAGGTATATTAAATGATTATCAACCACAATATTTCAGCTCTTAACACCTACCGCCAGTTGACAATCAACAACAATTCGCAGAGCAAGGCTCTGGAGAAACTGTCGTCCGGCTTGAGGATCAACCGTGCCGGCGATGACGCTGCCGGTCTGGCCATCAGCGAAAAGATGCGGGCACAGATCCGTGGACTTGATCAGGCCAGCCGCAACGCCCAGGACGCCATTTCCATGATTCAGACCGCTGAGGGTGCTCTGAACGAGGCGCACAGTATACTCCAGCGCATGCGCGAATTGGCTACCCAGGCTGCTAACGACACCAACGTTGGAGTTGACCGTAATGAGATTCAGAAGGAGATCAATCAGTTGTCTTCTGAGATCAACCGTATCGGTAACACCACCGAATTCAACACTCAGAAAATGCTGAAAGGCGATAGTAAAGTAAACATTGCAAAAACTGGTGTTGCCAACGTGGACGGCACCTTGGCCGGAGGTCAAATTGTTCACACCAACGCAACCCAAACCATTACCATGTCAGGTCAAGGCGCGGCCGATAATTCAGGAACCATCCAACTAAATCTGAACGGTCAAGTTATCGACATTAATATTGTTAAGGACACCACGGGTACAACTGCAGGTACTGCTGTAGTTGATACTGACAGTGTTACTGCAAACTCAGTAACCATCAACTATAATTCGGACGCCACTAATACACTCTCGGCTGACGCTCTTGCCACAGCGGTCCGTGATGCATTGTCACAAGTTATTGCGAAAAACGAAACACTGGCCGGTAATTATACAGTCGGTGGTTCTGCAGCCAATGTTGTTGTTACGGCAGGTGGGGAATTTACTGGCGGAAAGGGATACATGGGTGCAGTATCAGCTGTGACTAACATAAGCACTGGAGCTGCTGCAAGTATTGGCTCCACTACGGAAACTAAAGCGTTTAAGGCAATTGACTTTGCAGGAATGGATGTAAATGCTATTAAAGCCTTAGTTGGGAAAGGCATGACCATTAATGGCCAGCAAATCGAGTTTTATAATGCTGACGAAGGTGTTTATACCGGAGAAGCGATCGGCATAAACATCAGTGAAGCGATAAATGCCACTGCTAATAACGCTCAAGTGTTGGCTCAAACGATCGCAAAGCAGTTAGGTTCAAAATTGGATGGAGTTACAATTGTGCAAGGTGATGGCACAACAAAATTTGGCGATGGAACAGGCACTGCACCTGCTGTTACTGCTATCGTGATTGAGGCCAAAGAAGCCGGGGAAGCTAGCAACAAGATCAGTATCCAGGACGGCGGTATTCAAAGTAACTTTGTTGCCAAGTTCCAAATTGGTGCCAACCAGGGCCAGAGCATGCAGATCGATATCGGTGACATGCGTGCGTACGCACTCGGTATCGTTGGAAAAGAGGCCGGTGCCACGGTTGAAGGTGTAGAAGATGCACAGTTCACAACGGTTCGTAATGTAACCAATGGCACGGATAACAACGAGGTTGAGTATGCCTTGGATGTAACCACCCACGAAAAAGCATCGGCAGCCATCACCGTAATTAATAATGCCATTGAAAAGGTTTCCGCTGAACGTTCCAAACTGGGGGCGTTCCAGAACCGTCTGGAGCACACCATCAACAACCTGGGTACTTCCAGCGAGAACCTGACCGCCGCCGAGTCCCGCATCCGCGATGTGGACATGGCCAAGGAGATGATGGAGTTTACCAAGATGGCCATCCTTTCCCAGGCGGCCACCGCGATGCTGGCCCAGGCCAACCAGATGCCGCAGGCTGTACTGCAGCTCCTCGGGTAATCATCGTTGGGCAAAAGAGACCCTGGCTTGCCAGGGTCTCTTTTAACTTATCGGGTTGAAAAATCTTTTGCTTCAAATGGGGAGACTGGTCGATGAGAAATAATTTTGAGGTAATCCAACAGTCATTGGATCTGGCTGAAACTTTGCAGAGTGGGATCGAGTATATCCGCACCGGATTTGCCCAGGGAAGATTCGAGGAGATGCTACCCATGCTCCAGGATGTTACGAAGGCCTTTATTTCGATCCAGCAGGCTCTTGCCGGCAGGAAAGCAGATATGACTTCAAGGTTTCTTAATGACCATACGCTGAAAATTCAGAATGGCCTGACTCAACTGGTATCGGCCTACGAAATGATGGACTGGGATCAGGCGAGAAAAGCTATG